>JACDCC010000126.1 GCA_013694595.1 Chthoniobacterales bacterium
GTGTCGTAGAGGCGTTTGTGTCAAACGCCTTTGGCAAAGCGGCGTTTGACACAAACGCCTCTACACTTTTCGGCCTTCGTCGAACTCGATGAGATCGAAGTAGGTGCGGATGTCTTTCCGATCTTCGCCGCCAACTTCTTTCAAGACGTGCAGGAACCGCGCTTTCTTCACCGCTGAATCGGGGTAGCGCGATATCATTGCGCTGTTCCATTCCTCAATCTCTTCGGGCGAGTGCTTCGCGCCGTTTTCTTCGATCCACTTCAGAATGGCCGCGTCATCATCGAGCCGGTTTGCGGCTTCTTCGAAGGCGTCGGGATTGAGCTTCAGGAAAGCGAGGAGATGCTTGTCGAAGCCGACCGTCTTGTAGTTGTAGCCATTGAGGAGACCTTTGCGGTGCAGCTTCGCCTTGTCGATCAAACGGGGCAGATGAACATACCCGCCCAGACGGTCGTATGGACTGCGCGGAAGCAGCTTTTTGCGCATTCAGCCCGAAGGCTTCAGGTAGCGGGAAGCGGAGGAACGATGCCGGGGAGCAACTCCTCGTTAGGCGCCGCGGCCGGCTTCGTCTCCGGCAGAAGTTCCGCCTGCTTCAACCTGCTACTGCCGATGACCAGCTGACCTGAGAAGACGCCGCCTTTTTCCACGCTGATTGATTTCGCGGTAACGTCCCCGTCCAGTGACGCACTTCGGTGAATCACTACCGTCTCCGCCACCACTTCGCCGACCATGTGGCCGCGGATCTCGATGCTCTTCACGACGACTTTTCGGAAAAATTGCACCGCCGACTTGCGCTCGACCAGAACGTGCTCCGCGGTGAGGCGGCCCGGAATCTTGCCGCTGTAGTTGATCGTTGCGGTCCCGATGCAATGCAGATTTCCTCGCAGCTTCCCCTCGATCAAAGCCGAGCGACAAACAACACTGCTACTACTAAGGTCGCCCTTCGAGGTGACGTGCACTTCGCCGTGGGTGCGGATGGCACGGCTGAAGATGGTGTTGATTTTGTAATCGCTCAGATCGAGGTGCGCGCTGCACTTCGGGCAGTTCGTAGAGCTCGCGGCGGAGATCACCTCGGTTTTAGCTTTGCAGTCGAAGCATTCGACAACCGAGCTCCGCTGCTTGCTCCAGAGACCGTCGAATTTGCTCAGCAGCGACGGCTCCTTGGCGACCGAGGCGTGCTCCTCCACCGGGGCAGGAGCACGCAGCCGCAGTTCGACCTTCGGGACCGCGGGCGAAAACGCCCCGCCGCACTGCCGGCACATCGTGCTCTTGGCGGCAGCATACTCCATCTGCTTAAAGCCACAGTGTGGACACTCCACACTGAGCTTAGCAGGGCCGGGCTTAGCCACTGGTCGCGGGGGCGAAAGCGGCTGTCGTTAGGAACGTGAACCGAAAGCGACTTGAGCGGGAGCAGCCGGTTCGTCGCGCACGATCTCAGGGCGCGAGTTCGCGGATGGCTTGGCGCCGGTGCTGGTCACTTCGGACTTGCCGATGAAGGTCGCACCTTCTTCGATCACGAGGCGGGCAGCTTTCAGGTCGCCCTGAAGCGTGCAGCGCTGTTTCAGCTCGCAGCGCTCGGCGACGGTGATGTTGCCGTGCACCTTGCCGAAAACGGTGATCGATTTGGTTTTGATCTCTCCGCGGATGTCGGCGTTTTCGCCGATCGTCAGGACGCCATCAGAATTGATCTCACCTTCCACCTTGCCGTCGATGAGCAGCTCTTTTTGGAATTTGATCGAGCCTTTGATTTCAACGTCGCTCGAGAGGATGTCTTTGCCAGAATGTTCAGCCATAAGTTTTTGGTGATCGGTGATTGGTGGTGAGGTTCTCGGCTCTTCGCGCTGGGCCAGAGCGTTCGTCGTGTCATCAGAACCCGCGCTTAACGATCCTTCTCCCGTCGAGGACAGGAGCTTTTGCGGGATGAATTTTTTCAACACGCCCGCAGTATTGAAACGCCACTCTGCATTGTCAACGGATTCCCAAGGGAAAATCGTGATTTCGGTATGAAATTCCCGATTTTCCCGATGAGTACGCTGTGGAAAAAGGCGGTCAGGTGACCGCTCGCTGACACGATGAAAGCTGGGCCCACCTGGATTCGAACCAGGGACCAAGGGATTATGAGTCCCCTGCTCTAACCGCTGAGCTATAGGCCCGTTTACGAGCGAAAGCGACGCTTTGCATTCCGCTCATTTTCGTGTTTTGCTACCTTTCTTTGCTACCTTTTTCGTTGAATCCGACCAAATACCATCGATACACCGCCGGATTCCGCTGCCGAAGACCGTCCCAAATCTCGCTCTCCTTGGAAGAAAACCAGCGTCGCGGGCTCCAGCTTTATCGTCCGACCGGTCAGTATTACGCCTACTTTAAGGCCAACGGCAAGCTGTCAGGAAGCGACTCGAGACCACGGTGCGCTCGATCGCGGAGCAGAAACTTCGGGATCAGAAGCGGCTTCACCGTGGTGCCTCCCCGTCGAGCAGCACCAAAAAAGTGCTGACATTCGGCGACGCATTGCAGGATTACCGGCACACGGTCGATACGGCCGTAAACACAAAAGGTTCGTCGAAGGAATACCGCGAGCAGACGATTGAGGCTCTGTTGCGTTCCTGGCCAGGATTGGCCGAGATCGATACACGCAAGATCACCGAGCACCAGTGCCTGGATTGGGGAGCGCGTTTCTCCAACCTCTACAGCGGCAGTCGGTACAATAACACCCTCGGGACCCTACGCGGTGTGCTCCAGATTGGTGTCGACTCGGGATACCTCGTCCGCAACGCGGGGATGGGAGTGGGAAAAGTTCACATCGTCGAGAAGCCGCTCACATTTCATTTGCCAGTTTCAAAGTTTTGCTGGAAGCCGCTAGCGCCGCATCCGCTGCTACCAAAGTCTCGTGCGCCGTCGAAAGACCTGTTTTCGCCATCGCGAACGTGTCGTTCCCTACAGTGATCCGAGTCGTCGCTTGTGTGAGTACGTCACTGGCGATCGCAAGCGTATCGCGCGCAGCCGCGAGCGCTTTATCGGCAGCTTCTTCCGCCGCCTCCGCGGCGGACGTGCCGCCCGCCGCGACGGGGGCATGCTTGGCGGTGGGCACCTTGTTCCCGGCTGCAGACCCGCTTTGAAGAGTCGTCGCATTCTTCTTTGCATCGGCGGCTGCTTTGCGGGCGGCGCTCCGCGCCAGTCGCGCCAGTTGTTCCGCCGCGCGTTGTTCCTCGATTTTCGTCTTTTCAGCCTTGACCATCTGCAACCCAATCGCACGCGTCGGCGCGCACCACGCCTTCACCTTCACCGCCATGTCGATCGACGCGTACGCGAAGGGCCGCGCGTCAGGTTCGCTTTCCGGTACCCGAGGGCGCGGCATGTAGATCATCGGATCTTCATTACGAAGCGGGAGGAAAACTGCGGCCTCTAATTTAGCAATCTCCACGAAAAGCTCCGCCGCCCGGACATACCGCTGCGGGTTCGTGGTGAGTGCATTGAACCCTTTGGCCCACTTAGCGAAAGGCTCTGGACAAAGGTTGTGTTTTTTGACGTTCGCGAGAGCTAACACGACCTCCTCCCAACTTTCATCGGCCCTGATCACTCTCTCGCAGGTCTTCAACAGCCTTTCCTTGCATGGGCACGGACCTCGCTCGTAGAGAGATCGGAGCAGGGCGTCCGTCGATCCGTCGTCGGGATCGAAAGCATGCAATACGGGCGCCTCTAGCACATAAGGAAATTCGGACGTCATATCACCCATGAGCTTTCTAATGCGGCGCATTCAGCCGCCGCAGAAGGACTATTTTCAACAATGTTTGAGACCTGCCGTCCCCTGCGCAGAGCCGAGAAATCCGTAGCCGCGGAACAACGCGCCGATTTTGCTACCTTTTGATGAAAGCGGAGCCAAACAGGAGTGACTGATGAAACGCGCGCGCAGCGATTTTCCCTCGTGAGACACACTACTCTTGCCCGGCGTATAACGGTGCAACGACCCGTTTTCGGATCATGAGTCCCCTGCTCTACCGCTGAGCTATAGGCCCGTTTGCGAGGGAATGCGTGATCCGCTCATGTTCCCGTTGTGCGAGGAATTTTGCTACCATTTTCGTGAATCCGTCGCACTCGCCGTGGAAAACACGAGCGTAGCAGGACTCCAGCCTCGCTCGACTGGACCCTAATCCATAGCGAACCCCAAGGCCGTCACGGAGCGACTCGAGGCGATTCCGCAGGCGCTAGCCGCGCGTTCAGCGGTGGCGCGCTGGTGGCGATCGGCCGTGCGCGTCTGATACGAAACGTGTTTACCGGGCCGGCCACCGCAGGGCACATGTCAGCCGAGAAGCCCCTCTCCTGGCAACCTCCCTCACCCCGTCCGAGCCCGAACGTCACGTTCCTGGTGAAAAGTGTCGTTTGGCTCGGTAGCCATCCAGCAGTGCTGATGCGTTTGGAGTCCATGTCGCAGGCGATTGGCGCGCGCGGGCGAGGCTTGGCAATCAAACCATTAGGCAATTTTTTGCGCCTCCTCCATCAGCGGGTGTTCAAAAGCGGTCGCGTAGGCGTTTAGGGTTGAAGCGGGAATGCGAAGCTGCCTGCCGATTTTCCGCCAGGCTGCCACAGCGACGACGCAATCCCGCAAGATAGCGACGGCTTCTTCGGGTTTAAGACCGAAGCGGCTCGCTACATCCAGCGCGACGGCGATCGTCGGCACTTCCTGGTCCTCGGTAATCGCCGTTTTCGGCGTTTGTGTCCGATCTATCTCGGGCACTGGATTCATGTCATACGCGGGTGACAGGGCCCAGCGGCCCGATCGTCGCATGAGGAAGCCATGATTCCGCAGGTGATCGTCGTAGTTGCTTGCGAGTAACGAGAAGATGAGGCGACGCCAGAGTTCGCGCAGATCGCCCGCGAAGTCGTCCCCAAGCTGGCGGATGCCGTCTGCGATCATCGTGTAAGCGCCCGGCTCTCCCGGCGGCAGGCCAAGCAGGCTGTTCGCAGAGAGAAACGGGAGCCGGTGAGGGCCATCGCGGTCGAAGCGAACGACTATCGAAACTGACCTGTGATTAACCGCGATGAGTTGGTGCTCTGCGACTTGGATGCCGGCGCGCGCCGCCAGGGTTAGGGCTAAGATCTCACCGGCAGCGATTTCGCGCGTGTCGTCTGGCTTGGGAAACTTGGCGATCGCGAGGCGGCCGTCGCGCAGGAGTATGGCCGACTTCGGGCGAGCTCCTCCCAGCGGAGATCCTTGGCCCAGCAAGTAGCGCAGGTCCTTGGCAGTTTCGCTCTCCCCGTGAACGGCGTCAGCCGCGTTCAGGAAAGCGCCGAGTTGCACGATAGGTGGGATCTTTCCAGCGTGCGGCGCGAGGAATGGCCCTTTCGGGTCAGAGCGAAAGCGGAGCGCGCCAATGCGCGAAGTGTCGTCCAGCGCGACCACGTAATCTATGTCTTGATACGGTTTTTGGTCGAGAATTCCTTTGCGAGCGGCGCGTTCGATCAGGACTCGACCCCAACGATCCGGGCCGCAGTCTTGGATCGCGCCGAAAAGGCTCCCACTGTGCTGCGGACCGCTCTGCAGAGGGAGCCCAGTAGGGTCGATTGCAAACGCGCCGCGACGGTTCAGCCACTCCGCCGCGTACTCGAACGTCACGCTTGGGCTATGTGGCGCACCGTGGAGCAGACCGACGAAATAAGTTTCGCCTTCCCAATCAATGTGGACCTCGGTGCTCATTTCCGCGACTTGCGGATCCGCTGTGGGAGCCGGCGCTCATCGAGGCTCAGCGCGAGCGCGTCGCTCGGCGGGGTTGCAAGATTTGCGAGGCGGTCGTGTAACTGCAGAACAAACGCCACGGTAGCAACCGTTCCTAAGACGATTGCCGGATCTCCGCGTTCCAACCGCCAGAGGGTGGTGCGGCTAATGAAGGCGCGCGCTGCCATGTCGTCGGTAGAAATGCCGCGCTTCCGTCGCGCTAGCGCGAGTTCACGCCCTAGCTTGCGAAGTGCTCGGGCGGCCGGTAACGGTATCGAGTTGGCATTTGGCATTACGAGAGTGTTTCATATATGAAACCTAATATCAATATAGTGTTTCAGATATAACACGTTAACTTCCGAATCTGCGATGATGTTCGCTGCCCAGAATCACGCGGTAGAGGCAAGTGTCCACAGCGAAGACCCAACCAGCCTGCAACACTTCGGGACGTGATTCGTCGCCGATCTGCAGCAGCCGCAGGAGCTTGGGCTGGCGAGCGCTTCTCAGAGATCAAGAAGCGCGGCGTCTGCTTCTCGGCTAGCCGAAACGTCAAATATCTAACGGTGGTTCCGTTGCGACACCGACTCCTCTGATTTCGCCCACTCCCTGACACGATTCGCGGAACCCAACAGCAGAGCAAACCCTCGAGTGTTTGCGGCGCCTTCATCGCGAGCGAAAGGGGGCTATGGTAAATCGAGCGCGCGGAGATATTGCGTCTGACGCGTAGAGCCTTTGCTGCTGGCTCTGCGGACGCTTGAGGGCGAGAAAGCTTCCGCCGGTGAGTTCCACTCGTTGTCACCTGGGTTGACTGGGCGATTGGCCGCCGCGCGGCTACCTACGCTCCGAAGCCCGAAGTTATTCAGGAAAGCAACAGTGCTTGTGTTCACTTGGAGCACAGGATTTTTCCCGTTGCTACTATAGGCCCGTCGCGACCTCAACGAATCACAAGCTGCCCGTCCTGACCAACACGGAATGCGCAGGGGCCGTTTCGACCGCGACGACGACGTACTCCAAACCCTGATTTGAGGCTCTCTCAGGCAGCGAACGGATGGCAGGTGGTATTCACAAATAACTCCTGCATCAGTAGTTTGTGAAACACACCTCAATTCCGGAATTGTGGAGGCCTGCAAGCGCGTGCTTCTACCTACATCCGTTCTGTTCTTTGGTGTCGTATCCATCGCACAGATGGAACTGAAGAGGATCTCGCGAGGCGGCGTCCGCCGCGGTGGCAGGAAGCAAACCGGTACGGCGATTACGCTGCACCGGGAGGGCGCAAGCACGCATTTTCCTATCATCGTGCACTCCCATCTCGGCTGGGATTGGGTCTGGCAGCGCCCGCAGCAATTCCATTCCCGGCTCTCGAAAACGCATCCGATCCTCTTCGTGGAAGGGCCGATCGTCTCCGAGCAATTGCGGACGTCGCGCGTGACGCTGCGCGAGATCTCCGATTATCCGAATATCGTCGTTCTCCAGATGGAAATTCCGGCGGCGCGCTGGAGTGACGGCGCCTGGGTAGATGCCGAGCGCCGTCGGCTTGTCCAATCGGTGCTGGAAGGGCCGCTCGGCCGCTCTTTCGAGAATCCGGTGCAGTGGTTCTACGACCCGATGGCGGTAACGTCGTTCCTCGGTCACATGGATGAAGCAGCGGTCGTCTACGATTGCATGGACGAACTCTCGAAGTTCAAGGGGGCGCCGCCGGAGCTGGTTCGTCGGGAACGGGAGCTCCTGAATGCTGCCGACGTGGTCTTTGCAGGTGGTCCGAAGATGGCGAAATCGAAGAGCCGCTACAATTCCAACTGCCACTCCTACGGCTGCGGCGTTGATATCAAACATTTCGGCAAAGCTTGCCACGCTGCGACGAAAATCCCGAAAGACATGGCCGGTTTCTCCGGGCCCGTGCTCGGCTACTTCGGCGTCGTCGACGAGCGGCTCGATTATGAATTGCTTGCCAAGCTCGCCGATCACAACGCCGGCTGGAATGTCGCAATCGTCGGGCCTCACACGAAAGTGGATCCGGCCGATTTCCCGAAACGCGACAACCTTCACTTCCTCGGGGGCCGCGACTACGCGCAGCTGCCGTCGTACGCGAAGGCATTCGACGTCTGCATGATGCCGTTCGCGAAGAACGAAGCGACCGAGTTCATCAACCCGACCAAAGCACTCGAATACATGGCGACCGGCACACCGATCGTCTCCACCGACATCGAGGATGTAGTCCTGCAATTCAGCGATGTGGTGAGTATCGCCACCGATCATGAAGAATTCCTCGCTGCATGCGAGCAGAGCATTGAGCAGCCGTGCGCCGCGCGAATCGAGGCCGGCCTGAAGCTGGCGAAGAACAACTCGTGGGAGTCAATCGTCGCGCAGCTCGAGAAGCACGTGGAAGACGTTTTGACGAGCCGGGAGTCGGTCGCGAGCAGCAGTGCGGCTTAGTCGTCGCGGTTGTTGCCAGCTTCTGCGCGCCGCTGGGGGCGCGCGTGGATGTTCGTCGCTAAAAGGTGACGGTGCAGTTGCCTTGGTGGAGTTGGACCAATAGATATTTCGTCGAGTGGTGTCCGAAACTGCAACAGACGGTGTGAAGCCTGCATCGGCGCCGCTGTTCCGGAGCTTCTTCATGGGCGGCTTCGAATGCTCCACGCATCGGCTCGCCTCCGGCAAACGGCTCGATCTGGTGCACGCCACGCGGCATGACGAGTTTGCGTCGAGCGACTACCGCCTGCTGCAGCAGCTTGGCATTCGGACGGTGCGAGAAGGATTGCGCTGGCACCTGATCGAAAGCACTCCGCGCCGTTTCGATTTCTCCTCGGCCCTGTCGATGACGCAGGCCGCAAACACGACCGGCACGCAGGTTATCTGGGATCTCTGGCACTATGGCTGGCCGGACGATATCGATATTTTCTCGGTCGGTTTCATCCGCCGCTTCACTTCCTTCGCACGTGCTGCGGCAACCCTGCTCAGCGAGCAGCTCGATGGTGTCCCGTTCATCTCGCCCATCAACGAGATCTCGTTTTTCTCGTGGGCAGGCGGCGACGGTGCCGCTTTCAATCCGTTCCAAAGAAATCGCGGTGCGGAGCTGAAACGCCAGCTCGTCCGGGCGTCGGTCGAAGCGATCTACGCGATGCGTGAGGTGAACCCGGCGATCCGCTTCTGCCAGGTAGATCCGATCATTAATGTGACAAGCGGAACCGGCCGGAAACAGGATGGCCTCGCGGCGGAGCAATACCGGCAGACGCAGTTCGATGCGTGGGACATGATCTGCGGACGCAGCGCGCCGGAGCTTGGCGGGGAAGATAGCTTCCTCGACATCATCGGGGTCAATTACTACATCCACAATCAATGGGCGCATCCCGGCGGTCACCGATCGATGCTTGTGCCGTCGGATCCGAGATATCGCCACGTGCGCGACATGCTCGCGGAACTGTACGCGCGCTACCAAAAACCGATCTTCATCGCCGAGACCGGGATTGAAGATGAAGCGCGTCCGGTCTGGCTACGCTACATGGCGAACGAAGTCATCGGCGCAATCATCAGCGGTGTTCCCGTGGAAGGCTTGTGTCTTTACCCGATTGTCAACCATCCCGGTTGGGATGACGACCGCCATTGTTACAACGGCCTCTTCGATTACGCGAACGATCAGGGCCACCGCGATATCTACCAGCCACTCGCCGACGAACTCGCGCGCCAGCAGGAAATCGTCGCCGCGGCACGAAGCAGCGGACGCGACCTGGCGCGACGCTTCGAATTCAACACGTCGCAACTTGATTGGGCGGCGCACATCATGGAAGAGCGGACTGACGACACCCGCATCGCGCACGACGAGGCGCGCGCTGCCGGCTGAACACGACGCCGCCGCGGTTGCGTGGCTGCGGGACGCAGTGGTGCGGCCGTGGTGTCTTCTACCACCGGTGCAGCGGGTTAGTCCCGCACATCCGCGCATCGGGACGGTCGCGTTTCACGGGCGGAGAGACCACCGCATTGCCTGAGACAAACATCATCGAACAAAGACGGGCAGCATCGCCCACGCAGCGCTCGCAAGGCGCTGAGCTAACCGCTGCGGGCGTTCGCTATCGCACATGGTGCGAACACGATCGCGTTGACGTTCTCCTCGTGGACGCGACAGGTGCAGTGCTGCGCACGCTTCCGCTCGAGCCCGAAGGTGACGGATACTTCAGCGGCATCGATCAGGAAGGACGCGCCGGCGATCTTTACCGCTACAGGCTGAGCGACACGGGTGACTGGCCGGATCCCGCGTCGCGCGCGCAGCCGTTCGGCGTGCACGGACCTTCGAGCGTCGTCGACCCAAGCGCGTTTCGTTGGGGAGACGCTTCGTGGAAAGCGCCGGCTTATCGCGACCTTGTGATTTACGAGCTGCATGTCGGAACGTTCACCGGCGCAGGAACGTTCCGCGCCACAATCGAGAAGCTTGAGTATCTCGTCGCACTCGGCGTCAACGCGATCGAGATCATGCCGGTGGCGGATTTCCCCGGCGATCGAAACTGGGGCTACGACGGCGTCTCGCTCTACGCGCCGTCACGCGCCTACGGTGAGCCGGATGATTTCCGCGCGCTCGTTGATGCTGCGCATGCGGGCGGCCTCGCCGTCATCCTCGACGTTGTCTACAACCATCTCGGTCCGGACGGAAACTACCTCGGCTGCTACCACAGCGGCTATTTCAATTCCGAACATGAGACGCCATGGGGCGTCGGGCTGAATCACGAACAGGCGGCGGTACGGGATTTCTTTAGCGAAAACGCACTCTACTGGATGCGCGAGTTTCACATCGACGGTTTCCGCCTCGATGCGACGCACGCAATTGTCGACGACTCGCCGCAACACATCCTCGCGGAGATCGCGGAGCGGGTGCATGCGCGAGGCGGGTTCGTCATCGCGGAGGACGATCGAAACGATCCGAATCTGCTGCGCGCGTCGAACGCCGGAGGGCTGGGATTCGACGGCTGCTGGTCGGATGATTTCCATCACACCGTCCGCGTGATGCTGACAAAGCAGCGCGAAGGCTACTACGCGAACTTCGAAGGCACTTCACGCGAGCTCGCCGACACGCTCGCGCACGGCTGGCACTTCCGTGGTCAGCCACGGCCGACGAGCGGCAAGCCACGCGGCGGCGAGAGCATTGACCTGCAGCCGGAGCAATTCGTCTACTGCATTTCGAATCACGACCAGGTCGGCAACCGCGCGTTTGGCGAGCGGCTCGGGCACGTTGTCGAGCCCGCTGCGTACCGCGCTGCGTCGGGGCTCCTTTGCCTGGTGCCGTACACGCCGATGTTGTTCATGGGGCAGGAATGGGCGGCTTCCACACCGTTCCAATTCTTTACAGAACACAACGCGGAGCTCGG
>JACDCC010000301.1 GCA_013694595.1 Chthoniobacterales bacterium
TTCGCTTTGTCGGATGATTTCTCCGGCACGAGGGCCATGCCGCCGCACTTCGGGCATTTGCCGGGACCTTTTTGCCGCACCTCCGGGTGCATCGGGCAGGTGTAGATTACGTCACTTCCGGCGGCGTTCGCCGCAGCAGGCGCAACGTCAACTCCGAAGGCCACAAACTTGTCCCTGCCGCTGATCTGCGTCTGCAGGTAAAATTTGTGAAAGCCGGCTTTCTCCGGCACTACGTGAAAGCGCAATTCCGGGCCGCCGCGTTCGGTGTTCGCAGTCGGTTCCGGACCGGCCGGGTGCACGTGCATGACCGATTCGAGATCCTGCGGGAATGCCACCATGTGCGCGTACGCCCCCATCACAGGTTCCAGTTGCTGAAAAGGCTCGCCGCCCGCGCCGGTGACACGCACCTCCACGAGCGCTGATTCGCCGACGCGCAGCGGCTTTTTCTCGTCAGTCGACCAATCGAAGCGCAACCCGTCTGCTTCCGCAGTGATGTTTGTCGTGTTCTGCGGTTTTCCGGGCGTGCCGTTTACCTTTAGCACCGCCTTTGAGTATTCCTGCGTCCTGGTTGCCACCGGCAGGAGATCGGCCCACACATGGTAAGTGCCGCCGAAGCGCGGCGTGAATTCAAAGCGGTATTCACCCGGCTTCTCCGCCGGTAGCGGATGCTCGTGGTGATAGTCGGTGAGACTCTCGTCGACGATGAGCAGATGCAGCTTCTCGGTATGCGCGACGGTGAGATCGTCGAGGGTCACCGGCTTGCCGCCCGGGCCAGTGAGACGGATGACGGTGCTGGCGGTTTTGCCGGCGGCGTGGTTCTCGTTAGGCAAGATCTCGCTCTTGATCGTGGCGGGGCCGGCAGATGCCTCGCCGTGGCCAGGGCCATGAGCATGGCCGTGGTCGTGTTGCGCGAGCGCGATGCTGGCGGCAAGCGTCAACGCGGTGGCTGCGGCAAAAGCCGCGGAGGGCAGGTTCATTTGGATCATCGTTAGTAGAGTAGTGGCAGTAGTAGTTGATCGGGCAGCGTCAGTTCACTTGCTTCTCGAGAGCGGCGACGACCGCGTCCAGCTTCTTCAGCTCAATCCCGGCGCGCGGTTGGTTCCCGGCGTCCGCCGCGTGATGCAAAGTGTCGAGCATCTTCGTCATAGTGGTGGTCGAGCCTTGCACCCGCTCCTTCTTCTCGACCGGCACCTTGTCTGGCAGCGCTTTCGCAAGCGCGGTCATCGTTTCGGCAAGGTCGTGCACGGCTTTGAGATTCTTGCCGGTCACGGCGGCAGTGATCGCGCCGTGATGTTTCTGGATTTCCGCGACCACGCCGGCAGCGGTTTCGGGAATCGCGACCTGAGCGGCGCCGTGGTCATGCCCCTCGTGGCCCATGGCAGCCGACGCTGCCATGAAGACCAGGACGGATGCACTCCAGGCGGCGAGCGTAGGGACGCCCTGTCGGCGTAATCGTTTGAAGAACGGCGGAAGCATATCGGCGAATGAATTGCGGCGGTTAGATTCCACGTGCTACTTCGCGGTGAGCTGCTTCTCCACCATCGCCATGGTCGCTTCGAGCGTCTTCATGCTTGATTCCACCTTCGCGAAGTCGTTTGCATCGGCTGCGGCGTGCACCTTTTCCGAGGCAGCAATCGCATTTTTGATCGCGCCGTCGAGCCGCGCCTTGTCTGCGTCGGCGACGCCCTTCTCCTGAATGTGCTTCAGCGACGCCGCGAGTTTCTCCTGCTCGTTGTGCATCGTCTGCTGGTCCTTTGCCGCGGTGGCGGTTTGCATCGCCTTCAGCGACGCCTGTGCGCTAGTCCACGCCTCAGCGGAAGAGCCAGCCTCAGGTGCGGGCACTTTGCCATGATCATGCCCTTCATGCGCACGGATGCTGGCGAGCGGCAGTGCACAAATGACAAGGAGCGAAACGGAAACAGTTTTGAACAGTGATGATTTCATGTGGTTAATGTGTGACAGCGGGAAGCTCTGCGGTATTCGATTTGTCAGGTGTGCAACACCGCTTCCTCGTGAGGTGTTACAGGAAAGTCGTGCGTGGCAGTGCGGGTTGAGGAGGAGATGGATCGTTCGGCACTTGCGCGTCCGAATCGCCAAAAGACAAGCGGCGTGACAATAAAATCGAGCAGTGTGCTCGTGAAGATACCGCTGAAGATCACCACCGCGACCGGGTGCAGGATTTCGCGGCCCGGTTCGTCGGCGGCGATGATTAATGGAATCAGCGCGAGACCGGCGGTGAGCGCGGTCATCAGCACCGGCACGAGTCGTTCCTGAGTGCCGCGCACAACCATCTCCTTGGTGAATTTCTCGCCCTCTTCACGCATGAGGTGCAGATAGTGCGAAATCATCATGATGCCGTTGCGCGATGCGATGCCCGCGAGCGTAATGAAGCCGACCATCGTGGCGATCGACATCGTGCCGCCCATCCACCAGACACCGGCGATGGAACCGATCACCGCCATGGGAATGTTCAACATGATCTGCACGGCGAACATCGCGCTTTTGAAATGCGCGTAGAGCACCACGAACACCCCAAGCAGCGAGATCACGCTCAGGATCGCGATCAACTTTGACGCCGATGCCTGGCTCTCGAATTGTCCGCCGTACGTGACGTAGTAGCCGGGTGGAAGCGCAAGTTTGTCAGAGATTTGCTGCTGCAATTCCTGCACCGCTCCCACGAGATCGCGACCGGAGACATTCGCCGCGATGTAGATGCGGCGCTGCACGCCCTCGCGGTTGATCTGGTTCGGACCCTTCGCTTCCTGCACCGTCGCCAGCTGACTCAGCGGGAGCACGACATTGGTTTCGGTATCGACCGGAATCGCGCGGATCGCATCTGCGTCGTTCCGCGCCTCGTCCGTCAGGCGCAACACCACGTCAAACGTGCGGCTTCCTTCCAGGATCTGCGACACCGTCCGTCCCTGCATCGCGAGCTCCGCATAATCGGCCACTTCGCCGACCATCACTCCGTGCCGTCGAGCCTGGTCGCGGTCGATGTTGACGTGCAGCTGCGGGATCATCACGAGGCGTTCGGCGAAGATATCGACCATGCCGGGAATGGTCTTCATGAGCTCCTCAACCTCACCGGCTTTTTGACGCAGGATGTTGAGATCCTGACCGAAAATCTTGACCGCGATCTGAGCGCGAACACCGGAGAGCAAATGATCGATGCGATGCGAAATTGGCTGGCCGAGGCTGATGGTGATGCCCGGGATTTGATCGAGGCGCCGGCGGATGTCGTTGAGAATTTCCTCACGATCGCGTTCCGAATGGCGCAGCTCGGCGTCGATCTCGGAGTAGTGCACGCCCTCGGCGTGCTCATCGAGCTCTGCGCGTCCCGTCCGGCGGCCGACTTTTTTCACTTCCGGCACCTGCATGACGATGCGCTCAGCGAGCGAGGCGATGCGGTTCGACTCGGTGAGCGATGTGCTCGGCGGCACAAACACATTGATCGTGAGGCTGCCTTCATTGAATGGCGGCAGGAATTCCCGGCCGAAAAAAGGCACGGTCGCGAGCGCACCGAGGACCACGAGCGCGAAGGTGACGAGCACGACATTTGATCTTGGAAACCCCCACGCGAGCAGGCGCGCGACGAGGGTCTTCACGCCCCGCACCAGGGCGGAATCCTTCGCGTTCTTCATCCGCTTCATCTTCGGCAGGAGGTAGGAACAAAGCGCCGGCGTCACCGTCAGGGACACAAACAACGACGCGATAATGCTGGTGATGTAGGCGATGCCGAGCGGCGCGAAGATGCGCCCTTCGATGCCGCCAAGCGCAAACAGCGGCACAAACACCAGCACGACGACCGCGGTCGCGATGACAATGGAATTGCGGACTTCACTCGAAGCGCGAAAGACGACTTCCAGCGCCGGCCGCGGGTTCGCGAGTTGACGGTTTTCGCGCAACCGGCGAAAGACGTTTTCGACGTCGACGATCGAGTCGTCGACGAGCTCACCGATTGCCACCGCGAGGCCGCCGAGCGTCATCGTATTGATCGAGATCTTGAAGTACTGAAACACGAGCATCGTCACCAGCAGCGAGAGCGGGATGGCCGTGAGCGTGATGAATGTGGTGCGGATGTTGAGCAGAAACAGGAACAGGATAATGACGACGAAAATGGCGCCATCGCGCAGCGCGACTTCAATGTTGTGGATCGCATTCTGGATGAACGTGCTCTGGCGGAAAATTCCGCTGTGGATCTTCACCCCCTCCGGCAGACCCGCCTGCAGATTCTCCAGCTCCCGCTCGATCTGCGCCGTCAGCTCAGGGGTGTCTGCGCCGGGCTGCTTTTGAATCGAGAGGATGACGGCCGGCGCGCCGTCCACGCCTGCATCGCCGCGTTTCGCGAGCGGCCCGCCGAGGCGCACATCGGCGACCTGCCCGAGCGTCAACGCGGCGCCGTTCTCGCGCTTCACCGGGATCACTGAATTACGCAAGTCTTCGAGGCTGTTCACGCGCGCAAGGTTGCGGATCAGACCTTCGGTGTAAGTGCCGAGCAGAAACCCGCCCGTCGAATTCACGTTCGCGTTCTTCGCCGCTTCTTCGACATCGTGGAGCGAGACGTTGAAGTTCCGCAGTTTGAACGGGTCGACCAGGATCTGGTATTGCTTCAGCTCGCCCCCAATGACGGTGATCTGCGACAATCCCGGCACCGAAAGTAATCGCTGCCGGATTTCCCAGTCGGCGATCGTCCGCAGATCCATCGGCGTGACCTCCGGATTTTCGCTCGTTAGGCCGACGAGCATGATCTCGCCCATGATCGAGCTGATCGGCGCGAGGACCGGCTTCGCCGCGGGCGGGAGTTGTTCCGCCACCTGTTGCAGCCGTTCCGTGACGATCTGGCGCGCGACGTAGATGTCCTGCTCAAACCCGAACTCCACGAAGACGATGCTGAGTCCCACCGACGAAACGGAGCGCACGCGCTGCACGCCGGACGCGCCATTCATCGCCGACTCGATCGGGAACGTGACGAGTGACTCCACCTCTTCCGGCGCGAGCCCGCCCGACTCGGTGAAGATGGTCACTGTCGGCCGGTTTAAGTCAGGGAAGACGTCGACCGGCAGCTTCGTGACAGCGTAGCCGCCGTAGGCCGCCAGCAGCACCGCAAACGCCACGACGAAGAGGCGATTCCGAAGCGAGAACTGAATGATCCGGTCGAACATCGGTTAATCGACGGCGCGTGCGTCGCGCCGCCGCCAAACAGCGTGGGTGGTGACCACACCTTCCGGGTAGCGCACGCGTCTCGCGTGCTGGCGACTGCGTCCCGCAGTCGCGAACTTTCCGGTCCGCGCACGCAAGCCAGCTCGCGTGGACGTAGAATGCACAACTTCGTTCCGGTGAAACACCGGAACCAGCACGCGGGACGCGTGCGCTCCCCAGGCGTGGGAGTCGGAGCCGTGTCTTGCCGCGAACGCGCGATTGTTATATCCATGACGCGTGAGCGCCGTCGAAGAGATCGAAGATGCGATCAGGAAATTGCCCGCCGACGAGCGCGCACGGCTTGCGGAATCACTCCCGAAGCTCATTCCTGAATTGGACGGCGACGCGTATTGGGAGGCGATCATTCGTGATCCACGCCCACGGCCTGCTCTGACGGCTCTGTTAAATGAAGTGGACGCTGCGTACCGCGAGAACCCGGAGCAGTTTCCTTTGCTGTCAGAAGAGGAATTCGACAAGCACGAGTGAGTTCTTAAGGCGCCGACATCCATCGGACATTGCGCCTCTGAGGTGGCGAGCATCACGGCAAAGTTCCTCCTGCTTTAGTTCGCTCCTCGGATAGTGCGACAGCATCCGGTGCATCAGGGGCGGGGCGCCGCAGCAAAATTCCAAAAACCACTCCGCCCGCGATGAACGCGCCGAGCGCCCATAGCCACGGGGACGCGTGTTTGTGTTCCGGGGAAGCAGCGTCAGCCGCAGGCATTTTTTCTTCCTCCGGCTTCTTCGCCGTGGTTGCGAATTGCAGCTGATAATTGCCCTGCGTGACGACTTTCTCGCCCGGCAGAACGCCTTCGACAATCTCCACCTGATCGCCAGCTTTCATGCCGGTGACGACGTTCCGCCGCTCGAACGTCTTCTCGTCCGTCTGTACAAAGACGAAAAGGTTGCCGAGATCGCCGAGCACCGCGCGGGTTGGAACTGCCACAACTTCCTGCGCTTCACCAACGCCGATCGTCGCTGACGCCTGCATGTTCGGCCGCAGCTTCAGTTCGCGATTCTCGAGCAGCACATAGACTTCGAACGTCCCGCTTTCGCGCTCCAAGCCGACATCAAGGCGCTGCACCTTTCCTTCGAACGGCTCATTCGGAAAGACCTGCACGGTCACGCGCGCCGGATCGCCAACTTTGATCGCGGAAAGGTCCGGACCTTCGAAGGTCATGGCCCGCGCCAGCACCTGCGAGTAATCGGCCACCTCCATCAGCACAGTTTCAGGTCGGAGCGCCTGTCCGAGGCTCGCGTCCTGTCGCACGACGAACGCATCGATCGGCGACTTCAGGATTACTGGCGGATTGCCGACCGTCAGCGGATCGAAACGCAGCAGTGGCTGACCCGCCGTTACGCGATCGCCCAGTTTCACCATGATCTCGGCCACTCGACCTTCCGTGCGCGCCGAGATTTTCGCCTGTCGCTCCGGCAAACCTTCGATGCGTGCCGCCATCTGCAGACTGCGCTGCAAAGGCGCGGGATTCGCTTCGACCGTCTGCACGCCGAGATTGCGGATCGCCGCGTCGGTCAGCTCGATCGGGCCAAATGACGCCGCGTCTTCGCCTTCGGGGCCGTGCACGTGGCCCTCGTGTGCGAATGCTGCCGTCGCGAGACCGAAGACTCCGCAAACCGCGATGATCGCGAATTTCATGTTCATTATTTGCTGCTCCTGGTTGGCGCGGCGGTTCGCACTTCTTCAATGCGGCCGCCGATCAGTTGCTCAAGTTGCGTGCGCGCGGAGAGCGCCTCGACCGCATACTCGAATGCCTTCTCCTGTGCCTCGACGAGGCTCTTCTGCACTTCGAAAAGCTGAAGCGTTGTCGCCTGACCGGCACGGAATTGCGCCAGCGTCGCATCGTAGGCTGCGCGGTAGGCGGGGATCACCTGATCGCGAAACGCATCCGCACGCGCCTGCAGATTGAGCACCTGCTGGCGACGCGCGCCGATCGTTCGCGCGAGGCCAACGCGATCGAATGACTCCAGCTCGCGATCCGCAGCTTCGAGCGCGCCGCGGGCACGCGTGAGTTCACCCTGATTGCGGTCCCAAATTGGAATGCGCCCCGCGATTGTGACGCCGAATCCCGCCTCATCGTTTCGGCTGCCATAGTTTGTCACGATGCCAGGCGCGAACTCTGGAAAGACTGCATCCGCGCGGGCCACCATCAGATTTTTGGCCGCTGCCTGCCGGCGCGCCAACGCGATGCGCCGGATGCCTGAGCGACTTTCCGCGAAGGCGGCGAGCGAGACGGTGGATGGAACCGCGCCGAACGATGGGCGGGCGAGCTGCAGCTCGGCGGATCCGATGCCCGTCGCGCGGCCAAGTTCTGCCTGCGCCCCTGCGCGCTCGCCGCGGACGGCGAGCAGTTCCGCCGCGAAGCGCGCTGTCTCAGCCTCGAAGACACTGCGCTGTGAGACGTTGCTTTGTCCGGCGGCGAGCTGCTCCTCGATCGTAGCCAGCACGTCGTCAGCCTGCGCGCGTGCGCCGGCCAGGAGAGTGGCGCGTTCCTGCAGCGCCCAAGCTCGGTAGTAGACAAGTGCGGTGTTGTTGAGGACGCGAAGGACGTCAGCTTGTTGGTCCAGATTTGCCGCTGCTCGCAGAGCGGACGCATACGTCCTCCGTAATCCGAAGTCTGAAGGGCGTAGCGGCTGTTCGAGCTCGAACTCGACTTCGCCACCGTCGCCCTCGCGCTCCGACGTATATCCGCGGGTGACCTTGAACGCCGGATTCAACTTCACCTCTGCCTCGATCGCGCGACCAAGCTTGTCGGCCAAAGCCGCACCGAGTTGCGCGATCTCTGGGTTGTAGCGGAGAGACCGCTGCAGAGCCTCCGCCAGCGTTAGAGTGGCGCTTCCACGCCGTGGCGAGGAGGTGACTGCCACCTGCGCCGCAGCGCTTCCATGCCAGCCGCCGAGCAGCGACAGAATGAGGAGCAGTTTGAAAGTTCGAGTCATGTAAATTGGTGTCAGTAACAAGGCGAGGGGAACGCAGGTGCAGAGCGCACCGGCAAAACGACGAACTGCACAACCCTGCAAAACGCAGGAATGCGCAGCGGGTTACACCGAGAAGGGCGGAGCGTGAGCGAGAAGGCTCCGCTGAAGGACGGACTCTGCGAACGAGACGATCACCGGCGGCCCGGTGTCGAGTTCGCAGATCGGGGCGTCGTGGTGTGTGCCCGACGAACCGAAATCGCTGCCGAGGTAATCCGTGGCGAGAAAAAAAGCGGCATCGTAGCTGATGAGATTCTTCGCGAGCGCGAGCGGCGGCGCGGAAAGCGCGTCGCAGCATCTCGAACCGTCGCACTCGCCACCTTGCTCTTTCTCCACTGGGGCTTCCTGTGAGCCGCCGCAGTGGCTGTGCTCCGACGTCGCTGCAACTGGCTTTGGCAAGATACCGGCGAGGGCGCAGTGATTAGACGCGACGAGCCACGCGGCGAGAGCCACGAGAGATACCGCCGCGCTGAAGAGGCGCGTCATTGGCCGCTGCTTCACAGGGTATTTAGTCACGGAACAATGGCTTCTGTTCAACCTTTATCTTGGCACCTGTCGTTAGTCCGCCATTCACGGGCGCCTCGTGCGCTGCGGCCAGGGTCGCATATCGGCCGCGCGGTTTCGGCTGACTTTGGAACCCGGCGAGACTCGACTGCGGCATGCACATCCGCTAGCAATTCGGCGCCGTCTGCCGACCAGGCAACGAACAACGAGAGATGACCCCCATATCGAACGAGACGGAGCAACCGGCGCGGCGGAGTTGGTGGAAGCGACTGCTGCAGAGCGTCGATTGGTCGACTGTCGCGCTCGTCCTCGCGATGAAGGTGTTGCTGCTGTTGTTCGCGCTACAAAGCCTGGCCGCCCTTTGGAACGAGCATCTGCCGCCACAGGAAATGTGGAATCGGTGGGACGCACCGCATTATCTGAACATTGCCGAGCACGGCTACAGGAACACGGAGGAACACGGTTTCTTGCTGGTGTTCTTCCCGTTGTATCCGTGGCTGATTCGGCTCGCTGCAGCGATCACGCGCAACTATTTCGCCGCGGCGATACTTGTCTCGACCTTCGCTTCGGTAGCCGCCGGGCTGCTGCTCCAGCGGCTCGCGCGGATGGACTGGTCTCCCGCGGTGGCGCGGCAGGCGGTTTGGTTCTTCTTCATCTTTCCGACGAGCTACTTCCTGCATATCGGCTACACCGAGAGCCTTTTTCTCGCGCTCTCGATCGGGTGCTTCCTCGCGGCGCGAACCGGACACTGGACCTGGGTCGGGGTGCTCGGCGCGGGTGCTTGCCTCACGCGCATCAACGGCCTTCTGCTTGTGCTGCCGGCCGCGATCGAGGCGTGGCAGCAATATCGTGCGACTCGGCGCATCAATCTTCGCTGGCACTCGATCGCAGCGATGCCTTGCGGGTTCGCCGTTTATCTCTGGCTGAATTACCGCATCACCGGCAACTGGCTGGCGTTTCTTCAGATCCAGAAGGAGAACTTTTTCAAGGAGCTGATGTGGCCGTGGGTGAGCATCCTCGATTTGTGGAGCCGGATTCCGGAGGAGAATGCGATGACGGGCGTGCAGGAGTTCGCGTACGTGGTGCTGGGGCTTGCCTGCACGGTTTGGAGCTGGTTCCGCCTGCGCACGTCGTATGCGGTTTGGATAACGCTGAACTGGCTGCTCATCACGAGCACCTCTTTTGTGTTGAGCGTGCCGCGCTACACGCTTGTGCTGTTCCCGATGTTTTTCCTGTTCGCCCGCGCCGGTGCCAGCCGGCAGCTATGGTTCGCGATGATCAGTGTGTGGTCGTTGCTATTCCTGGCACTGTTCGTCAGCAGATACGTGCAGGGACCATGGGCGTTCTAGGGGTTGTCCGCGCGTCCTAAGCAATTCGACAACATCCGGCCGAAATGGGACAAACGGTGCTGCGGCCAGTTGCTTTGGCGATGGTGGAGCGCTAGGTGCTGTTCACGAATTACGCGGTCCACAAATTCGCGAACAGCGCCCAAGGCGGATGCGACGCCACGCGCAGGGATCGCTGCCGAACCCCACCAGCCGAATCACCACAGTGTGGGGGCCGCCGCCGCAATTCACCCGGCCCGCGCGGTTGCGGGCAAAAGCTTGCGTCCCGGGCACGGCCGGAGTTGAAATGAGGCCATGGACGAAACGGGGCGGAAGATCGAGATCTTTGAGCCGTTCGGCGGCGCGATCGAGCTGACGAAGCGGATTCTGTTTCAGCCGTTCGACTTCATGAAGTGGCTCGTGATCGGCTTCGCCGCGTTCCTGGCGGGGCTTGCTGATGGGACGCATGTTGGGCTCCCAGGGAACTTCGGCTTCGGCGATTTCAAAGGCGGCGCTTCCACAAGAAACCTTGAGGCGGTGCAGGAAGAGGCGATGTCGTGGTTGTTCACCGGGGTGCTGGCGGTGGTGATCGTCGCAGTGGTGGTGATGGTCGTGCTCTTCCTGTGGCTGGGGTCGCGTGGACGGTTCATGTTCGTCGACTGCATCGTGCGAAATCGCGGCGCGATCGCAGAGCCTTGGCGCGAATACCGACGCGAGGGAAACAGCCTCTTCCTGTTCTCTCTCGCTTCTACCGTTGCTTTCCTGCTGGCGTTGGCAGTGCTCGCGCTGCCCTTGTTGATTTCGTTCTTCCGGACCGGCGAGTTCAGCGATTTCGGCGCGTGGCAAATTGTCTATCTCGTCGTGATCGCCAGTCTCTTCATGCTCGCGTGGATCGCGTGGGCGGTACTGGTTTGGTTTGCCGTGCCGGTGATGTATCGGCGGCGGTGCGGCGCGCTCGCCGCGCTGGGCGAGGTGGTGAAGCTGGTGGCTGCGCACCCGATTCCCTTCGTTCTGTTTGTGCTTTTCAGCGCCGTCTTGGTAATTGCGGGGGCGCTGGTGAGCTGCGCCCTCACTTGTGTCACGTGTTGCATCGCCGCGCTCCCTTACATCGGGACCGTGATCCTGCTCCCGCTTTACATGTTTTATTACGCCTACACGCTGCTGTTCCTCCAGCAGTTCGGACGCGACTCTGATGCCTGGGGCGGGCTGGCCGCGGAGCCGGCGTCTCCGCGGACGGACGAGCCGCCACTGTCCCAGCCGCCGCCGCTCCCGATGTAAGGACTTCCTCCGCGCCACCAGGCGGGAACTCATACCACGCGGTAGTCACATTGCGCGCGCTGCCATTGTTCCACAACTCGGCGTGGGAAAGGCGAGGTGGCCGCCGGCGAAGGAGGGGAGTCACTGGCTGCAGCAAGCTCTGCTCGTCCCACGACGTGCGGATCACCGTCAGATTGGGCGACGGCATGTGCGCGATCCGAAGTTTGCAGCGCCACACCTGCGGCCAATGCGCAGATGATGACTAGCAGCGAGAGCGCCTGCACCGCGACCTCCGCGGGGAATGGAGAATAAGCGCCGCGGCGTGCAGCCATACCGGTTCACACGCTCGCGAGAGGCGTGTCGCTTCGCTCCTGGATCACGTCTCGAATCTTCCGCGCGAGCGTTTGCGGCGTGAAGGGCTTCTGGAGCAGCTCAATTTCCGGATTGAGGATCCCGTGGTCGCTGATGTCATTGTCCGAATAGCCGGAGACGTACAGCACTTTCATGTCCGGCCGGACGGCCGAAAGCGTCGTCGCCAGTTCCTGGCCGTTCATGTGCGGCATGATGACGTCGGTAAGCAGCAGGTGGATCTCGCCATCGAATTCACCAGCCCTGGCGAGTGCCTCCCGCCCGTCGGAGGCGCACATAACGTTGTATCCTTGCTCCGAAAGCACATCGCAAATGAGATCCCGCACGATTTCTTCGTCCTCGACAACGAGCACCGTCTCGAAGTTCTGGGTTTTGTCGACCGGACCGCCGACCTGCTTGAGATCATCCGCGGGTGCCGCTTCCAGCGGCAGGAAAATGCGGAAGGTCGTCCCTTTCCCCGGCTCGCTATCAACGGAGATGCCGCCGCCGGTCTGACGCACAATGCCATAAACCATTGCGAGCCCCAGTCCCGTTCCTTTTCCGGGACCCTTCGTGGTAAAGAACGGCTCAAAAATGCGCGCCTTCGTCTCCTCGTCCATGCCTTCGCCGGTGTCCGTGACGGAAAGCTCCACGTAATCGCCCGCCGCGAGGGACACCGAGATCTGCGGCGCGGTCCATTTGTCCAGCTGCACGTTCGCGGTGCGGATGGTGAGCTGCCCGCCAGTGGGCATGGCATCACGCGCATTGATGCCGAGGTTCAGCACTACCTGCTCCAGCTGGCTAGGATCGGCGAGCACACGGCCCACGGCAGCCTCGGGCAGGGTGCGGAGATCGAACCGTTCGCCGATCACACGGCGTAAGAGTTGTTCCATGTCGACCACGAGCTCGTTGAGGTCGATCACCTTCGGTTGCAACAGCTGCTTACGGCTGAAGGCGAGCAGTTGCTTCGTGAGGGTGGCCGCTTGTTCGCCCGCCTTTCGGATCAAATCAGCATGCTGCTTCCCTTGTGCGTCCGTGGAGGTGCGGGAGCTGATCAGCTCCGCGTAGCCGATGATGGCCGTGAGCAGGTTGTTGAAATCATGCGCAACGCCACCCGCCAGGCGGCCGACGGCTTCCATCTTTTGCGAGTGGCGCAGTTCTTCCTCGCTTTTGCGGAGCGCCTCTTCGGTCACGCGGCGCTCCTCGATCTCACGGAAAAGGTTGTCGCGTTGCGAGAAGAACTTCTGGATCGTGCGGGCGAGCTCCCCGAACTCGGAGTTATCGTTGTACATCCGCTCGATCGGTTTGAGATCATCGCGTGTGAGGCTCTCCATGATCTGCCGCAGCGGGCGGCTGACCCAGCGAACAAGAGAGCTGGAGAGCAACAGCAGCAGGACGAGAGCAAAAAGAATAATCGAATAGCGGAGCCGCTGCCGCGAGCGGTTCAGCTCGCGTACCACCCGCGATTCGTTCCGGACGACGAGCTGGGCGAGCGGCTTGCCATCCCACGCTGGCAGTGTGCGCGAGAAGGCCATCGAGCCGTTCTGCTCGTCGTTGTAATCTTCCGCGGCCGGGGAAGCAGGGAACACCAGGGAGATCGCTTCGTTGCCGGTGTTTTGCGCCATCTCTTTGACGACCTCCTTGCTCCAGAGCCGGGCGGCGAAGTAGTAACCGCGTGGCTGTTCCCGTCCGAAATCCCGGGAAGGGTGAATCGTGGCCCCCCGCACCTCCATGATCTTGTTGTCGGCTCCGACGTTGATGAAGAAGCTGACGAACCGCTCCTGCGCGAAGAGCTGCGCGAAGGCGGACGGGGGCACCGGTACGTCGCCGAGGTCTTCCACGTTAAGATTCTCTTCCATGTAAATCCGGGTGCCATCGAGGCGATAGATCCAGACAACGTTCGCCTGGAAGCTTTCCAGCGTCGGTTCATTGATGTTCTCCTGGAACCAGCGTTGATCGTTGCGCTCCAGCGCCTCGACCATCTGGTCCCACAAGGTGTGGTCCCGCACCAGCGTGTGGAGAGGCTCAGCGTGCCGCCTCCGGAACCTGTCGAACGATTCGTTCCGCTCGGCATACCGATCCTCTGCGATGCGGCGGAATTTCGCGCGGTCGTAAGCCTGGAAAGCCCAGAGCCCAACCAGAAATGTCGCGATGACGGCGACGAGCAGGAGAGTGATTTTTGTCTGAACTTTCATCGCGCTCTCTACAGCTGCCTCCCGTCGCAGCACCAAGATGTCAGGACTCCCGTTTTACCAGTTTATTGGCTTAAATGTTCTTCACGGATAGCGACGATTTTCATGTCCTCACCGTTCGCGCGCACTGTCCAGAAATTCCGGGTTCGGCCTGACTTCGTCCCGTCTTTATTCCCGACGGTGTAATCGATCGTGAATTCGATGGTTGATTCGCCTTCCTTGCCTGACCCGGCGAAGTTCACGGGACCGACGATTCTGTATTTCCGCTTTGGCCAGCGCTTCACATAACCGCGGGTGTCGTTCACGACGAAATCCTGGCCAACGCGTCCGTGCTGAAAGTAATCGACAGGGAAGCTGTAGAACCATACCTGCAGGGCGATGTCGTCTGTCTCGCCGTCGCTGAGGTAGGTCTCCACGAAGCGTGTCACTCGCTCCGAGGTGAGTTCGGTGGGTGCTGGAGGCGCTTCTGCGGGCGGCTCCGGCACGACGGGCAAGTCTGCCCAGGACCGTCCGCTCCTCTCCGCGAGTAACTCCGCCGCTGCTTCGGTGGTGCTGCTCGCTTCAGAGGCGGCGACGGTTTCAGCAGCTATGGTGGTCTCGGGCGCGCTGATCGTGGTTGTCGCGTCGGCCACGGTTGTGGTCTCCTGCTTCGCCGCATCGGCTTGTGTCGGCGCAGTCGATACGCCGATTGCGTCTGGGGCAGCTGCGCCGGGCTGCGCGTCCGCTGCGGGAGTGGCCTGTGGCTCCGTTGCGGCTACTGCCGCCGCGCTGGCAGAGCGGATTTGCAGTGACGCCACCGTTGGGCCGTCGATGGCGCCTGTCGGCTCGAAGCCTTTTCGCTTCTGATAGCGCTTGAGGGCGCCGGAGAGCTGCGGTGTCATTCGCCCATCGAGGTCGCCGAAGAAGAGGTTCCGCTTGCGTAGCTCGTCCTGGACCTCGCGAATGTCGCCGGCGCTGAGGGTGACAGCTCTACCGGGAGTCGCGGTAGCGTTCGCCAACAACGTGCCGGCCGCGAGCAGGAGCAGAACGCAAAGGGATCGGAGGGATGTGAGCATGGTTGGACCGCACGAGAGAATGGTCTTCCGCGCGCACAGTAACTTCGTTCGCGCGTTATCCCGCGGTCGTGGCCCAGAAGGCGCGGAACGCATTTGGCCAGCTGCGGTTAAGCACGCTCTCACGCGCCTTGCGGCCCATCGCGAGCCTCTTTTCGGCATCCGAGGCGAGGAGGTGGACCGCTGCGGCGAAGTCCGGAACGTCCCGCGCCTTGGTGATTAGTCCGGTGACGCCGTGTTCCACGAGCTCCTGCGGGCCCCCGGCGTCGGAGACGATGACGGGCAAACCTGACGCCTGCGCTTCGATGATCACATTTCCGAACGTGTCGGTGGTGCTCGGGAAGAGGAAGATGTCCGCAGAGGCGTAGGCGGTGGCAAGCTCCTCGCCTGCAAGGTAGCCGGTGAAGATCGCGTCAGGCACGCTCTCACCGAGAGCAGGGGCGTAAGGGCCGTCCCCGACAATGCAGAGTTGCAGGGCGGGTTCGCTCGCGCGCAGCTGTTCGTAGGCAGCCGAGAGGACGTCGAGGTCCTTCTCCTTCGAGACGCGGCCTGCATAGAGGAGACGAACAGTTTTAGGATCCGCGCCGAAGCGTCGCCAGAAAGAGGGGTCGCGGCGGTCCGGGTGGAACAAGGCGATGTCCAACCCGCGCGGCAGGATCTTCAGCTTGTCGGGATCAATGCCGCGATCGGCCCAGCTGCGGCGATATTGCTCCGAATTGATGTAAATCGTGTCCTGCTGCCCATAAAACCAATGCATGTAGGTCCAGGCGAGGCTCTCCAGATAGCTGTCCTCCGTCAGGATGCGGATGTACTCGGGAAAGTCGGTGTGATAAATCCCGCTGGTCCGGAGATTTAGCATCTTGGCCGCGAGCAACCCAGTGAGGCCGATCGGGCCTGGCGTGCTGATGATGATCTCGCTGAACTGCTCCCGCTGCACGTAATCCAAGATCTGCAAAATCGGCGGGAAACTCACCTTCTGGAGTTCGTACTCGGGCAGTTCAAACTCGCCGATGGGCCGGAAATTCTGCACGCGAAGGTCGCTGTTGCTCAGCTCGCCAACGGATGTTACCACCACCAAATCCTTGCCAGCCGCCTGCGCCGCGGCGGCCATTTTCCTTACCGTCGTGGAGACGCCGTTCACGTCTTCAAGTGTGTCGGTAAACCACGCGCGCTTGTTGTTCTGGAGCGGCGGCGGAATTGAACCCGTGAGATCCAGGCAAACCCGGCGCAGCCACTCGCGCGAGGGCGCTTGGCTATGGAACCCGTAGATGTAAGGCGCCAGCACCACCAGAATCGGCGCAATCCCGCTCAACGCCTGAATGCTTTCGAGGATGTTCCCGCTGCTGAGCTGCTTCACGAATTTCTCGAAAAGGCGAAACGCCAGCTGCTCCGAGACGAGATTTGCCATCAAGAATGTACGCCGCTCCGGCTCGCTAACGCCGCCGATTTCCTCAGCGAGCCGTGCCTTCACTTCCGGCTGCGCGAAGTAGCCGGAGAGCTCCTTCCAGAGCGAGACGTTGCCGGCCTTCGCGAGGTCGAAGATTTTCCCGGAGAGGACACCCTGCGCGATGAAATTCGCCTTCTCGCGGAGCGTGAACTCGGTCGGATCGCGCCCTTCCATGAATCGCGAAAACATCGTCTCGAGCAAAGGCGCAGTTGGGCCGAGTCGTTTGTGGAAGCGGTCTTGGATGAACCGCGAAAGCGTGTTGTAAAAGCCGTGCGAAAGCGCGAGCGGCGTGCCTCCTTCGCCGTGCATGGTGCAATTTCCCGCGGCGAGGTGCGCCAGAAACTCAGCGGGCGAGGAGGCTGCCGGAGCTTCTGTGAAGGCGGAGGCGAGGAATTTGCCGCCGTGATCATCCGAGCCGGCGATCAGGATTTTCCGCCACGGCTCTGCGTGGGTCGGTGCGAGATCGTGGCGGTTCGCGAACTCGTCGATCTTCGCCGGCGTGAGGCCGGAGAGGATCTGCTGACCGAGCTGGCTGAGGAGCGCGTCGCGCAGGCCATTCACCCCCTCGAAGTGCTTGAAGAGGAGAATCAGACGCTCCAAGTGCGACGGCTCTAGCTTGCCGTTAATGCTGTAGAGCGGGTGGGCGACGGCGTGGGCGATGCCTTGTTGGTGCAAGTAACCCTGAAGCTCGAAGATGTTGTCTCGCAACGAGGCAATCTCCGCGTGATCAGCCTCTGAAATCCCCCAGACCAGCAGATGAATCTTGCACGGATCTTGCGGGAAATAAGCAGTAACCTGCTCGCTGAGAAAAGTCTGTGGCAGATCAGCAATTTGCAGACAGCCGTCGATGGTATCGTGGTCGGTGAGCGTAACGAAATCCATCCCGGCACTTCGCAGTTGCTCGTAAACCTCGCGCGGATCGGAGTAGCTGTCGGGAATATCGAACCGCCGGAAGAGCCATTCCTCGGATCGCGCGCTAGACCGCGAATGAACATGGAGGTCGCAGCGAGTCATCCGGTCACTGCCTGGCCGCGGAGGCGCGACGCTCCGCAATCCAGTCGCGGTAGGTGGTCGCGATGCGGCTCTCCGCCTGTGCCCGTGCGATGCGGCTGATTTGGCGCCAGATTGCGGGATGTTGAAGGTCCGGCGGATGAACGCCGAGGCGGAGCAGCGGAGCATCGGCCAGCAGGCGCCCGAGCGTCGCATTCCAGCAAAGGCTCGTCGCCCGGCGCCATGCTTTGCTGACGCTATAGACAAGGGAACGCGCGGAAACGGTGTCGCCCGTCCGAAGATCGCAAACCTTCGTCAGGCGGGTCGTGTATTCCATCTCGGCGTCGGCGGCGGCGCGTTCGCCCCCGGGCCCGAGTAACCAGGCGGGAGCGATAAAGCCGCGCGGCTTCAGACCTGCCGCCGCGAATTGATCCCGCGCCTTCACAATTCGGCGCAGCGCCTCGTCGTAGGCCAGGTCGAAGAACTCGCCTTCGCCGCGCGTGTACCAGCGCGTCCAGGCACGGGCGCGCCATCCTTCCTTCGCCAAGGGCGGCCGCTGGTGAAAATAGCCGTGGATAACGACCTCGTGTCCGGAGGCTTCAAGGTCGCGCAGCCAGCGGACAAAATCCGGATCCGCCATCGACTCGCCCGTGCGGCGGTAGTTCGGCACCACCAGCAGTGAGCATCGGTTGACGCCTCCGCGCGCCAGCTCGCTGAGGATCTTCTCCGCTGCGGGCCGCGTGGGTGGCGCCACGTCGTGGACGGAGACGATCAGCGGCTTCTTATCCTGCTCGGCGGCCGCGGCAAAGATCGGAAAGGAAGTCGCTGTAGCGCCGGTCACGTCCCACTCTTCAGGTCGGCACCGGTCACAAACAAGCCGAAACGCGCTGCTTGAAGCGTGTCATGCACTTGGTAGCGGGCGCTCGCCTCGGCGATCCCATTGCGATGTAGGCCGTGGTCTCCTGACCCGGCGAGGTGTGAGGTGGCGACGCTCCACGCGCTCGAAGCCGCGACATCCATCCCCCCGCCGCGTGAGGACACGCGGCCTACAACCTTGCCGCCTGAGTCCAAGTGCATGACACGCTCTAGCCGCGCGCCATGCGCAGGATCTCCTCGAATTCCGCTTTGCTCAACGGCTGAACCGACAAACGCGAGAGCCGCACAAGGGCGATCTCTTTCAGCTGCGGCTGCGCCTTGATTTCATCCAGCGTCACCGGCCGCGGCAACGCCTGCTTCGGGATCAGATCGACCGCGCTCCAGTCGCCTTCCTTGGCGCTCGGGTCGGGGTAAGCCGTGCGTGCGACCTCGGCGATACCGACCACAGCTTTGCTCGTCACGCTGTGGTAGAACAGCACCGCGTCGCCTGTTTGCATCGCGCGGAGGTTGTTGCGCGCGGTGAAATTGCGCACGCCGGTCCAGCTGGTGCGCCCGTCTTTCACGAAGTCGTCCCACGAGTAGGCGGACGGCTCCTGTTTCACGAGCCAGAACTTCTTCATCCGGAAAGTAGTAGGCCGCGACGCGCGATTCGACAACCGCCGCCGTCTGTTGAACACTCGCGAGATGTCCCGCGGCCTCTTCATCACTTTCGAAGGATCGGAAGGCTGCGGGAAATCGACGCAGGTGCAGCGGCTTGCGAAGCGGCTGGACGGCGCGGGCGTTGCATTCCTGCTCACGCGGGAGCCGGGCGGCACGGCAATTGGCGAGAAGATCCGGCATCTGCTGCAGTTCGCGCCGGAAGGTGTGGCGATGCGGCCGGAGACGGAGGTTCTGCTGTTCGAGGCGAGCCGCAGCCAGCTGGTCCGGGAGGTGATTGAGCCAGCGCTGGCGGACGGAAAGCTGGTGATTGCGGACCGCTTCTTCGATTCCACCACGGTGTATCAAGGCGCAGCGCGGAAATTGGACCCGCAGATGGTGGAGCAGCTGAATCGCTTCGCGGTCGGCCATTGCCGTCCCGATCTGACTTTCATCCTCGACGTCGATGTCGTCACTGCTCGCGCCCGAATGCTGCGCCGCGTGCGGCCCGTCGGAGCGCCCGATCGGATGGAACAGGAGCCCGCGGAGTTTTACGAGCGGGTCTGCGGCGCGTACCGCGATCTTGCCGCCCGTGAGCCAGACCGCGTCCTGCTGATTGACGCCTCAGGCTCTGCCGATGAAGTCGAAGCCGAAATCTGGCAGGCTCTTTGCGCGCGCTTTCCAGGACAGCTGCAATCGGCGGTCGAAAAACCGAATTCAGAAAGCTAGCGATGGCCTTCTCACCCGACGCGGCCTTCTCCTACCTGCAGCGCGCGCACGATCAGCACCGGCTCGCGCACGCCTACCTGATCTCCGGCGCGGTCGGCGCTGGTAAGCGCCGCCTCGCGTCGCGGCTCGCGAATCTCGTGAACGGCACGGATGAGCAGGATGTGTTCGCCTCCGGTGCTGCCGGTATCTACCTGGCGGAACCGGAGTCGAAATCGCGCCGTATCGTGATCGATCAAATCCGCGCGCTGGAACACTCGTTGCAGATGCGCGCCGCGGCCGGACGCCGGAAGGTCGCAATCGTTTCAGATGCGGATCGTCTCCAAACGCAGGCGGCAAATGCTTTTTTGAAAACGCTGGAAGAACCGCCTAACGACTCCTTATTGCTCCTGCTCAGCTCGCTGCCGGAAGCGTTACCGGATACAATCCTGTCGCGCTGTCTTCCGATCCCGCTGGCGCGCGCGCAGGAAGCGGCGCCGTCACAAGAAGAGCGCGAGCTGGTGGAGCTGCTCCGCGGGACCGCCGCCGGGCCATCGTCGGGTGTCCAGGCGGCCTACCGTCTCGCGCAGAGTCTGCAGCGTCTGCTCGCTGGGGTGAAGGAGGCGATCCAAACGGAGAACGCGGCGGCATTGAAGCGCGAAGAGGTGCGTTACAAAAACACCACCGACGGCGCGTGGCTCGACGACCGGGAAGATCACTTCAAGGCGCTGAACGAGAGCCTCTATGTGCAGCGACGCGCCCGGCTAGTGGAGGTGCTCTATCGCTGGTGGTCGGATGTGCTCCGGGCCAGCACCGGTATCGATCGACGGGAGCTTCCCACAGCGGCTGCGGAGACGCAGGCAATCGCGGCGAAGCTCACGATGCCGGAAATCCTGAAGCGAATTCGTCGGGTGGAGGAGCTACGCGATCATCTCGGGCGCAACATCCAGGAAGCGCTCGCGCTCGAGGTAGCGTTTCTCAGCATCTTCCGCTTCTGAGCTTTGCCATGCCCGCCCGACGGACACTCTCAGTCGGCCTCATCGGCTACAACTTCATGGGCAAAGCGCATTCGAATGCGTGGCGCCAGGCCCCGCGCTTCTCGCAGCTGCCGGCGGATGTGCGGATGAAAACCATCTGCGGACGGGATGTTGGCGCCGTGAAAACGGCCGCAGTGCAGCTGGGCTGGGAAAACGCCGTGACGGATTGGCGCGAGGTGGTGGAGGACCCCGACATCGACGTCATCGACATCGTCACGCCGAACGACTCGCACGCAGAGATCGCGGTGGCGGCGGCGCAGGCGCGGAAGGCGATCCTCTGCGAGAAGCCGCTCGCGACAACAGTCGGCGAGTGTGAGGAGATGCTGGCCGCCGCGCGGAAGGCGCGGATCGTGCACATGGTTTGTCACAACTACCGCCGCATCCCGGCGATCGCGCTGGCGAAGGAGATGATCGACCGCGGGGAGCTCGGCGACAGGGTTTACCACTACCGGGCCCGCTACGCACAGGATTGGATCACCGACCCGAAGTTCCCGCTCGTCTGGCGTTTGCAGTCGAAGGTGGCCGGCTCCGGCGCGCATGGCGATATCAATGCGCACATCATCGATCTCGGACGGTATCTCGTCGGCGAGTTCCGCGAGGTCTCGGCGACAATGGAAACGTTCATCAAAAAGCGCCCCCTTAGCGCCGGCTCGCGCAGGAAAGGCAAAGTGACGGTCGACGATGCGGTTTCGCTGATCGGCCGCTTCCGGAATGGCGCGATCGCGAATCTGGAAGCGACGCGCTTTGCTCACGGCCGCAAGAACAGCATCACCCTCGAGATTAACGGCAGCGCCGGCTCGCTCGCGTTTGACTTTGAGGAGATGAACCGCCTCCGGTTCTACGACAGCGGCGAGCCGGAGAACCGTCGCGGGTTTCGCGACATCATGGTCACCGAGCCGGCGCACCCATTCGTCGGCGACTGGTGGCCACCCGGTCACGTGCTCGGGTATGAGCACACGTTCGTGCACACGATCGCAGATTTCGTTCGGGCCGTGGTTGCGGGTAAGAGCGTGCAGCCGACGTTCGAGGACGGGTTGCAGAATCAGCGCGTGCTCGAAGCCGTGTCAAAGAGCGCTCGTGAGAAACAGTGGGTGAAGGTTTGATTATGATGAGATTCGAAAACCAGGTGGCAGTCGTGACGGGCGCGGGGCGGGGGATCGGTCATGCGATCGCGGTGCGGCTCGCAAGGGAAGGCGCGCGCGTCGCGTCGGTCAGCCGCACGGAAGCAAACGCGCAGAAGACCGCCGACGAAATCAATGCCGCGCGGGCGGATGCGGCGAAGGCGTATTCAGTGGACGTGTCGGACCACCCAGGGGTGCAGCAAATCGGCGCGCAGATCCTGGACGACTTCGGCCGCGTCGACATTCTCATCAACAACGCTGGCGTGACGCGCGATGGGCTCAGCATGCGGATGTCGATCGAAGATTGGGACACCGTATTGAACACGAACCTCAAAGGCGCATTCAATTTCGTGCAGGCGGTGCAGCGCGCGATGATCAAGCAGCGCAGTGGCCGGATTATCAACATCAGCTCCGTGATCGGGTTGATCGGCAACGCGGGGCAGGCGAACTACTCCGCCAGCAAAGCGGGCCTGATTGGATTCACCAAATCGCTCGCGCGGGAGCTGGCGAGCCGCGGGATTACCGCCAACGCGTTGGCTCCCGGCCTTATCGAAACCGACATGACGAAGGTGCTATCGGAGGAAATTAGGAAGAACATCCTCAGCAAGATCCCGCTGGGGGCACTCGGCCAGCCCGATGACGTCGCCAGCGCGGTGGCATTTCTCGCGTCGCCCGAGGCAAAGTACATCACGGGACAGGTGCTCGCCGTCGATGGCGGAATGGTGATGTAGGGGCCGCGGGACGTGCTGAGGTTGCACCTCGCTGCTTCCGGTCTGATCGTGGCCCATGACGAACGAAAAGGCGATGTTCGGTGCCGGCTGCTTCTGGGGAGTGGAGGCGACCTTTCGCAACATCAAGGGTGTGACGGCTGCGACGGTCGGTTACGCGGGTGGCAAGACTGATAACCCGACCTACGAAGAGGTGTGCAGCGCCGAGACAGGGCACGCGGAGGTGGTGGAGGTGGAGTTCGATCCGACGCAGGTGAACTACAATCAGCTCCTGGAAGTCTTCTGGGCTAATCACGATCCAACGACCTTGAACCGGCAGGGGCCCGACGCCGGCACGCAATACCGATCCGCGATCTTCTACTACTCGCCGGAACAAAAGGCCGCCGCTGAGCAGTCGAAGGCGGCGATGGATCAGAGCGGACGTTTTCGGCGCCCGATCGTGACGCAAATCGAGCCGGCGCCGAAATTCTATCGGGCCGAGGAGTATCACCAGCGTTACCTCGAAAAGCGCGGACTCTCGCATTGTGCGATTTAGCGGCTGGTCAGGCGTGACGTCGTGAGCAAGCCGGAAGTTATCCGCACGCGCAACTTCGTGCGGGACGCGGCCGAGTTCATCCTGCAGCAGGCGCACGCCGCTCTGGGCGAGCGCAATGAATTCCGCCTCGCGCTGTCCGGCGGCAACACGCCGCGGCCGATCTATCAGGAGCTGGCGAAGATCGGCAGCGACCTGCCTTGGGAGCGCGTCTTCATCACCTTCAGCGACGAACGGTGCGTTCCGCCTGACGACGACAAAAGCAACTTCCGGATGGCGCGGGAATCGCTCTTGCATCCGGCGGCTGTCCCCGAGCGGTCGGTCGCGCGTCTGCGCGGCGAGCTCGACCCGCAGGTGGCGGCGCAGGAATACGAAGAACAATTGGAGGTTTTAGCGGCACAAAAGGGAGAGATGGTTTTTCGGCACGATCTGGTTCTGCTGGGGCTCGGAGACGACGGGCACACCGCGTCGCTGTTTTCGGGGACGGCTGCGCTGGAGGAATCGGTGCGGAAAGTGGTCGCGAATTTCGTGCCGAAGTTCGATGCGTGGCGCCTCACATTTACCTATCCGCTGATCGGTCACGCGCGGCGCGTCTGCTTTCTCGTGGATGGAAACAAGCAACAGGAGCTGCTCGCCAAGGTGTTGGAACCGGATGCGCCGTTTCCTGCTTCACGGGTGAATAGCCTCGCCACCGACGTCACCTGGATCATCGGGGAGGCCGCCGCTTAACTCAGACTTTTAGAACCATGAAACGGAACACTATTATCGTGACCGGCTCCGCTGGGTTGATCGGCTCCGAAACCGTGAAGCACTTCGCGAAGGAGGGCTACACCGTCGTCGGGATCGATAACGACATGCGCAGCCGGTTCTTCGGCGCGGAAGCCTCCACCCGCTCGACGCGTGATCAGCTCGTGCAGACGATCGGCGATTACGAGCACCACGACATCGACATCCGCAACGCGGAGGCGGTGCTTGGCGTTTTCAAGCAGCATGCGCAGCGCATCGCGGCGGTGGTGCACACGGCGGCTCAGCCTTCGCATGATTGGGCGGCGCGCGATCCGCAGATGGATTTCACGGTCAACGCGAACGGCACCTTAAATCTACTTGAAGCCACTCGCGCTGTTTGCCCGGAAGCGCCGTTCGTTTTCACCTCGACGAACAAGGTCTACGGCGACACGCCGAATCGCCTGCCGCTGATGGAACTGCCGCTCCGCTGGGAGATCGAGCCGGGGCATGAATACAAGCCCGGTATCTCCGAAACGATGAGCATCGATCACACGAAGCACTCGCTCTTCGGCGCTTCGAAGGTGGCTGCCGACGTGCTCGTGCAGGAATACGGCCGCTACTTCGGGATGCCGACCGCCTGTTTCCGCGGCGGTTGCCTAACGGGTCCGGCGCATGCCGGCACCGAGCTGCACGGTTTCCTCTCGTATCTGATGAAGTGCACCGTGACAGGGCGACCGTATCGCGTCTTTGGTTACAACGGCAAGCAAGTGCGGGATAACATCCACAGCTTCGACCTCGTCGAAGCGTTCGGCGCGTTTATCGATGCTCCGCGGTCAGGCGAGGTCTACAACCTCGGCGGCAGCCGGCATAGCAACTGTTCAATGCTGGAGGCGATCAAGCTGTGCGAGGAAATCAGCGGCCGAAAGCTCTCGTGGACGTACGAAGAGAACAACCGCATCGGCGACCACATCTGGTGGATCAGCGATGTGCGGCGATTTCAGGAGCATTATCCCGGGTGGAAGTTCCGTTACGGACTGCGCGAGATCCTCGAGGAGATCCACGAGGCCGTCGTCGGCAGCGAAGTCCCAGCGTAGCGCGAGGCTCAGGCGCAGGCGTGCGTGCTTCGTCTATGGAACTTAGCGGCCGTCAGTATTCCTCGCCGCCGTCATTCGTGGCGGGGAGCACGCGATCTTGGCTGGCGTAGACGTGGACCATCACGGCCATCCAGAAAACTGGCAGCACAAGAATACCGAACCCGGCCGTGCCCGTCGCGATGAGCAGCGCCAGTCCTACAGCCATCGGCGTTCCCACAAACATCAGCATCATCCCGACGAGCTTGTGGCCTTTGTAGATATGCCCGAGGCCGGGAACGACACTCAGCAGCACCGCGATCGCGTCGCTGGCTTTGCCTTCCGCGGTTTCGAGCTCGCCTCGGCGGGTCCAGTCGCAGTTGTTGCAGGTCGCGGCGTCGTCCGCCAGCGTCGTGCCGCAAAACGGGCACTGCATCGTGCCCTCAGCAGGTGTGATTCGTTCAGCTGACGGCGCGTCGGTGTATTCCACAGTGATCGGTTGGTTCGGAGTGAAGCTGCGACTCGCCGCCAACGTTCCAATTGGCGCAGAGTCCGTCAAGAAAACTAACGCGCACGCGTGCGCGGCTGCGTGCTGTTCGTGCGCGAAGCTCGATATGTTAGCTTCCGCAGGTGCACCGGGAACTCGAGCAATGCACGATCCGCCGCTGGCGTTTGGAAGACGCGCCGTCGCTCGCCGCCAGCGCCAACAACCGCAACGTCTGGCTGACGCTGCGTGATCGCATGCCGCACCCGTATTCACTCGCGGACGCGGAGGCGTATGTGCAGCAGCGCCTGCAAGACCCTACAATGCCGATCTTCTGTATCGAAGTAGACGACGCAGCGGCAGGCGGCATCGGCCTGCATCCGGGCGATGATGTGAACCGCCTCACCGCCGAGCTCGGCTACTGGCTTGCGGAACCTTTCTGGGGCCGCGGCATCACGACGGCCGCCGTGAAAGCGATCGTGCAGTACGCGTTCACTCAGCTGCCGCTCACTCGGATTGAGGCTTATGTTTACGAGAACAATCCCGCGTCCGCGCGCGTGCTGGAGAAGTCGAGATTTCAGTTCGAGGGGAGGCTCCGGAAGAACGTGATCAAAGACGGAGTCGTTCTGGATTCGCTGCTCTATGCGCGATTGAAGGACGAGTAAGATTCAGGTGATCAGCCTCGGATGAGTAAGAAAACGGAAGTGACGGGCCGCCCGCGGCAGCAAAATTCGATTGTCCCGTGCGCTTTCGCTCCGATCTTCAACGAGGTGCGCCTGCACCGTGCCGCTCGCAGATGTGAAAAGCTTCACTCCAGGCAGGACGACGCTCATCCTCGCCGGCATCGCGTGTGCGCTGACCGTGCTCGCCATCGCGATCAATTATTACCGTGGTGGACATGTCGAATTCTCCCACTGTCTGCTGGCGCTAGGGCTGCTAGCCTTTGTCGTCTGGTTTTCCGGTCGCAGGGCCCCGGAAGGTTAGCGGTCAAGCCATGAGCCAGTTATCGGACATCTCGCGTTATACCGACGAGTTCCTCCGCATCCGGGAGTGCGGCGACTGGTCGAACGCGGTCAACGGCCTGCAGGTGGAAAACTCGGGAAAGGTGACGAAAATCGGCGCGGCGGTCGATGCCTCCACGCGCACCTTTTCCGCGGCGGCGGAACGCGGCGTCGATCTTCTGCTCGTGCATCATGGTCTTTTCTGGCCGGGCCTTCAGGCCGTGACGGGCGCGTTTCGGCGGCAGGTCGCTTTGCTGCTGGAGCGCGATATTGCACTCTACAGCGCGCATCTGCCGCTCGATGTGCATCCACTCGTAGGAAACAATGCGCAGCTCACCGCCGCGCTCGCCTTGCACGATCCGGTGCCGTTCCTCGAGATGAAAGGACAGCTCGTCGGCCTCAGGAGCACGATGGCTGTGGCACGGGATGACCTCCACCGCCGCCTCGAGCAGTCGTTAGGCGGCGCGGTCAAGCTCTTGGCGAGCGGTCCGACGATCACTGCCTCCATCGGTGTGATCACGGGAGGCGCAGGCTCGGAGATTTACGCCGCCGCACGCGAGGGTGTCGATACATTCATCACCGGTGAAGCGCCGCATTGGGCAGCGGTAGCGGCGGAAGAACTCAGGGTGAATCTGTTCCTCGGCGGCCATTACGCGACCGAGACGTTCGGCGTCAAAGCACTCGCCGCGCATCTGGCGGAGCGGTTTTCGATCCCGTGGGAGTTCATTGCGGCGCCCACCGGACTATAAGCCGGCGCTTTGTCTTGCCTCGCACGGCGAGGGCTGCTGTACCGGACACTGAATGGAAACTCTGATCCTGCTGTTCGCGTTGGGCGGGATTGCAGTGGTGATTCTTCCGTTCGTTCTGTCGCTCGTTCAGGCGCGAAAGATCCGCAGGCTGCAGACGACGATTGAGCGGCTCGCGCAGCGGATCACCACGCTGGAACTGGAGAGGCAAGCGGCTCCGGTCCGGGCGGCGCCTGCGGGCAGTGTCGCACCGACTCCGCCTGCGCCTGCTCCGGCACCGCCGGCGGAAAGTGTCCCGGTCGTGCAGCCCTCTGCCGCAACGCACGCAGCGGTCCCGCCGCCGCTGCCTCCCCCTCCGCCGCGCAAACCGGCAGTGCCAGCCATCGACTGGGAAGCTTTCATGGGCGTGAAGCTCTTCGCCTGGCTCGGCGGCTTCGCACTTTTTCTTGGCGTCGTTTTCCTCGTTAAATACTCCTTCGAGAACAATCTCATCACGCCGTTCATGCGCGTGGTGCTTGGCGCATTCATCGGCCTCGGGCTGATCGGCGCCGGCTGGTTTACCGCACAGCGGAACTATCGCGTCCCCGGACAGAGCCTCTGCGCGACGGGCGTGCTGGTGTTGTACGCCGTCACATTTGGCGCGCACGCTTTCTACGGCCTCGTTTCTCTCCCCACTGCGTTCCTGTTCATGTCGACGGTGACAGTAACGGTGTTCACGCTCGCGGTGCGGCTCGACGCGCAGGTGGTGGTGATTCTCGGACTGCTCGGCGGTTTTCTGACGCCGCCGTTGCTGACGAACGCCGAGGACGATCCGCTCCGGCTTTTCGGCTACGTGGCGCTGCTGAACGCCGGCATCGCCGCAGTAGCGCTGCGCAAGCGCTGGGATTATCTGCTCATCCTCGCGGCCATCGGTACCGTAATCACGCAGTGGGGGTGGGTTCCGTGGTACGACAGCGGCAGAGCAGCAGCGGGATTCTTCGTGTTTCTCGCCCTGCAGGCGCAGTTCCTTGCGATCGCGTGGATGCGACAGAGGCTGGAGCCGGCGGAGAAGTGGTCGACTCTCGCGGCGGTAACGGTTGGCTTCAGCTCGTTAGGCTTTGCGATGTGGCTGCTCACTTTCGAGAGCCTCGCCACGCGCGCGCGATTTTTCTTCGGGTTCACGTTTCTCGCAGACGTCGGGCTGCTCGCGCTGGCGGTGAAACGGCGGAACCCCGCGCGCCTCGCCGGACTCGCAGGCGCGGCCATGTTCACGATTCTCGCCGCCTGGACTGCGGCTTACCTGAAGCCGGATCTTCTCTGGTGGGCCCTCGGCGCTTACCTCCTGTTTGCGGTGATCCACGCCGGGTTTTCCGTCTGGCCTAAACGTGCTGAGGCGCCAGGCCAGGCGAGGACCTGGGAAAGCTATGTTCCGCTGCTCGCGCTGGTGCTGCTGTTCCTGTGCGTGTTTGGCGGGGAAACGTCGTTCGCGGTCTGGCTTTGCGTGTTGCTGGTCAATGTTGTCGCCGTCTGGCTGGCGTGGACCACCAGGTCGGTGATGGCGCTCCTCGCGGCTCTCGTTGCGACGCTGGCGACGGCCGCCTTGTGGATCGTGACCGCTCCGCCGGTGAAGGAGAGCGTTACCGGAATTCTGATGGTAGTGGGCGGGTTCGGTGTTTTCTTCGCCACCGCCTCCACCTTCCTGACGCGACGGCTCGGGCTCGGAGGCGCTGACCCGCGCACCAACGTGCCCGCGATCGCCGCCGCGACGCCATTTATCCTGCTGTTGATGCTCGTGGCGAAGTTGCCGATCCCCGACCCGACACAGGTCTTCGGTGTGGCGTTGCTACTGGCGATCGTGCTGCTCGGTCTCGGGATTGTGGCACGGACGAGCTGGATTGCAGCGGTTGCGCTGGCGTTCACCTGGGCGGTCGAGCGCGAATGGCACTCCCTTCACTTCTCCACCGCGGCGGCACTGCTCGCGCTGGGCTGGTATGTTGCATTTTGGCTCTTGTTCACAGCGTATCCGTTCTTCTCTGCGGAGGAACGCGCGCGCCTGCCGTGGGCCGTCGGCGCGCTTTCCGGCGTGCTGCATTTCTCGCTGGTCTACGATGTCGTCTCGGTGGCGTATCCGACGCTTCGGAACGGTCTTCTCCCGGTCGTGTTCGTCCTCCCGTACGCGTTTGGCGTCTGGTACGTGATCAACAGACGCGGCATTCCGCCGGCCTCCGGTGACGCGCGGCTGGCGTGGCAGGGTGGGGCGGCGTTGTTGTTCGTGAGCCTTGTCTTCCCGGTGCAGTTCCAGCGCGAATGGATCACGCTCGGCTGGGCGCTGGAGGGCGTGGCGCTCCTGGCGCTGTTCCGGGTGGTGCCAAACGCGGGGCTGCGCATCGTCGGAGCGGCGTTGCTCTCGATTGCATTCGTTAGGCTGGCGCTCAATCCTACGGTGCTGGAGTATCATCCGCGTGCGCCGGTGCGGATCTGGAATTGGTATCTGTACGCCTACGGCGTCACCAGCATCTGCTCCTTCGCGGGCGCGCGACTGGTGCAGGGGTTCCGCGGCAGTGAACTCGCGCGCATCGTGCCGCGACTGCTCTACACCCTCGGTGCGATTCTGACTTTCCTGCTGCTGAACATTCAGATCGCGGACTACTTCTCAGTCGGCCCGACGCTGACCTTTTCGTTTACGGGAGACTTCGCCCGCGACATGACCTACTCGATCGCGTGGGCGCTGTTTGCATTCGCGCTCCTGCTGATCGGGATGAAGCAGAAAACGAAAGCGGTGCGCTATGCCGGCCTGGCGCTGCTCTTTGTCACCTTGGTGAAGCTCTTTCTCCACGACCTGGCGAACCTCGGTCAGCTGTATCGGATTGGCGCTTTCATCGGCGTGGCGCTGGTTCTGATCGTGGCTTCGTTTGTGTATCAGCGGTTCCTTGCGCCGGCCACGCGCGCGGCGGACTCATCGCCCGGTTAGGGGCAGGGCAGTTTTCCCTTTCCAAAAAGAGCTACTCGGCTCTTGTCTCTGTCGCCATGGCGGGACCAGCACCACAAAGAGTCAGCGCACGAGCGACGGGTGTCGTCGGCGTCGCGATTTTGTGCAGCCGACTCCTCGGGTTGGTGCGGGAAGTGGTGATCGCGTCCCTCTTTGGGGCGAGCCGGAGTCTGGACGCGTTCCTGACGGCGTTTCGCGCGCCGAACATGCTGCGTGACCTGTTCGCCGAGGGCGCACTTTCGACGGCCTTTGTGACGACCTTCTCGAAGAAGATTCAGTCGGGAGGGGATCAATCGGCGTGGGCCCTCGCGAACAAGGTGGCCACCCTGACGGCGGTGTTCATGAGCATCGTCGTCATCATCGGCATCCTGATCGCGCCGTTTCTCGTCTCGATCCTGGCGCCGGGGTTCGATGCCGAGAAGGCCGCGCTGACGGTGGTGCTCGCGCGCGTGATGTACCCGTTCATTCTGCTCGTGTCGCTGGCGGCGCTCGTGATGGGAATGCTGAACGCGAAGCACGTGTTCGGGATGCCCGCGATGGCGTCCAGCTTCTTCAACATCGGCAGCATCATCGGTGGCGTAAGCCTCGGGTGGTGGATGGATCCGGCGTTCGGCCCGCGGGCGCTGATCGGCCTCGCGATGGGTACTTTGATCGGCGGCTTCCTTCAGCTTGCGGTGCAGATTCCGTCGCTCTTCAAGGTGGGCTTCGTGTTTCGGCCGGACTTCAACTGGCGCGACGAAGGTGTGCGCAAGGTCCTGCAACTAATGGGACCGGCGGTGATCGCCGCGAGTGCGGTGCAGGTAAATGTCCTCATCAACAGTATCTTCGCTTCCTACATGGAGGACGGCGCGGTCAGCTGGCTGAACATCGCATTCCGGCTGATGCAGTTGCCGCTCGGGATCTTTGGCGTGGCTGTCGCGACGGTGACGTTGCCGCTGGTGTCACGCAGTGCGGCGGCCGGGAACATCCCTGAGTTCCGCGGCGCGCTGGCGCACGCGCTCCGCCTCGTGATGCTGCTGACCATTCCATCGGCGATCGGATTGATCATCCTCGCGGAGCCGATCATCAGCCTGATCTACGAGCACGGCCGCTTTACGGCCGCGGCGACACAGCAAACTGCGGGCGCGCTCAGATTCTACGCCGCGGGTCTCGTGGGCTACGCCGCTATCAAGGTGCTGGCGCCGGCGTTCTATGCGCTCGATAAGCGCCACTTGCCGATGATCGTCAGCCTGTTGTCGATCATTGAGAACTTTTCGCTGAACTGGTTATTCACGCGCTATCTAGGGTTCGGGCATCGAGGCTTGGCAATGTCAACGGCGCTCGTCGCGTTGACGGATTTCGTGATCCTCTACGTGATGATGCGCCGCTACGTCGGTGCTCTCGAGACGGGGACGATGATGAAGACGCTCGGAAAGCTGTTCCTGGCGGGAGCAGGGCTGGCGGCGATCTGCTGGTGTGCAGTCGAATTCTATCTCGGGTCGGGTTCTCACCTCGCGACGTTGCCAAAGCTCGTCGCGGTGATGACCACCGTTGCGATCGGCGTGACAGCGTTTTTTGGAACGGCCTACCTGTTGCGCGTGGCAGAACTCCGCGATATGGTCGCGATGGTTCAGCGCCGGCTGAAACGCTGAGGCGTTCGCGGCGTCAGCTAATCAAGCGCCTGCGCGAGGTCTTCGATCAGGTCGTCGGCGTGTTCCAGCCCGATCGAGCAACGCAGCAGCCCCTGCGGCGTGGCCGCGCTTTCGCCGGTGATGGAGGCGCGATGCTCGATCAGACTTTCGACGCCGCCGAGGCTGGTTGCGCGGATGAAGATCCGGACCCTGGCTGCCACGGCGATTGCTGCCTCGCGGCCGCCTTTCACGTGGAACGAGAGCATGCCGCTGCAGCCGTTCATCTGGCGAGCTGCAAGATCGTGGCTCGGGTGAGAGGCAAGGCCGGGATAGTCGACGCGCTCGACGTTTGGGTGCGCTTCGAGACAGGTGGCGACCTTGAGCGCGTTCTCTGAGTGCGCGCGCATTCGCCACGGCAACGTGCGGAGTCCCCGAAGCACCAGCCAGCAGTCGAAGGGCGAGGGGACCGCGCCTCCGGTGCCCTGAACCAGCCGAATTCTCTGAAACAGCTCGTCGCTGCTGCGAGAGACGACGACTCCGCCGGTAACGTCACAATGGCCGCCGATGTATTTCGTTGTTGAGTGGACGACCAGGTCGGCGCCGTGTTCGAGCGGCTTCTGCACGATGGGAGACCATGTGTTATCGACGACACAAATTGCACCGGCCGCATGCGCGATCTCGGACACCGCTGCGATGTCGGTGACCTTTAGCTGCGGATTCGACGGCGTCTCGATCCAGATCAGCTTCGTCTGCTTCGTGACCGCCGCTGCGACCTCTCTCAGGTCGGTCATATCAATGAACGTGACCTGCAACCCCCACGGCATGCAGATGTCGCGCAGCAGCTTGCCGGTGCCGTGATATGCCTCGCCGGGAGCGATGACATGGTCGCCCGGGCGCAGGCTCTGGAACACAGCCGCAGATGCGGCAATTCCGGAGCCGAACGCCGCCGCATCGTTTCCGCCTTCCACCGCAGCCATGCCTTGCTCGAGCGCGCGTCGGTTTGGATTATCGCTACGCGAGTAGGAGTAGCCTTCGCGGTACGAGCCGTCCGGGCTGCGCTCGAACGTGCTGGAGAGCTGAATTGGCGCCGCCACCGCCCCGGTCGCCGGATCGATTTTGTGGCCGGCGTGGACTGCTATCGTTTCGATGCGCATCATGTCGTCTGTACCGTTCGTTCCCGGTCTTCTCCAGCCGCAACTTACCGGTCACGATTCAATTTGACGGGTCGTTATACCCGAGCGCTAATAACCTTCTGAATTTCTGCGCGGCGGCCTCGCGCTGCCCCGCTCCTTTATGAACATTTACAACGACGAGGTTTTCCAGATGGCTTGTGACCAGTTCCAAGTCATCGCGGATTATATCAACATCGACAAGAACGACCGCGACCGGTTGATGTACCCGAAGCGGTCGATCGCGGTGACGCTGCCCATTCACATGGACGATGGCACCACGCAGACATTCCAAGGGTATCGCGTGCAGCATCACCTCACGCTCGGGCCGACTAAGGGCGGAACGCGTTTCGCGCCGAATCTCTCGATGGGTGAAACGGCCGCGCTCGCGATGTGGATGAGCTGGAAATGCGCGCTCGCGAACCTGCCTTACGGCGGTGCGAAAGGTGGCATCGCCTGCGACCCGACGAAGCTCTCGCGGCGCGAGCTCGAGGGTGTCTCGCGCCGCTACATGCAGGAGATGATTCCGTTCGTCGGGCCGCACACCGATATCATGGGCCCGGACATGGGGACCAACGAGCAGATCATGGCCTGGTTCATGGATACCTACTCGGTCTATCAAGGCTACGCGGTCAGCGAAATCGTAACTGGCAAGCCGGTATCGATCGGCGGCACGGAAGGTCGGCGCGAATCGACCGGACGCGGCGTCGTTTACCTGATCGAGCGCGCGATGGACATGCTGAAGATGGACGCCGAGAAGAGCACTGCGATCATCCAGGGCTTCGGCAACGTCGGCTCGGTCGCAGCGCTCGCGTTGGAGCGCAAGGTCGGAGTTAAAGTGGTCGGCATCAGCGATGCGACGGTCGCGCTTTACAATCCGAAAGGCATCGATGTCAGGGCCGCCGAACAGCATGTCGCGAAGAAGGGAAATCTTCGCGCGTTTACCGAAGCCGATCGGGTCGATCCTAACGAGCTGTTGACGATGAAGTGTGACGTCCTTGTTCCTTCCGCGGTCGATCGCGTCATCACGGAAAAAAACGCTGACAAACTGCAATGTCGCATCCTGGCGGAAGGCGCGAACGGTCCGACCACGCCGGAAGCCGATTTGTTGCTGAACGAGCGATGGGACGAAGTCTTCGTCATCCCGGACATTCTCTGCAACGCGGGCGGCGTGATCGTGTCGTATTTTGAGTGGGTGCAAGGCCTGCAGAGCTTCCTCTGGACGGAATCGGAAGTGACAGACAAGCTTTTCCGCATCCTGCAGCATTCGTTTGCACAGGTCATTCGCCGCGCGAAGGACCACAAGGTGTCGCATCGCACCGCGGCGATGGCGATCGGGGTGGAGCGGGTGATGAAAGCGAAACACGCGCGCGGGTTGTTCCCGTAAGCCGCGATGAGCTTCTCGCACCGCGAGGAAACCCGCGGCGACAGGCTGCTCGATGTCCTGACGGACGAAGCGGCTGGTCTTCGCATCATTGTTTCGCGGCTCGGCACAGAGCTGATCAGCCTGGCGCGCCGGAATGAGCAGGGGAGCTGGATCGGCTTTCTCTACCGGGACGATGATCTTTCACCGCCCGCGAAGGGGTGGGCGAATCACGCAACCGTGATGGGGTATTTTCTGCACCGGTTGAAAGACGGACGGGGTCTGTACCGGGGGGAGCCGATTGAGGGGGGCACGCACAGCTTCCTGCGGACGAAAGTCTGGAGACGCGCTGCCGCCGACGCGACCAAAGGACGCCTCACGTACCGGATGGCGCCCGGTGACTTTACCGCGACAGAATACCCGCTGCGTGTTTCGCTGGACCTCACTTACGAGGTAGCGGGTGGAGCTGTGCGGGTGACATTTCGGTTCGAAAACGAAGAGCGCGAGAAGACAGCGCACGTGGGATTTGGATTGCATCCGGGATTTGCCGCCCAGAGCTTTGAGTCGTTCCGGCTGTCGATGCCTGCCGGCGTCTACCGGCGGCACTTTTCGCCGACAAATTACCTTTCGGGCGAGACAGAGGAAATCAACTTCGCGGGTGGCGAGATGCCATTCCCACGCGAGCGGCTCCCGGGTTCCTACATCCTTGAACTCGTCGACGTGCCGAATCGCACGTTCCTCTACGAGGATCCGCCAACCGGGCGATCAGTCGCTGTCGATCTCAGCGGCGTTCCTTACGTGACGTTGTGGTCTGACGGCGGTCCTTTTCTCTGCGTCGAACCGTGCTGGGGTCTGACGGATCACGATGAGCAGCGGGCGTTCGAAGATAAGGCAGGGATTCAGACGATTGCTCCCGGCGCGATCCTCGAGAGGAGCTTTGTGATGGCGCCGCAGGTGTAGCTGTCACCGCCAATCTGCCTGACCTCCCGCAGCCAGTTCCCCGCCGACGCGCTACGGAGACATGTATATCTGAGACCATTGCCGCCTACAGCTAGTCGGAAGCGGGCAACCGCGCGCATGCTTAGCAACGCCGGTATTCTCCAGGTTGAATATGGAGGCAAGGGGATTCGAACCCCTGACATCCAGCTTGCAAAGCTGGCGCTCTACCAACTGAGCTATGCCCCCGTGGAAGAATTTCGAATGTCGATGGCCGAGTGGCGATTGCAACCGCAAAACGCTGGCTGAACGGCTGTCCTTGCCACCGACGTCACCACATCGATCGCGGTTCTTCTCTATTATTTCGGTCGAAGCGAATCGTAGCGGAGAGATTCTCGCAGAAGGAACAGAAAGATATTCTCGGCTTTCGTCCGGAATGACAGGAGGGGCGGGTGACCGGGAAAAGCCGCGTATGCCGGCATGAGCACCTCGATTAGCGTGCGCGAACTCCAGGCGAGAGATCACCAAGAAGGACGGCAGGAGGCACGTAGCACTGCTGCGTCGGAACATGGCAGCCTCAGTACAAACAAAAATGCCGGACAGCATAGCCGTCCGGCATTTTCAAAGTTGGTCAGCAACAAGCAAAAACTGGATTGTGCGCTACCGTTTCGTGTCTCTCTGAGCCTCAATGTGTTTCCTTGTTGAGGGCTTAACGGCATGTCTGAAATCCCGAAGGACTTCAGGGTTAGCCGTCGACCTATTCAAACCGATCCAGCAGGAGCGAACTCGAGCTGTCCGATTGAATTTCTCCTTAGAAAGGAGGTGATCCAGCCGCAGGTTCCCCTACGGCTACCTTGTTACGACTTCATCCCAGTTACCGCTCATAGCGTAGGCGGCTGCCCCCATTGCTGGTTAGCGCGCCGACTTCGGCTACAAGTGACTTCCATGATGTGACGGGCGGTGTGTACAAGGCCCGGGAACGTATTCACGCCGTCGTAGCTGATACGGCATTACTAGCGATTCCGGCTTCATGGAGTCGAGTTGCAGACTCCAATCCGAACTGGGCCCAGTTTTAGTGATTTCCTCCACCTCGCGGTCTCGGATCGTTCTGTACTGGGCATTGTAGTACGTGTGCAGCCCTGGCCGTAAGGGCCATACTGACTTGACGTCGTCCCCACCTTCCTCCCCGTTTCACAGGGCAGTCTGAACAGAGTGCTCCTCAATCAAGGGAGTGGCAACAGTTCACAGGGGTTGCGCTCGTTGCGGGACTTAACCCAACATCTCACGACACAGCCTCGGTTTTCTAATTGTTATCCTGGGACGCCAGCAGCTCTTCACGAAAAACACGCTGACCGTCATCCTTCCGCTGTTGAAGGAGCGAAAGCCGTCGCTTCTTCTTAACGTCGCGAGGCTCTGGACTCTTGTCCTGTTCGCGAATCTAGCCGGCGCCAGCGATCCGCACCACTGATCACGCCAGCCACAATCTCCGCGGCGTAACCGATCGCGCCGGCACCGGCAACATGCACGCGATGAATGAATGCAGCACGCGTTCGCTCCCACTACCGAAGAACGGCTCCCAGACGTGGGCGACGAAGTCCAGTTGATAGAGGACGAGATAGGAGGCAATAACGAAACCGAGAACAGCAAGGCTCAGGACAGGCAGGCGACGTGCGAGCGAGGATGGGTTATGCCAGACTCATCGGCAACTTTCTGCCGCAACCCCAGACAACGCGAACGAAGAACTTCCGAAGCGCGGCCGTGAGCTAACCGCGTGATTTCATGAAATTCGATTTTTCCGAGGCGACAAAAAGCCTGCACGAGCTGCTTCGAGGAGTGCTGGATCGGCTGCCTTACATCGGCGCCGCGCTAGTTGTTTTGGTAATTTTCTTCCTGATCGCGAAAGGCGTGCGCGCCCTCGTCCGAAATCTCGCGGAACGCTCGCGCAAGCGGCGCAATGTCGGCATTGTCCTGGGCCGGCTCGCCCAGTGGGTCATTATTTTCCTTGGTCTTCTGATCGCGCTGGTGATCGCGATTCCCAGTTTTAAACCGGGGCAACTGGTGCAGTTGCTCGGCATCAGCAGCATCGCGATCGGGTTTGCGTTTCGTGATATCCTGCAAATTTCCTTGCCGGTATTTTGCTCCTTTTGCGCGAGCCTTTTCGCGTCGGCGACCAGATCGAATACCTCACCTACCAAGGGACGGTCGAGGAAGTGGAGACGAGCGCGACCGTGAGCAAGACCTATGACGGCCGCCGGGTGGTAATCCCGAATGGCGAGCTGCTGACCAACGCCGTGACGGTGAACACCGCCTACGCCCATCGGCGGCTGGAATACGACGTGGGGATTGGCTACGGCGATGATATCGCGCATGCCAAGAAGCTCCTGCTCGAGGCGGTTTCGGAGATCGACGGCATTCTCGATGACCCCGCGCCCGACGCGATCGTGTTCGACCTCGCCTCGCATAACGTGAACATCCGCCTGCGCTGGTGGGTGGCGCCGCCGTCGCGATCGAATGCGCTCGACTCGCGCGATCAGGTTTTGACGGCCGTCAAAGCCAAGCTACTGGCGAATGGAATCGATCTGCCATTTCCAACCC
>JACDCC010000314.1 GCA_013694595.1 Chthoniobacterales bacterium
GTATTGGAAAGCATCCTCGACGGTTGCGGCGTAGAAGACCTGTTCGATCCCCGCCCAGTAACATGTGGCCATGCACATCGGGCAAGGCTCGGCGGAAGTATAGAGCGTGCAGCCTGGCAGCTTGAAAGTTTGCAGCGTGATGCAAGCCAGCCGGATGGTCTCCATCTCCGCGTGCCAGGTAGGGTCGTGGCTGGCTACTACTCGGTTCATACCTTCGGAGACGATCTTACCGTCCTTAACGAGAACCGCGCCGAATACGCCTCCGGTGCTGTATTCAAGAGATCCGCGGCGCGACATCTCGATCGCTCTGCGCATGAATTTTTCGTGGTCCGGATATGAGGTAGTCATGTGTCTGTCTGTCTTTCTTGTTGTGGGTTGTTCTAAAGGGGAAATGCAAATCAAAGCTTTGCCTCAAGGCGGAGCGAATTCGTAATCTCCTCATTCATATCACATCAATCTCCAAAAGATCGCAACGAATAAGGCGTAAAGCGCCAAGATGAGTAACGTGCCCTTCCAGTCGGCGCTTTTCCTCGCCTCCGGCTTGGGGAACAGCCACCAGCCCAGCGCCTTGATGAACAACGGCATCGTCCCCCAGGTCGTCAACGCGACGCTGATGACATTGCCAATGAACATGCCCAATGAAGAATTCAGGCTCGCGAGTTGAGGACTAAGAAAACGAGCTTCCAGCATCACAATGGGAAAAAGCCCCAACAACACCAGCATGGCCGCTTTCCAATTCGGTGGCCCTTGACCGGTCTTTGAATTTGTCGGGAACCATCCCGGAAAGGAAGTTTCCATTCGCTGTAAGTGCGCATAATCAATAAGTGGCTCCGCTTCCCGCACCAAGGCAGCCCGCTCCGGCGACTTTAGCCACTCCTCCAGTTGCGCCGCGCTATCGAAGCGCATCAACGTCGTCCAACCTAGTTCACCGGCGATAGGAGGCTGCACATAGGAGCCGCGATACCCCGGAAATTTGGACTGCGCCTGCTGAATTTTTGTCTCCCATTGCCGGTAGGCGCTTTCCTTACCGGGCTTCACTTTCGTGACGATGACCTCGACGACGCCGGCATCGGTTCCGTCCTCCTTTATCTCCATGTCAATGGCAGACTTGTCGGCGAGAAAACCTAGCGCTTCTCCGAGCAGAGTGCGCCATGCCTCCGATTTCTGCCAGGCATCGACGTTTGCGGCATCGCGAAACCGAAGCATCACCATCCAGAACGAGCTTTCGGCGCTGGCAGGAGTCATTTCCGAATTGACGAAGCCCTTGAATCCCGCTGCGAGGGTCAGAGCTCGGGCCTGCCAGGCCGCGAATTCGTTTTCCGCGCCAGACCGAAGGTGGAACTTCGCCAGGAGGATTGCGGTGCTTTGAGCTGGCGAAGAATCAGCCACGGCGGTAAAAACAACGCACTAGAACAGGGAAATCACGCGAAAGTCAATGCCCAAGCTGTGTCGAGCCTGGCGTGCGTGCCAGGAGTGGGGATTCAAGAATCGCGCGCTGACCAGAGTAGGCTTCGCTCACCTGCAAATGCTTATTGCTTCCGTACCGGTTGGAACCCAGCGCGCGTAATCCGCCGGCGTATCCAGGTCGATTGTCACACCTGCATCGTCCACCGGGATGCGTAGCCGCAGACCATCGCGCTTGCGAATGAATGTGCGCAAATCTGGCGCATTGTCTTCGACCAGCGCTAAAAAAAGCTCTGCCGGAAGGATGATAGGATGGGCAGCGCGCTTCCCAAAAACCGGTTGGCAGATGCGACTTGGATTTTGCTGCGCGGTTTCGAGTAACAGACGAAGCGTGGATATATGAATGGTTGGCTGATCGCCCAGCGCGATCACCCAGTGCGTCAGACCCGAACGCCACCGTTTGCACCGGCTTGCTTCTTGCAGGGAGCTGAACATTCCCCGTTTCGGTAATGGATTTTCTATCCACTCGGCGCAAGAAAGTCGTGCCTCAATCAAGGCCGCTTCCAGCAGTTGATTAGATGGGTCAACGACGGGGGAGATCTGCGCTGCGCCCAGCTTTCTCCATTGGTTCAGCAGATGGGCAAGAACCGTCTCTTTTTTCCATGGCAAAAGCAGTTTGCAAGTTCCCATCCGGCGTGAGGCCCCGGCTGCAAGAAGCACCACTCCGAAAGTTTCAAAGCGCGTGTGCTCGCTCAAAAACCGTAGCTTCTGGTTTGACTGGATTTCTCGACAACAGTTCGCGCAATGGTCGACCATCTGTGCGACGCAATACCATGAACACTTCCGCGAGAACGCTAACCGCAATTTCCCCGGGAGAATCCGCACCGATATTGATCCCGATGGGGGCGCGAATCTCGGCCAAGGCTCGGCGGGAGAAACCGCGCGCGGCGAGTTCGTCGAACACGGTGCGCACTTTTTTTCTGCTGCCGATCATCCCGATATAACCGAGGCCAGTGGATTCCAAAGCTGCCGCAAGTGCTTCACGGTCGATGTGATAGTTGCGGCCGACGAGGACAAGCGCGTCCCGTTCGGACCACCTGTGTTCCCTGATTAAAGTTTCCGGGGCTGAATCGGAAACGCACCGAATTGAGGAAGGAAAATGCGACGAGCCGAGAAGCTCGATGCGATCGTCCAGGACGAGGACCGCAAATCCGCATCCCCGGGCAAGCTTCGCCAAGGCTTGGGAGCAGTGTCCCGCCCCAACCAGACAAAAGAGAGGCGGCCGAGGCTGCGGTTCGATGAGGAGGGTAACTTCGCCGCCACAGATTGCACCGAAGGAATTCTCACTCCCTTCGTGCAGCGGGTAAGTTTTCAGTACGGATGTTCCATCCGACACAGCCACCACCGCGTCGGCGATGACGAGGGACTCGAATTTTCCGCCGCCGATGGTGCCCATGCTGCGCCCGTCCTCATAGATCACCATCTTTGCGCCGTTTTCCCGAGGAGCCGAACCAATGACTTTTGCTACGGTAACGAGCGCGCACGCTTCACCCGCTTGCGCAGCATCGAGCAATAAATGGTAAATGGCCTCGTTCGAGATCATTTCATTTTTCGGCTGCAGTTGTTCCCCAAACGTGTTTGCTCATGGCGCGAGGGCGCTCAGTCTTTCGAAGATGCGGTCCGCGCTCAGCGGCAGGCTGGTGAAGCGGATGCCTGTCGCGTCCCGCAACGCATTGGCGAGGGCCGGCGCGACCGGATTGATGGGGCTTTCGCTCATAGCCTTGGCACCGAGTGTGCCGATGGTATCGTAGGTATCGGCGAAGTGCACTTCCGTGCGAGGGATATCGGCGAAAGTGGGAATCCGGTAATTGCGAAACGTGGTGTTAAGAGGTTCGCCTTTCTCGTTGAACGTCATGCGCTCGAAAAGTGTCCAGCCAACGCCCTGTGCGATAGACCCTTCGACCTGGCCGCGGCATTGCATGGGATTGATGACAAAGCCGGCGTCGGCGGCGTGGACGCTCTGGAGAATTTCGATGCGCCCCGTGATACGATGCACGGCGATGCGGAAACCCTGAACGTTGAACGAGACCGGGCGCGGTGCGCCGGCGCATTTGCGCATGGCGTTGACGCGCTGGCCGTCGCGCATCGCTTCCGCGAAGAACTCGGCCAGCGGCAGGGTGCGATCGCCGCAGCGAATCTCGCCATCACCGAGGGAGCAATGCTCGATCGCAGTGCCAATGTAACGTTGAGCCAGCGCGAGAATTTGGGATTTGAGCACTGAGCTCGCGTCCCGGACAGCGGCCCCGGAGACCGTGGTGCCGACGCTGCCAAAAGTGCCGGTGTCGTAGGGAGTCTGGTCGGTATCGGCGTTGATGATCTGAACGCGATCGACGCCGCAGCCAAGAATGGTAGCGGCGATCTGGCGATGGACGTTGACGGTGCCATTGCCAAATTCGGTCGCGCCGACGCGCACCGTATAGCGGCCCTCCGGTGTCAGATCGACGCGCGCTTCGGAGCGCTGGCCGGGCGGAGCGCAATCGAGCATGCTGACGGCAAGACCGCTACCTTCGAACCACTCCGCACCCTCTGGTTTCGGCTGACCACGGCCGCTAGCCAGCGCCGTTTCCACCATGTCGAGACACTGGTCGAGTCCATAGCTTCCGATCTCGACGTCGGCTGGCCCGGGCCAGATGCTCAGAAGAGTGTCGCCGGGACGGACGACATTCTTTCGCAGCACAGCGATCGGATCGAGCCCGAGCTGGAGCGCGAGTTCGTACAAGGCGCAGTTCAGCGCGTAAGCGGTCTGGGTCACGCCATAGCCGCGGAAGGCGCCGGTGGGGACCGTGTTTGTATAAACGGCGAAGGCATCCACTTTTTTATTAGCGCAGCGAAATAGCGTGAGCGGCTCATTGATGGAATGGGCGAGGACGTCGCCGGCGTGGTTGCCGTGAGCACCCGTGTTCGAGACGACGCGCAGTTGTAGGGCCGTGAGCGTGCCGTCTTTTTTTGCCCCGAGCTTCACTTGAAAGTTGAACGGGTGACGTGACGGGGCGCCGATGAACTCCTCCGTGCGGGTGAATTCCCATTTCACCGGCCGGCGGGTCTTCAAGGTCGCGAGCACGCACAGCTCTTCGCCGAGCATTTCCTGCTTCCCGCCGAAGCCACCGCCAACGCGCTCCGTATAGACATGGAAATGATCGGGATCCCGGCTGAACAGATAACCGAGTTTTTCTTTGGTGGGAAACGGCGTCTGCGTGCTGGTCCGCACGTGAATTCGTCCGTCCTCGCCCAGGTAGCTAATGGCAATATGCGTCTCGAGATGTGCGTGCTGCTGGCGATGGGTCTCGAACGTCTCTTCGTAGATCGCGTCCGCCTCGGCGAAGCCCTGCTCCACGCTGCCGTTTTCGCCATGAATTTCGCGAACGATGTTCAGCGCGGGATTGGCGATGC
>JACDCC010000343.1 GCA_013694595.1 Chthoniobacterales bacterium
TGCCCCAAGTTCCAATCACCATGCCGCAGCTCGGCGAATCGATGGCCGAGGCGACGATCGTGACAATCCACGTCAAGCCCGGCGATCACGTGAAAGCCGACCAGGAGATCATCGAAGTTGAAACCGACAAGGCCGTCATGGGCGTCACGACTCCATGCGCCGGTGAGATCGCTAAAATCGATGCGGAGGTGAAGGGCACCTACGTCGTTGGCGCAGTACTCGGCTACGTGGAGGCGAGCGAAGCGGATGCGGCGCGGTTCCAGAAGAATGCTCCGGAGCAGCCGCAGGGTTCCGTGGACAAAGAAGTGCCCGGCCGACAGGAAGAAGCATCCGCTTCGACACAGAACGGCAGCGGATCGCATTTCCGCATCGATGAGTCCGATGCGCTGCCGACCGTTGCGGCCAGTTCGTTTGCAGGCGATCGCGCAGGCGGACTTCCGGTCCCTGCAAGCGCAAAAGGCGCCAGTTACATGTCACCGCGCGTGCGCGCGCGAATGGCTGAGCTGCAGCTGACGCAGGCCGACCTCGCCGGTATCGCCGGCAGCGGTACTGCAGGTCGCGTGACGGTGAAGGATCTCGAGGATTTCCTCCGCTCGATCGAATCGCAACCCGCCGAAAAACCGAGCGCGATTCGTACCGGCGTTGCGGATGCGATGCGCCGGAGCTGGACGCGCCCGCTCGCGACCGTCGGCCTCTCCGTTTCCCTCGATCCCGTGCTGCAGGACCGGAAAGGTCGAGATCCCAAGCCGGGGCCGGCGCTTTACGCCTTGCGGGCGCTCGCACTCGCGTTGGCTGAGATGCCGAACGCGGCCGCGCGACTGATCGGCGGAAGGGCCCTGCGGTCCGAATCGATCGACATTGGTGTGGCCGTTGAAGCAGGCGAAGGCATCATGGTGCCCGTCATTCGCGGCGCGGACAAGACTTCGCTCGCCGACCTGACGAACGCATATGCCGAGCTGGTGGAGCTGGCGCGCAAACGCCGGGTTAGTGCGGAAATGACGACCGGCGGCATCGCTTCGGTCTCGAACTTCGGCACGTTCGGATTGGACTGGGGCACGCCGATTCCCCTGCCTGATCAGACGCTGTTGCTCGGTCTCGGCGCCGGTAAGAAAGCGCCATTGTGGGACGACGCGAAGCAGCAGTTTGTTCCGGTCACGCAAGCGGAGCTGACGCTCAGCTTCGATCACCGCAGCCTCGACGGCGGCGGTGCGGGGCGCTTGCTGAAGCGGATATCAGAGCTGCTCGCGGATCCAGCGAAGCTCTAGCCGACCGCGCTGGCGAAAGCAGGCTGCCAGCCTGCTGTTTGCCGCAGCTTGCGGCAAACATGCCGTGGGTGCGCTGCTCGTGTTGTTGTTGATTGTCTTGAGTCCGGCCCCCGTGGGTTTGGCGATCCCGGCCCGTCGTGTTGGCAGATGTGTGCGGCAGGCTGCCGAACACTGCAGGCTGGCAGCCTGCGCTCCCCAAGGAACGGAGCGGGAGAGCTGCCGGTTGCGCCGGCAGCTCGTTACCACCCTAACGACTGCGCCGCCTAATCTTTGTCGTCGTCGTCGTCATCATCGCCCGAGGTCTGGACTGATTGGCTCGCGATGGTCTGCCACTTGCCACCACGTTGCAGCCAGGTGTCGGTCCACTGGTAGGTGCGGGTGAACTCTTTCCCGTCCTTCGTCTTCCCCTTTTCCGTGGATGAGCCGGTGGCAACGGCCACGTCATTGCCAAACATGTGCACCTTCAGATCGTTGTCGGTTGCCGACGCGTAGGTGTCCGTGTCTGCCTTCATCGCGGCGTACATCTCTTTTTTCGTGTTCACTTTGCCCTTCGAGTTCGTGCCGACGAAATCGTCCGCAATGATCGGGTCGAGCACGGTGGGATCTTTCTGCATCATCGCTTTGCCCCATAGCTCACTGAGCTCCTTAATTTTCGTTTCCACTGCTTTCGCGTCGCCCGCGGCGGGGCTCTGTGCTTGCGCGAGTGGAGCGGCCGCGATGGCAACCAATGTGAACGCGAGAATTGCTGCTTTTATTTTCATAACTGCTGTCCTTTCCGGGTTAATGCGTCGCCGAGTCCGTGCGGACACCGCGATTCCCTATTCCAGCCGGACATGCCGAAGAGACGCCCGCTTCGGCACCATGTTGAGCCGCCAGCCTAACGAGTCGAGCCTGGCGTGTCAATAAGTCTCCACATGGGGACCGGACGGTTGCGGTTCGGGCGGTGGCGCTTACGTTTCGGCCGCATGAATTCCGCGGCGACAATCGACCCGAACATCACCATGCGGGAACTGCTCGAGCAGTTTCCCGGCGCGCAGCGCGCGATGTTCCGGAAGTATCACATTGGCGGGTGCAGCAGTTGCGGCTTCAGCCCGGATGAGACGCTCGCGGGCGTCTGTGCGCGGAACGAGAATGTCGATGTCGAAGAGGCGATCGACCACATCATCACGAGCGACGCGGCCGAGCGTGCGATGCAGATCGAGCCGCACGATCTGGCGGCGAAGCTTTCAGCGGGCGAGAAGATCAATCTGCTCGACGTCCGCACGCGTGAGGAGTTCGACGCGGTGAAGCTGCCGGGCGCGCATCTGTTCACCCAGGAGTTTATGCAGCAGATCCTGAGCAATTGGGCGCGTGAAAAACTTGTGGTGGTCTACGATCATCAAGGCACGCGCAGCATGGATGCAGCGGCCTATTTTCAAGGTCACGGCTTCACCAACGTGAAAAGCCTCCGCGGCGGAATCGACGGCTACAGCGCCGAAGTCGATTCCTCGCTGCCGCGCTACAGCCTGGAGGCGGCGTAAATAATGCTGTCATTCCGAGCGGAGCGAAGCGCAGTCGAGGAATCCCGTGGCATGAGCGCGGGTGCAGCAACGGGACGTCTCGGCTTCGCTCGACATGACGCACTGAGATGAGCGAAGACCTGGAAGCACGCATCGAAGCCGCGGTTAAGAAACCGCGGAATCTCGGTGAGATGGCGGACGCCGACGCAGTCGGAACTGTCGGCAGCCCAGACTGCGGCGACATGCTGCGGATGTGGATCAAATTCAAGGAAGAGGACGGCCGCAAGGTCATCGACCGCGCGACCTTTCAATCCTTCGGTTGTCAGACCGCGATCGCAGTCGCAAGCGTTGCTACTGAGCTGCTCGCCGGGAAGACCATCGCCGAAGCCAAATCGATGACCGGCGAAGAACTCGCGGCGCCGCTGGGCGCCTTGCCTCCAGTGCGTATCCATTGCGCGCAGCTCGTCGAGGGCGCATTGCGCAACGCGCTCGCTGAGGACAAAGACTCCGCACCCCCGCAGGCGCCCGCGTCGACTTCGCCCACACTGATGGATCAACTCGCCGCCGGCACTGCCGCCAAGGTAAAGATCGTGATGCGAAGTGACGATCACCGGCAACCGCGGTCATCCTGAGCCGCGTAGACGGCGAAGGATCTCACGTCGTCCCAGTGGCTTGTCGCTGCGGAGTGCGAGGATTTAGACGCGAGTGCGCGAGGTCTTGCGGCGCGCTTCGCCGACTCAGGATGACAAGGCACACATCTTGGGAGATGTGTAACCAGCCGCTCTGCGGCGCTCATTATGCACGAACACACTGAATTCACATTGAGCCGCGACACAGATGCGATCCAGATCCCGAGCGGCAACAAGACGGTGATCCCCGCCGGAACCCAGGGCGTCATTACGCAGACGCTCGGTGGCAGCTACACGATTGCGACCTATCAGGGACTGGCGCGCATTGCCGACAAAGATCTCGATGCGCTTGGGATCGAGAAGGCTCATGACGCGCCGAATCCTGCCACCGCCAGCAACGGAACCGTCGGCGAGGTCGATGAGAAAGCGGTTTGGGATCAGCTGCGGCAGTGCTACGACCCCGAGATCCCGGTCAATATCGTCGACCTCGGCCTGGTTTACGATTGCCAGCTCAATAAGAGCGAAAACGGCGGCACCAAAGTGGAAGTGAAGATGACGCTGACCGCGCCCGGCTGCGGGATGGGCCCGGCGATCGCGCACGATGCGCAAAGCAAGATCATGAGCATCGAAGGCGTCGATGAAGCGCAGGTCGATCTCGTCTGGGACCCGCCATGGAACCAGAACATGATCAGCGAAGCCGGGCGCATGAAGCTCGGAATGGTCTGACGTAGCGCATGCCTCTGGCTTGCGATGACGGCGGCGACGCATGCGCTACTTTCCAAGGCCGGGCCGATGAAGCTCAGGATGGTCTTAGCTCACAGCATAAAAAGCGCGCCGCTTTTCGAAGCCTTTGAGTTCGTGCTCGCTCAGAAACCGGACGGGAACAAAATCGCCCAGGTTCAGACGCGCCGGTTCGCTCAGTCCGCACGCCTCGCCCAAACTCCGTGCAAGATTTTCGAGACGGAACACCAGGTTCACTTCCTTTCCCATCAAGCTCTCTTCGCCCATCGCCGCGATGCCCCCGATCGCGACTGAGCCGAAGTGGAGCACAATCCGAAACTCGGGCGCGTTCCTGCACTGAATCTCCCGTAGCGCCGAGAGGGCAGAAGCGATTTCCTCCGCGTTCGTGTCCTCCTCACGCCAGTAAGCGAGAAATCCATCGCCGAGGTATTTGTTGATCAGTCCATGATGATTTTCGATGATCTCCTTGCACGCGGAAATCCAGCTCCCGAGCAGCGCCTCCAGGCTCTCGGTTTCCAGGCTGCTACTCAAGGGGGTGAAATTGTGAATGTCGGCCACGAGAAGCCAGCACGAGACGTTCTCGATTTGATGGAGGGTCCGTTGCGTGACCATCGTTCGATATTCTTCAGAAATTACTTCCGGCTGATGAAATT
>JACDCC010000384.1 GCA_013694595.1 Chthoniobacterales bacterium
ACGCCCGCCGGGTCGATTTCATACTTCAGCACTTCCTCCAGCGTGCATTGCGTCCCTTCGATTTGGGATGAAAGCACAGCCTCCTGACGGACATACATGGCCACGAAAAGATCAGGATTGGGCACCAGCGCACCGACACCATCCAGTCTGCCGAGATTGAGGCTCGCTTGGGCGAGCAGGGTCACCATCTCGGAGTCCACCTCGACCGCCGGAACGGGCGGAAGCTTCGCGGGGATGAAAGCGCGGTAGCCGGTCGCCTGTTTGATATAGTTGCCTGCTCGCATGATAGCTCTCCGTCGGCTGGTTCCGGGTATTGAAGCCGCAAAATAAGAGCTACAATCGCGCAGGGCAATTACGCGCTTTCAGAATATCGCAAAATAAGCAGAGGGTCATTGAACCTCATCTTTCATTGGCGCGGAATAACGCGTTACCCGATCGATCGCCGCTCTCAGTCAGGGGAAGCGCGATCGAAGGAAGCGACTGAAGCTGTGCTGTGACATAATTCCACGGCACTCGCTCCTGTTCCATCCCGACGCTGCCATCGCGCAATCGGACGAATAGCCGGGCTTCGTCAGGGGTGAGGTGGCGCAGGTCCACCGCATCGACCGGCGCCGCAGGGCCAGTCAGTTCGGGCGCCGTGGCGAGAGTGGCTTCGTCCATCATGATGCTCGCGGCGTGGGGAAATGATTCGCGCAACCGGCTCAGCATGAGAAAGCCGTGGGCGTCGATGTCACCCCAGTAGAAGACGGAAGAATCCAAGAGCCAGGGGGATCCGGCCAGCAGAGTCAACGCATTGCCGCCGCCATAAACCGCGACTGTCCCTGGCAGCGCGGGAAGAGCGAGAAAGTTCCGCAGATTCTCCGTGATCACGACCCGGACACCGGCGAGCGGCAGCAAGCCGAATGCGGGGGCTGGGACGGCGAGATCGTCCACGGGAAAGCCGCGCGCGGTCTGCAGTGTGGGATCGAGGAAACGCAGGCGAATCAGGGGCTCTTCGCGGCGCAAGCCGTGGCGCGCGGCGAAACGCGTCTCCGCGGGATCGACGTGCTCGGGATGCGCGGCGGTGAGCAACTCATCGAGGATGGCGCTGTGATTCTCGAAGAACTTGGTGCCGATGCCGGGAATGGGCACTTGCCGGAGATACAGCCCGCAGCGCGGATTTCGCTCGAACCAGCAGACGACGCGGAGAAGGCGCGGCCAAAGTTCGTGCTGCGCCACGATCTTCAACTCATTCCGGGCGAGCCACGGCTCCAGCGCGGGTGAGGCTGCGCGAACGGCGGCGACATCCTCGCGAAATGCCTGCGCCTCGCCGGCCTTGCCGAGCGCGCGCAGATACTCCGGCTCTCCGGCAAAGAACGCGCGCTGCGGGCGGTCGTGCTGACCGAAGCGCGGAGCCCGGACCCTTTCCCATTCGATCTGAAATCCGAAGTCCGTCGCGGCTTCTCGTAGCGCGGCGAGCTCGGCCTGATAGCCGGGATAGTCCGCCGCGCGGCGCGTCTTTCCGAGCCGCAGCTCTAGTGGAAAGAACCCCTCGCCGGTCACAATGGAGCGCAGAAAATCGGGATACCGCCGCCTAGCCTGCGCCAGCAATTCAGCGCGGCTAAACATGGAGTTGTCCGCGCAGGGACTCGTATTGCGTGCGGCTCGCGCGCTGGATGCGCGAGGCATTGTCGTTCGGATTGAGCGTAAGATGAAAGCTGTCCACGTAGCTCTCGGCGATGCGCGCTTCGGCTTTCCACGGCGCGGCAAGAAGGAGTTGGAAACCCATTCGCTTAAAAAGATCCATCGCCCGCCGCGAGTTCGGTTCGTCAGTGCGCGCGAAGACTTCATCCACCACGACCAGGCGCAGGCTGTCCGCCCGGTGCGGATCGTCTGCCAGGCCGTATTGCGCGAGCAGGGAGGCGGAGAGGATGGTGAAGGCGAGCTTGGCTTTCTGCCCGCCCGACTTGCCGGCGGAGGAGTCCATGTAATTGATCTCGACGCCATCGGCGCGCCGTCGCTCGCGCACGCCGAAGTCCAGCCAGAGCCGGCTGTCCGCGACATGCGCCGTCCACTCGGGCTCCTTGCCGAAGCGCGTCACGATCTCTCGGATTTTTTTGTAGAGCTCGAGCCGCTGGCTTTCGTCGGGATGCAGCCCGGCGCTGAGGCAGTCGCGCAGCCGCGCCTTGAAATCGCGAATGGCGGCGTCGCGCGTATCCCGGCGATCCAGCTCGACCAGCGTGCCCGGCGAATACTCCAGGCCGGCGAGCGCAGTGTTCACCTGGTCGATGCGCGCGCGGTGCGCCTTCACCTCGCTGCTCAGCTTGTCCTCCAGGCCGCCGATGTTTTCTGTGAGGTTCGTATTCAGAAAATCGCGGAACCGCTCCTCGTGGCCGGGAAGCCCCTCGCGCACCAGCCGCCCGTGAACGGCGACGAAATCCGACGCATACACGGGCTCCGCGGCGAGGTCGGCGGCCTCGTCGGGATAGGCGATGAGGAATTCTTTCATCGGTCCGATCATCACCTTTTCGGCTTCGTTGACCTTCGCCGTGAGATTGCTGGCACGGCCACGCAGCGACTTGTCCACGCGTTCACGGACTTCGCCGACGTTCCGATGCGTCACCGCTTCTTCGCCTTCGATTTCGGAGAAGGCAGGGGCGAGCGCGGCGAAATCGAGCGACGGTTGTTTCGCAACTCCATCTTCCACCCGGTCGAGTTGCGGCCGATGCTCGTCGCCCTCCCGCTTCCACTGGCCGCAACGCGCAACAACGGGATCGCGCTCCTTTCCAAGCTTGGTCAATGCTTCTTCCGCGGCATCGAGTTGTATCTTGAGCGCCTGCCGCCGCTCGGAAGCTTTCTCAAGTTCCGCGCGGTCCTTCGCCAACTGCGCCAGTTGCGCCTGTTCGGTGCTGGAGTCGATTTCCGCGAAGCCGCTCAATGCCGACGCCATGCCGAGTGCCTGTCTCCGCTGGCCAAGTTTCGTTGCAGCGTTTCGTGATTCTTTCTCCTGCCCCGACAGCGTCGCGAGGCGCGTAGTGTCCTCACCCAACTGCTTCTCCAGGGCACGAATCTTTTTCTCCGGCGACCACCCGAGAACGTAGTCGCGCCGCGAACCGAGCGGACTGCGATCGTCTTTCACATGCCGCGTGCCGTTGCGGATCGTGCCCTCGCAGGTGACGCCGAAACGCTCGCGCTCCAGCTCGATCGTGTCGCGGCAGCAGACGTGGGGAAAAGCGCGCCGCACTTCGCTCTCGACCCAGCGCGTGAGCGGATGCTCCGTGCGGAAATTCAACCGTCCGGCAGCCATCCGCGCATCGACATCGGTGGCTGGCGCGGGAAGTTCCGCAGGCACGCGATGAAAATTTAGCCGCAACCCCTTGCCCGCCGCGTTCATCAAGCGCCGGCTGTTGATCCACGGAACGACGCGCTGGTAGTGCCGCGCGGGGATGAGCAGCGAGACGCCGAAATTATGCAGCAGCTTCTCGATCGCTCCGCTCCAGTCCTCGGCGTATTCCGGCTTCACCTCTATCAATTCACCTGCAAAAGGAAGCTCCTCGACCGCGACTCCAGTCGCCTCGCTCAAGACATCGCGCATCTGCTGAAAGTCCGCTGGGATAAGCGCTGGCCGCTCGCGGAGTGATGCAAGTTCTACGCGAATGGCTTTGATTTCGGTCTCAACTCCCGCCCTTTCCACACCCAGCCGGTTAGCTGCGTTGTTCGCTTCGACCTCTTTTGTTTCCAAATCCGAGTATCGTTCCGCGATGCGCGACCGCATCTCCGTAAAGGCAGATTCATTTACCGGAACCGGATCGAGCGACTCGGCGCGGAGCAAGTATTCGAGCTGATCGTGCTTCTGTTTTCTCTCCTTCGCTCGCAGCTCCGTCTCGCGCATTTGCAAGACGATCTCCGCAATCCGGCGGCTTGTTTCATCCGCGTCGAACTGTGCCTTCAGCGAATCGCGCGTCCGTTGCGCGTCGCCTCGCCGTCGCTCGATTTCCACGAGTGCCGCCTTAGCCGCGCCGAGTTCTGCCGCGCAAAGGTCGAGATGCGTGCGCAGCAGGGCGGCATGTTTTTGTAGATAGAAATGGGGAAGCGCCTCAATCAAGTCGCGCACCTCTTTCCTCCTCGCTTCCAATTCCAGCACCTGCCCGTGCGCTTCCGCCACCGGTCCCAGCAGCGCGATTTGCGCCTTCGCCTTGCCGATGTCGTTCCAGCAGCTTTCGAGATTCTGAAACTGCGGTATCACGCGCTGGCGGATGAAGTCCTCCGCGAGGCTCGGCGCGAGCAAATGTCGGCGCAGGAATGTGCTTACGTCCGAGACTTCCTTCACGCCGATCGCTTGATTGAAAATCTCCAGCGCGCCCTCGCCGGGGATTCCCATGCGCGCGCAGAAATCCTCGCGATACGCCCTGTAGGTCTGCCGGAGGTCGAATCCGCGCGCGGCGAGTTCCTTCGTCAATCCACGACCGGCGGACAGGCCGAGCAGATGTTCGGGGATGGTCTTGTCGCCATTCGCGATCATATAAATGGTGTGGTCCTTGCCATTCGTCACGCCGAGGATTTGCGCGAGTGTGAGCGCCGCATCGCGGCGGGCGTTGCGGAAAACCGCGAGCAGGTAACTCGGAGTATCCTCCTTTCGCAGAAACTGCGGGACCGCGTCGGCCGAGTCCTCGTCGCGCGACGCCGACCATTTCCCGCGAATGTAGGTGACAAGTGAGCGATCCCTCTTCTTCTGCCCGCCGGCCGCGTCGTTGAAGCTGTGCTGAAGCACCGCCCGCGGCGCAAGCAGCGTGCGCAGCGCATCGACCGCCGTGGACTTGCCGCTCGCATTTTCCCCGACCAGCAGCGACCAGCCGCACTCCGGCGTGAGTGAGTGGACGAGCCCTTCGCCGAATGTGCCCCAATTCGCCATCTCCAGCCGGTGCAGCCGCCAGCCGCCGGGAGCGCCGCCGTCCGTGCTGAAATCAAACTCCAGACTCGGCATGGTATAGCAACCGCTCCTTCACGGCCTCCAGTTCTCCCGCGCTGACGCGCGCCTTCACGATGCGCCGCACTTCAAACGTGTCGGGCGATTGCGTCCCGGCGGACTTGAGAAAGCCAAGCGCGCGAAGCTGCTCAATGGCGGCGTCCATCGCCTTGAGGTCGCGCGTCTGGTTGTGAGAGTCGCGCAAGAATCCTCCCACCAACTCGTGCAGCTCACGCCGCGAGCGGCAAAGCCGCGCCTGGTCCGCGGTCTGAACATCGAAGCGGTTCAACTCGTCGCGAAGGCAGACGAGCAGCAGCGTGGCGTCGTAGGTGAGCTTGCGCCGCTGGATGAGCCGCGGCACGCGCTCTTCGCCGCGCGGCTCGATCTGCCGGAGAAAAGCGAACCCCTCCGGTTCATCGACAAGCAGTTCGAGTCCGATCTGGCGGAAGTAGTCGGCGATCTCATCCTTCTCCCGGAGCAAATCCGCCCACAGGCCGCCATCCTCGACGTAGAGTGGCTCCCCAATGAGGTGCGCCTTCACGAACGACGCGGGCGGAAACTCGATCGGCTCGTCGTTCATGCCACTGCGGATGCCGGTGTCTCACGGCAGAAGAGGACACGTGGGAAGCGCCAGCGAGCGCCGTCCTCGAACGTGATGTCCTCGTGCTGATCCCGCGCAAAATAGTGCGGAGGCTCGCCGGCGACGATGAGATACCCGACGACTTCCATCACGCCCTGAGTCGCGGGGAAGCGAGCGAGCACGTCGGAAAGCAGCACGAATTCGCGTTCGGCGAGGCAGGTGCCGACATTGCGCCGCAGCACGTCGAGCGAGAGATGCGGCAGGTTTTGCAGCCGGGCAAAAGCCGCCCAATCCAACTCCGCGTCATCGGCCTGCACCGCACCATCCAGCGCCATCGCCGCGCCTTCATCCCACAGCGGACGCGAGAGCCCGGCCCAGATCGCCGGCATTTCCTCGACCTCGAAAAAATCCGCCCGCGGCGGCGGCGAGTCCTTCGTCCGCAGGGCCAGCGTCTGAATTTCGCCGATCAACTCCCGCACCCGCCGACGCTCCGCGAGACGCGCCGTCTCCAGCGCCCGGCGCAGATTTGAGGTCAGCCGATGCGTGGACGCGCCCACTTTCTCCTGCTCGCCGCGCAGCCGCGGGAGCAACTGGCGGAGGAGCGGATCGTCCCGCAGCGAAGGATCGAGCGCGTCCATCGCCAGAGCCTGCGCGACTTGCTCTTCGAAGCGTTCACGACGATCGGGGTCGAGCAGCAGCCGCACAAAACCGTAGAAACTGCGTCCCTGCGGCGACTCGCGCACGCTGTCGTGCGAATCCAGCACGCGCCCGACGATCTCGCCTTTCGTGCTGCCCTCCTGGGTCTGTCGCTCGACGACCTCCTGCGCAATCCGGCGGAAATTCTCCTCCACCTCCCGGAAGTCGCTCACGAGACTGCGCGCCGCATCGAGCACGCCGGCGTAGCGTTCATTGATCTGCCACGGCTCGAACGTCTGCGGCGCTCCGCCATCGAGAATCCGCGCAATTTCGTCGTCGAGCTTTGCGCGTTCGGCGCGAAGATATTCCAGCCGCGCGTCCACGTCGTTCGACGTGTAGCGGAGCAGCTCGTCGATCTCGCGAAAGATTCCCTCAAGCCGTGATTCCGTGCCCACGAAGGCCGTTCCGCGCAGCGAGTCCAGCCAGCCAAGCGCCTTCTCAGTCGCGCTCGTCAGTTCGAAGGCCGGCTCCAGCCCGCTGCCATGCACCTTGCGCAGCCAGGCGCGATCCTCTCCGCACCAGTCCTCGAGATAATCCCGCGCGCTGCGCTCCCAAGCGAAGCTCTCCTCAGCTCGACGTTCCTCGATCCAGCGATCGAGCCGCGTTCGCAGCAACTCCTCCGGCACGGCTGCCTGCGCGCTTTCCTTGAAGGCTGTGTGGAGAAACGCCAGCGCGAAAGCCGCTTGCTCCGCGCGCAGCAATTTCGCCGCCGGATGTCTCAGCAGAAGAATGACACGAGCATGATCCATCGTACCGGAAGCATGGTATCAGCCACGGTCTTGGTTTGCTAGGCCCGCCGCTCTTTGATCGCTTGCAGAATGTCCGCAATCGCTTCATCGCGCGGCTTCGCGCCAAGGTTGCCTTTGCCGTGCTCGCGCACGCTGACGGCGCCAGCTTCGAGGTCGCGCTTTCCGATCACGAGCATGGTGTGAACTTTCATCTGCTCGGCGCTCGAGATCTTGGCCTTGATGTGGTCGTTGCTCGCGTCGAGTTCGGCGCGGACTTCGTGGGCGCGCAGTTCTTGTTGGATGGCGCGGGCGTAGTCGACGATCGCCGACTCGTCGCCGATGGGTAACACGCGGACCTGCTCGGGGGCGAGCCAAAGCGGGAAGTTGCCGGCGTAATGCTCGATGAGGAAGCCGATGAAGCGCTCGTGCGTGCCGAGCGGGGCGCGGTGGATGCAGAGCGGGGTGGCTTCGGTGTTGTCGCGGGTTTTGTATTTCAGGCCGAAACGTTCCGGGACGGCGAAGTCGACCTGGTTGGTGGCGATGGAGAATTCGCGGCCGATCGCGCTCCAGACCTGGACGTCGATCTTCGGGCCGTAGAAGGCGGCTTCGTTCGGCACTTCGATGTAGTTGATGCCGCTGCGCTGGAGGACCTCGCGGACCATGTCCTCGGTCTTGGCCCAGAGCGCGGGGTTATCGACGAATTTTGCTCCGATCCCGCTTAAGCGGGAGGGATCGTGGGTGGAGAAACGCATGACGTATTTTTCGATCCCGAAGATTTTGAAATACTTCAGATAGAGCTGATTGACGGCGTTGAACTCCTCCTCGAACTGCTCCTCGGTGCAGTAGATGTGAGCGTCGTTCATCTGCAACGAGCGCACCCGCATGAGGCCAAAGAGCTCGCCCGATTGTTCGTAGCGGTAGTTCGTCCCGTATTCCGCGAGCCGGAGCGGGAGGTCGCGGTAACTGCGCGGCACCGCTCCGAAGAGCTTGTGGTGATGCGGGCAGTTCATCGCCTTCAGGTAGTAGCGATCTCGGAGCACAGCCGTCCCGGCTGTGGGGATTGCGGGCGTCTCGCCTGCAACAGAGTCCGAGGCAGGCGAGACGCCTGCTTGCCCCACAGGCAGGGACGCCTGTGCTCCTTCATTCAATTCCATCGGCGGGAACATCGAGTCCTTATAGTAAGGAAGATGCCCGCTCGTCAGGTAAAGTTGCTCGCGCGCGATGTGCGGGGTGCGGACGCGTTGATAGCCGGCGGCGAATTCGGTTTCCTTGGCCAGCTTTTCCAGTTCCTCGATGATGGCAGCGCCGCGCGGGAGCCAGAGCGGGAGGCCGGGGCCGACGTCGTCGTCGAAGGTGAAAAGCTCGAGTTCTTTCCCGAGTTTGCGGTGGTCGCGCTTCTTCGCTTCCTCGAGCATGGCGAAGTATTCGTCGAGCTGGGCCTTGTTCTTAAAGGCGGTGCCGTAGATGCGCTGGAGCTGCGGGTTTTTCTCGTCGCCTTTGTAGTAGGCGCTTGCCACGTGGGTGAGCTTGAAGGCGCCGATGTTGCCAGTGCGCATGACGTGCGGCCCGGCGCAGAGGTCGGTGAACTCGCCGTTGCGATAGAGCGTAATCTTCTCGTTAGGCGGAATGTGCTCGATGATGTCGAGCTTGAACTTGCTCGCTGCCGGGCGCGGCCCGAGCGCGGCCAGTTCGCCGGCCTGGGCGAGGGCGAGCGCTTCGGCGCGCGACACTTCCACCCGCTCGAAACGATGGTTGGCCTTGGTCTCTTTTTTCATCTCCGCTTCGATTTTCGTGAAATCCTCCGGCGAAATTCGATGCGGCAGATCGACGTCGTAATAAAAACCGTTCTCGACCGGCGGCCCGGCGGCGAATTGCGCTTCCGGCCAAAGCCGCAGTATGGCGGTCGCGAGGACGTGCGCGGCAGAATGGCGGATCCGCTCCAGCTCCGTCATTGGCGGACCCTGCGGGGCGGGCGGTCCGTCCGCGGCGGCGGCGATGTCTTCGGCGGCTGAGCGTTCTTCGTTCATTTCAAAATGGGAGCAGGAATTTAGCGGCTGCAAAGTTATCAGGATCAGGCGAAATTGCACGATGGCGCTGCACAGGGCTAGAACGTTGCTTCTTCTTTTGCTTCTCGGCACGAGCTGCCGGCCGGCGGAGATTTCCGCGCGCGAGTTTGCCGCCGACCGCGAGCGGATGGTAAAATTCCAGGTTGCGATGCGTGGCGTGATCAATGAGCGGGTGCTGACGGCGATGCGCAAAGTGCCGCGGGAGGAGTTCGTGCCGGAAAAAATGCGCGCCCGGAGCTATACCGACCGGCCGCTGCCGATCGGCTACGACCAGACGATTTCGCAGCCCTTTATCGTCGCGTTCATGACCGACAAGCTCGCGCTGAAGCCAACCGATCGCGTGCTGGAAATCGGGACTGGCTCCGGTTACCAGGCCGCGATCCTGGCCGAGCTGGCGGCGGAAGTTTATTCGATCGAGATCATCGAGCCGCTGGGAAAAGGCGCCGAGGAGACCCTGAAACG
>JACDCC010000001.1 GCA_013694595.1 Chthoniobacterales bacterium
GCTTGAGTGCGTTATGCGTCCACCGCACACCGGTATCAGCGCTGGCGATGACGATATTCTGTCCCGTAAAACCTTGCGCCCAAACGGAAGGCGCATTCGTGTAAACGATACCCGGCTCGACCGCCAATGGCGCGATGGGACCTTCCACCGTCGCCTCCGGCTGAGGAAGCGCATTCTTGATCTGCGGATTGCCCTCCACCCGCGCCACATCCGGGCGAGCTGCCAGGGTCTCAGCGATCTCCCGGCTGCCCTTCACTAAAATTGCGTTCACGATATAGAAGGAACGATGCTCGAGGCCGCGTTCCTGCAGAAATTGCAGGACTGGGCCCTGCGTCGCCTGGCTTTTATTCCAGAGGGCATCACGCACGAAATGGCCCTTTTCGTTTTTCGCGCTCAGCGCCGCAGCGCCGCTCAGATCCGCCTAGTCGGCCAGGACGACCATGAACTCGGCCTGCTTGCCATCCGCGGTGTGTTCGGTCACCCACGGAGCGATTTTGCGCAGCGCGGCGGCCTGTTCAGGGCTGCTCGGCCGGCTGACGGCGCGCGATGAAGCGACCGCCCCGAGCACGGCCGCCACCGCAGCGGCGAGAAAAAGAAAACCGATGATACGCCGTAACGGCCCGATTTTAGAGTGATTATGAATTTCCATGGAAATTCCATCGTCGCGGTCCTGCCCGTTGCGATCAAGAAGAATCTCGTTTTGTAACTATTGGCTTGGGAACATCACCTCAAAACGCTTTCCTCGGCGGGAACGCACGTGGGGCGTCGAGTTTCGCCTAACGGCACCGCCGGGCAAATCTCAATTCGTCAGACCCCAGGACAAAGCGCAGACCCCAGGAAGAAGCGTAGCTATCCGGCGCGGCAGAGCGACGATGCGATGCCTGAGGCTTGTCCGCCGCACAGTTCAGCGGATATCGTCGCCAACATGGCAGCTTCCACCGTGGCAGAGTACCTCGCCGCACTCCCAGCGGATCGCCGCGCAGCGCTCAGCGCCGTGCGCAAGGTGATCAATGAGAACCTCCCGGACGGATATGAGGAGGGCATGCAGTTCGCGATGATCGGCTGGTACGTCCCGCTCTCCCTGTATCCGGCGGGCTATGGCGAGAATCCCAAAGTCCATTCAGCGTTTCAGCGTTTCAGCTTTCAGCGTTTCAGCGTTTCAGCGTTTCAGCGTTTCAAAAGGGCACATGGCCAATTACCAGGCGGCGCGGGCGCTCTTGGGCAAGGGAAACTCCGCCGTAACGCGGGTGAAGGAGCGGCCGGGCTTTCAAAAGGGTTCGCGAGCAGGGGAGTAGCGCAAAGAAGGGCGTCAAGAAGTCCGCGGTGAAGAAGGCGAAACCAAAGAAGTGAATCTGACTAAGCGAAAAACCGCTGAATGCTTTGTTGTCTCCTAACATAGAACTCCTCCTGACTTTTTTGGTTAAATGGAATCCGCAAGGTGTCTTTCACGCGCTGGAAACAGGCCGGGCTTCGTGCTGCGCTCAGCAAAGCGAGTGGCACGCATTTCGTAATCGCATACAATGTCAGTTGACCAACCGTGGGAATAATCACACAGATTTCCGAGCACCCAAAGCTTCACGTCGATGAATCAGCTTCGCTGTGGCGTTACGTGAAACTGAGCACGTTGTTTTTGAATCTGTCAGGGACGGTTTATGTACCGACAATCGGACAGTTGAAGAAATCCGATCCGAAAGAAGGGCTGGCTGCTGTCTCGGCTGAGTGGAGATTCGGCTATCTGTTGGATCACGAGCCCCAGACCATAAAGAAATTAATAGAAACGCTGCCATCGGAAAAACAAAAGCAGATCGGCGCGGGCGATCCATCGAATTGCGCCGACATGATGCAGAATTCGCAAATCATCGCCGACTCTTTCGACGAGCAGCAATCAGAAATGAAATGTGCGTGGTGTTGGCATTGTTCATTGCACGAGTCCGCGGCGATGTGGAAATTATACGCCGATTCGGGCGTCGCCGTTCAAACGACACTACGCAGAATCGCTGCCGCTATACCAACGGACGTTTGCTTCGAAGCTGCACGGATTCAATACGGCGACAGAGAATCCGGGCAGATAGATTCTTTCAATCCAGAAGACCCGGGAGTCCACGACGTGCTTTCACGCGCTTATCTTTTCAAGAACAAGGATTACGAGTTTGAGAAAGAAGTTCGACTCGTTATCGACGCGGAAAGCCCGGAATGCGGACGTGTCATCAATAATCTCGACGCAAATGAAATGATTCAGCAAATTGTCCTATCGCCATGGACTGAACTCGATGAGTTCGACGCAATGCAAAAGCGTCTCCAGCCGTTATGCCCGGACTCGATAATTACTCGTTCGCCGTTGATCAAGAACCTCGACGACGAGAGAGCAGCCCTCGCGATGGGCCGACTGCTGTCGAATACTGCACCCTAGCTCAGTACACCAGGACAAGGGCCACCGCTCCTTGCGCTTCTTGAACGACGTCCTCGAACGGTCGCTCCATGCTTTGATGCGCGGGTGGCAATCTCGCTGCCAACTTGGGGACCGATTTGAGAAACCCGATCAAAAACGCACTCTTGACCGCGTAGTTTACATTTTGTGGCAAACTGCCCGTGATATCCAAAGCTCTTGCCGCGTTCAGCCCCGCGGATGTAATGCCCACTACGTTACCATGCATATCCACCAGCGGCCCGCCGCTGTTTCCTGGCTGCAATGGCACACTGATCTGAAAGTAACGGTCGTCGTCTTGAATCCCGGCCAAGCTACTGATCTCGCCTTTGGTTAGCTTCGGTTTCAACCCTTGCACTCCAACATTAGGAAATCCTATGGCGAAAACAGTTTGCCCGAGCCGCACCGAACTGCTGTCGATGACCGGCAAGGCTGCGAGTTTACTGTCGACCTTCAACAGTGCGACATCATGCTCTTGATCAGTTTTGACAATCGTCGCCAAACGTATGCCGCTTGATGTGCTGACCTTTACTCGTGAGCTAGCCCCTACGACATGGAGGTTCGTAAGCAGGTAGCCGTCTTTCGTCACAGCAAATGCAGTTCCTGTTGCTTTCAACTGATTGATCTGATCTGCCGCGTCAGTGGTTCGGGATCGGGCTTGTTGTGACGACGGTTGCGCCTTGGGAACGAACTCGACGCTCGCTCTCTGCGCCTCTGCGATTTGTTCGCGCGTCATCAGTCGGGTTTCCAGCGCAGCTAGATGTTTCTTCGCGAGTTCCTGAGCGTCGTCACTCTCGGCTTGTCCTGAGACGCCCAGGCTAAGCCACTTGTACGCTTCGACATAATTCTTTGGAGTTCCAGAACCGTAGGCGCACATGATACCCAACAAAATTTGAGCGTCAGCGTTACCTTGAGTTGCTGCACTGCGAAACAGGCGCACCGCATTCTTCGGATCTTTTAAGCCATCTTTAAGAATCAACCCAGCATGAAACTGCGCCTCAGCATCGCCCTGCTGAGCTGCTTTCAGATACCAGCGTAGTGCTTCCTTCTGATCTTCGTCTTCTCCTGTGCCGGTCTCGTACAGAAGAGCCAGGCTGGATTGCGCATCCACGAGGCCTTGTTGAGCCGCCAGTTTGTACCAGCGTGCCGCTTCGCGCAGGTCTTGTGTAACGCCGCGGCCAAGCGCATATGCCCGAGCCAACTGATGCTGAGCACGCGGCTCGTTCTGATCAGCCGCCTTTCGGTACCACTTGGCGGCTTCACCTTCGTCTTTTGACGTGGCGCGCCCTTCATCAAACATCAAGCCGAGAATAAATTCAGCTTCGGCGTGATTGTGTTCTGCCGCCTTGCGAATCCAACGAAAGCCAGTGCCATCGTCTTGCGGCACGCCGAGGCCAGTCAAATACATCATTCCAAGATTATATTGTGCCTCCGAGTCCCCGTTTTCGGCAGCTTCGGCCAGCGTCGTCCCGCTGAGCGGCGTCGTAAACAACGCGCCGACGCCCACGAGAATAAACAGCGCGGCAAAGGCTCGGTTCAGCATGCGGGATAATTATCCAACAGGCGGGGTCGGATGGCGTCGTGTCTATACATTTGACATTTGATCCTGTCGACGGCCTTTGAGTGCGTCGCCAAGAGATCTAACATTGATCCAAAATGATCGTGCACCTGATCGACGGTACCTACGAGCTTTTTCGTCACTTCTACGGCTTGCGCCGCTTCAACAGAGGCGTCGACCGCCCTTACGGGGCCGTGGTCGGGGTGCTCCAGACTGTCCTCGCCATGATCGACCCCGTAAAAGGCTTCGCTTCACGCGGTCAGAGCGACACGTACCTCGGTGTCGCCACCGATCACGTGATCGAGTCGTTTCGCAATCGGCTTTGGGCGGGCTACAAGACCGACGCCGGGATTGAGCGTGCTTTCCGCGCGCAATTCCATCCGCTCGAGGAAGCGCTTGCGGCGATGGGCGTGGTCGTGTGGCCGATGGTCGAGCTGGAAGCCGCGTAAAAGGCTTCGCCTCACGCGGCTCTTGGGGTCTCGCGTAAAAGGCTTCTCCTCACGCGGCTCTTGGGGTAGAACACGGGCGGGTGTTCTACGTTTACCTATTGCATTCCGCGAAGGACAACGGGTTCTACATCGGTTTTTCGACGGACTTGAAGAGGCGGTTGTCGGAGCATAGACGAGGCGCCTCGTTCGCCACCAAATCGCGAGGTCCCTGGAAGCTTGTTTATTATGAGGCTTACACGGAGGGCGAAGATGCCGAAGGCCGCGAGAAGTTCCTGAAGAGCGGAGCCGGACGGCGTTTCCTGCGCGGTCACTTACGTCACTACCTCCGCGTAAAAGGCTGCGCCTCACGCGGCTCCGATCACAAACAACCGACGATCCACTAAACAGCCACGTGAGCGCATGCTTTTACGTGGCGCTGGCGGGGTCCGACGCCGGCCTTCGCGGGGCTGGGCGGAGAAAATGGAGGCGCCAAGGCTGCTGGAACGGTGCGAAAAGGCTGCGGGCCGGACCCAGATTTAAGAAGTGCTTTATGATCGTTGGGCGCCGGCGTGCGAGATCGTGGATGCAGCGACGACTCCGGAAGAGCCGGCAATGCCGGCGACGCCGGTGCCGGCGTAAGCAGGTAGAGTTGTTTGTTGTGTTGTCAGCCGGGTCTCGCAGGAGGCCCGGCTGTTTGTTTCTGCGAAGCGAACATCTCCTGTTCGTCCCAGTGATGGGATGCACGTCCCTCGGGGCCGCCATTTTTAAGTCGATCCTGGCTCTGCGACCTCCTATGTTGTGGGCGGCTTGAAACGGATCGGCATCTACGGCGGGAGTTTTGATCCGGTTCACCACGGACACCTCATCCTGGCGCGTGAAGCGCTCGAGACGCTCGCTTTCGCGGAAGTAATTTTTGTCGTGGCCGCGCAATCGCCGCACAAACAAAACCGCGCGCCGACTCCATCGGCAGTTCGTTGGCAAATGGTGACGGCGGCGATCGCGGGCGAGCCGGGCTTTGCGGCTTCGCGGCTGGAGATCGACCGGCCCCCGCCCTCCTACTCGGTGGAGACGGTGGAGGCCTTGCGAGCGGCGCACTCGGAGGCGGAGTTGTTCTTTCTCGTCGGCGAGGACAATCTGCCCGAGCTGAGCACCTGGCATCGCTTCGACGATTTGCGGCAGATGGTGCAGTTCGTCGTGCTCGATCGCTCCGGCGGAAAAACTGAATATGACTATCCGG
>JACDCC010000023.1 GCA_013694595.1 Chthoniobacterales bacterium
AACGGCGTGGCGGAGATTATGTAGGAATCGAGGAGGACCTCTCGCCCGTCTCTCCGGGCGATGCGGTCGGAGAGGTCCCTGAGCGCCAGGTAAAGGTCCACCTTCTCGTTGTGGGGCGGCGGGTCGTCGTTACGCATCCCGTGCGGCTCCACGAATACGACCTTCTGGGAACCATCCGCGCTCTTTACCCAGAGTATGAAGTCCGGGTAGAAGCCCGAGGTGTTGAAGAAGCCCACGCCCTTGCTCCGGGTGAGGTTTCGCAGCAGAAAAAGGTCCTTGCCGGACGCTCCTCCGTTCTCTTTACGGCAGTACCGTTCGAGGGCCGAGATGAACTCTTCCTCGCTCTCGTTGAGGCCCGGCGGTGAGACCTTTACCTCCTCGCCGCGGTCCTTGAGGAGCGGCTGATAGAGGTGGCGGTCGAAGTGGATGTTTGGCAGGCTCCCGGCATCCCCGTCGCCGTCCACCCGGTTTGCCAGGGCCTTGACCTCCTCCACGAGCCTCTCTTCGGAGGTCTTGATCTTGACGGTGTAGTCGGCGAAGTTGGGGTGCTCGCTGGTTAGCTCCCGGAGGACCATGTTTTCGGAGTCCCAGCGCTGCTGGCGCACGCCGTAGAACCTGTCCACGTACTTCCGCAGAATGGACCGTACGGCGTCTTGAAGCGCCGCGAGCCCGGCGAAACTCTCAGGCTCGAATAACGCGTCGTCCGCGATCAGGTTGTAGGAGGCGTCGGGGTCGTGCTTCGTCATTATGCGGCGGGACGCGTCCGGCGGTATGCGCAAGTTGTGGAACTTCTTGGAGTCTTTGTAGTCCAGGAGGTCCAGGTGGATGCGCGGCCAATCCAGCATCGAGAGGTAGCGGTTACCGATCAAACGCCCCCGCCCGGCCTTCGCCGCCACGGTAGAGACGCCGCCGTCTTCCATCCTCATGCTCTCCGTGCGGATGGAGAGGTCCAGGTTGACCTTTATATCCTCCGTTTCGTCCAGCACGATGTAGTCGTTCTCCGCGAACTCTCTGCCGTCCGGCACCGCCGGCACGTATAGCCCCTCGCCGATGAGGGCTTCTTCGCGGTGGATGGGGAACGGTATCTCCTCGTAGCCGCCGGGGTCTACACCCTCGCGCTCCAGGTACTTCCTGAACTCGACCATGTAGTTGGCCTCGACGGCGAAGATGTTGAGCGTTTCGAGCAGGTCTATGCACGCGGGGTGGTCCTCCGGGCTGCCGACGAAGGAGCTGCGCTTGAGGGAGTAGTCCTGGCCCTTCAGGCGCACACCACGCCCGAAGAGCTGGATGATCTGGGAACCCTCGCTCTTGCCGATGTTCAAGAGCCCCATGTTGGAGACCCGCCAACTCGACCAGCCCTCGATGAACTTCTTCGCCCCGATGAGGACGTTGACCTGCGAGTCGGCCTCCTCCACCTCGCGGAACAGCCCACCCGCGAAGGCATCCTCCTCGACGACGACCTCCGGCGCCCCGGCTTCGAGCAGCTTTTTGAAGGCGTTCGTGTCGCCGATGTAGATCAGGCCGAAATACCGCTCCGCCCCGGACACTTTAAGACCCAGCTCCCCCTCGGAGCCCTTTATGTCCGCGACACGCAGAGCGCCCCCGGCCCCGGCGTGGAAGACCTCCCACAATATGTCCTCGAAGACCTCCCGCGCCGGCGATCCATCCTTCAGGTACCCGAACCGCCCGGTGAAGGCATCCCTGTCGTCGCCGTCCCTCAGCTCGGTCTCGCCCCGTAGCAGTTTTTCGATGGTCTGGACAGACCAGCCAGCCTCGTTCTTGAGGAAGCGCTGGAGGAAGCTTACCACGGTAAGCACGTCCCCCCGCTCCTTGTTGACGCTGGAGCCCGCAAAGACCCACAAGGGCGGCGTGAGCTTGTACGGCTTTAGCGCGTCGCGGTGGGCGGCGTAGTAGCGGCGTTGCTCGTGGAAGGAGAGGAGATTGCCGAGGAGCAGGAGGTCAGTGTACTCGCCGGTCTGGTTCTTCAAGTTGAGGATACGGAAGTCTTTGCCGTAGCCGTCCTCGTAGAAGTGGCGGTAGGAGTAATCGAAGAGGATGGCTTTCCCGTACTCCTCGGCGAGATCCTCACTCTTGGACGCCTGGATGGCCTGCCCGAAGGTCGCGCTGTACTCGAAGGTGAAGCCCTTGTCGGCGAGGCGGTTTCGGAGGGGCCGCCACGCCTTGTCCAGGTTCGAGTCCTTGCCGTCGCCCGCGCCCTTGTGGCCCTCGTCCACGAAGATCAGGGACCGCCCCTCAAAGGACTCCACGTCCACCGACTCCCCGCCGCCCTTCTTGTTGCGGGTTAGCTTGGTGATCTCGACGACGCGCACCGTATCCGGCAAGGTCAGACCCAGCCCGCTCTCTCCGGCAGTGAACCGCTCGCAAGGTATGCCCGACAGACGCATCTCCTCCAGGTGCTGATCCGTGAGCCCGGCGTTCGGAGTGATGAGGAGGATGTTATCCGGCGGCTCCTCCGCGTAGTGCAGGAACTGCCGGTAGTTGAGGTGCATCAGCAACGTCTT
>JACDCC010000032.1 GCA_013694595.1 Chthoniobacterales bacterium
CTCGAGTTCGACAAGGAGCTCGATCTCAAAATCGAACGCGTTCACCACTTCGCGTCGCTGCAGCTGGCGGAGGACAGCGCAAATCCTGATTACCTGACGCGAATGGGACAGCTGCAGAATTTACTGACGAAGATCAGCGAAGCGGCGGCCTTCGTCGGACCGGAGATCCAGGCGATCAGCGATGAGAGATTTGCCGAGTTTCTGGAAGCTCCGGCGCTGGTCGAATGGACCACCCGGCTGCGCAAAATCCGGCGGAACAAGCCGCATGTCTTGTCAGAACCCGAAGAGCGGCTGCTCGCGCTCGGCAGCGCCGCGCTCGATGGATACGACGAGACGTTTTCGCAGCTGACTGATGTCGACATGAAGTTCGGCGCGCTCATCGATGCCGAGGGGCAGGAACGTCCGCTGACGCAGAGCTCATACAGTTCATTCCTCGTGAAACGCGATCACGACCTGCGGAAGCGCGCGTTTCATCAGTTCTACGCGGAGTTCGAAGATCACCAGTTCACGCTCGCTGCTTCGCTCGCGTATTTGGTCAAAGCCGACGTCTTCCGCGCGCGCGCCCGCAATCATCCGTCGGCGCTGGCAGCTTCGCTTTTCCGCGATGACGTACCGGTCGCGGTGTATGACGGCTTGATCTCGTCGGTCCGCGCAAACCTCGCGCCGTTGTTCCGCTACTACGAACTGCGGCGGCGCGTGCTCGGCCTCGACGAGCTGCATCCCTACGACACCTACGTGCCGCTCGTGCCGGAGATCGAAACGGACGTCAGTTTCGACGAAGCCATCGAGCGCGTGCTTGCCTCGCTGGCGCCACTCGGGCCTGAATACGTGGGCGCGCTCGGCGAAGGACTCCGTGGGCGCTGGTGCGATCGTTACGAGACAAAAGGAAAACGGAGCGGCGCGTTTTCATCCGGCAGCTACGGCGCTCCGCCTTACATCCTGATGAACTACAAACGCGACGTCTTTTCGGACGTCTACACGCTCGCGCACGAAGCCGGTCACTCGATGCACACCTGGTTCGCCCAGAAGTCGCAGCGCTTTCAGGATTACGATTACCCGATCTTCCTCGCGGAGGTGGCGAGCACGTTCAACGAAGAGTTTCTCACGCATCATCTGCTCGAGCAGACAACTGATCGGAAGATGCGCGCCTACATCATCAATCGCCAGATCGACGATATTCGCGGCACGCTCTTCCGGCAGACGATGTTCGCTGAGTTCGAGAAGATCATCCACGCGATTGAAGAGCGCGGCGACGCGCTGACGCTGGAGGTATTCAAAACCGAATACCGCGGGCTCCTGCAGGCGTATTTCGGTGAAGGCGTGGTGCTCGATCCGCAACTCGATCTCGAAAGCCTGCGCATCCCGCATTTCTACAGCGCGTTCTATGTCTATAAGTACGCGACCGGCATTTCGGCCGCGGTCGCGCTCTCGGAGCGGGTGCTCGCGCGGGAACCGGGAAGCGTGGAGGCATATCTCGCATTCCTCCGGTCGGGCGGGTCGAAATTCCCGCTGGAGACGCTGCAACTCGCTGGCGTCGACATGACTGGCCCGGGCCCGGTGGAGAGCACGCTAGCCCTGTTCGAGCGGCGGCTGGCGGAGCTCGAAGAGCTTCTCTCCCCGTCATCCTGAGCGCAGCGGAGCGGAGTCGAAGGATCCCGCGGCGGTGGCTGACAACTGCATCGGGACTCGTGTTCGCGCGTTAGGTCCACGTATCACGACGGGATTCCTCGACTTCGCTCGGAATGACGGGCGGGCGTTTGGCAAGACTCATGCTCAGGAGGAGCACGTGGATTTTGAATGGCGTGTGCAAGCGGCCTGCGGTTACGCAGAGCTCGGAATGTTCCGCGAATCCCTCGCGGAACTCGACGCAGTCAAACCGCGGTTTCAGAACCGCCCGGAGGTGTTGCAGTTACGGCTGCATCACCTGATGCGACAGAAGCGCTGGGTGCTTGCCTTGCGTGTTAGCAACAAGCTCTGCCGTGTGGCGCCCGACTCGGGCACCGGCTTCCTCCACGCCGGCTTCTGTTTGCATCAACTCGGCAAAACCGCGGAAGCGAAAAAACTGCTCACAAGAGGCCCGGTCGCGCTGCTGAAGGAGCCCGTCTACTACTACAACATGGGGTGCTACGAGGCGCTGCTCGGCGATGTGCAGGGCGCGAAGGAAAGCTTGCTCATCAGCTTCAAGATGGACGCAAGCTTCCGGGACCTCGCGAAAAAAGATCCCGACCTGAAGGCGCTCCACGCGGTTCTGTAGCTGCGCGCAGGCCGCAGCGGGCGTCCGACGACTCATCGACCATCGCAGCAGCGGTGCTAGGCTGCGCCGATGCTTCTGGACTCTGCGCGCCTGAAAGAGCGCATCACGCCTCTGTTTGAGGAGAACTTCTCCCGATTCGGCGAACTCGGCGCTGCAGTCTCGGTTTGGCAGCACGGTGAATCACTCCTGGATCTCCACGGCGGCTTTCGGGATATGCGGCGGGATTTGCCGTGGATCGACGACACGATCGTGCTGTTCTGGTCCGCCACGAAAGGGTTCGGCAGCGCCTGCCTGCTGCACGTGCTGCAGGAACGCGGCATTACGTTGGCGCGAAAGGTGGCGGAATTCTGGCCGGAATTCGCGCAGGCGGGGAAAAGCGAAATTACGCTAGGCCAGCTTCTCTCGCACCAGGCGGGACTCTGCGCTTTGGATGAGCGCGTCGACGTGCTCGATCATGTCGGCGTGATGGGCGCCTTAGAGCGGCAGGCGCCGCTTTGGCCGCCGGGGACAGCGCATGGCTATCACGCGCGGACGTTCGGGTTCTTGCTCGATGAGCTTGTCCGCCGTCTCGCGGGCAAACCGATCGGCGAGTACTGGCGAGAACATTTCGCCGATCCGATGGCGCTCGATATCTGGATCGGCTTGCCGGAATCGGAGCACTTTCGCGTCGCCACGATGTACGCCGCCAAAGCAGGCAAAACGCCCACGCCGGCGCAGTTCTACCGCGATCTGATGACGCCGGCGACGCTCGTACGGCGAACGTTCACCTCCCCTGGCGGGCTACATTCGGTCAGCGGGATCAACGCGCCGGCTATCCGCGCCGGATCGTTCGTATCGTTCGGCGGCATCGGAAGTGCCTCTGCCTTGGCGAAGTTTTACGATATGCTCGCCAACGCCGGCGAGTTCAACGGTCGCCAACACTTCAGCGCGGAAACCATCGCGCAGATGACCACCACCCTTGCTTCTGGCGTTGACCGTGTGTTCCAGATCCCGACCGCATTTTCGGCCGGCTTCATGCAAGGTCCGGCTAACGCGCAGAGGCCGATCTTCGGACCATCGCCGCGCGCGTTCGGCCATCCTGGCGCGGGCGGCAGCCACGCCTTCGCCGATCCGGAAAACGGCATTTCCTTCGCATACGTGATGAACCAGATGGAGCAGTCGCTCCTGCCTAACGAGAAGTCGCTACGCCTGGTCGACGCGATCTACAGTGCGGCGTAGCGCCCGGACGAGTCGGTTCTGGCGAAACACCTACGGCCGCTTCTCGCCGAGGATTGTCACGGTGATCTTGCGCCGGTGAGGGGCGCGGCGATGCTCGAACAGGAAAATGCCCTGCCAGGTGCCAAGCTGCAGCCGTCCCGCTATCAGCGGGATTGTTTCACTCGAACGCGTCAGCACCATCCGGATGTGCGATGGCATATCGTCGCCGCCTTCGTCGGTGTGTTCGAAGTAGGAAGCGTTTTCCGGAACGAGCCGATCGAAATATTCTTCGAGGTCGCGTCGCGCACGCGGATCCGCGTTCTCCATTAACACAAGGCTGCAGCTCGTGTGCTGCACGAAGACCGTGACGATCCCGGATTGGATCCGGCTATGTGAAACCGCCTTGCTGACTTCGGCGGTGATTTCGTAGGTGCGCTTCCCGTTGGTTCTGATCTCCAGGTGCTCGTGGTAAACGGCCATCGCTGAGCAACTCTACTCACCTGCTGCGCGTGTGCACGAGCGCCGCTCGCTGCGAACATAGGCGACGCCCTGAACGCGGAGGAGCTTCGCGCTATGCAATTTAGCCTCGCCCGCCGCTCCCGATGGAGCCACCTCACTGCAGCGTGTAGACTTCCGATCGCACGCAGCAGAACCTTCTTGGTCGAACCTGCGGGTCCGACCACATGAAGCCGCCGATGAGCGCATCGTCCCCGGTGCCGACACGTGCGCGCGTCGAGATGTTCCCGAGCAAGGTCGGCAGCGCGAGGACTACAGGCGGATTGTCGAACTCGATGACGGCGACCTCCTCGTCACCGGTTTCGCCGACGAACATCGGCCGGTTCGTTGATGGCGGAAGTTGCAGGGAGGTGGTCTGGATGTTGGGTCCGTGCGAACTTCGTGATGATGGACCTGAACGGACTGCCGCAACACGGATCGTTTCGACCTTGCAGCACACTGGTTCGAGGGCCGCATCGATCAGGCGTGGCGAGGGCTGGCTAGAATCGAAGGCGGAGACCCGGCGCCGACGCCCTGATTTTCGACGTTCGGCAGCGCCGCGGGTTACCGACGACTGGCTCTTCACCAACCGCGGACCTGGCGCTGAGCAGCGCTCTCGCGCGTCCCGTGCACGATGCTCATGCTCCAACAGCGGCGCCAACCGCGCGACGATAACTTCGCAGCCTCGTGCGAGGTGCCTGCACTCGCGAAGCCCGACGCGAAACAGGAAATCCGTGCGTCGACCGGGCCGCGAAAAATCGCGTTGGTAACGGCGCTCTGTCGCCATAACGGGTAAGAGCAAGCACCGCGTACGCCGCGAGAGAGGCTGTCGCTGCAAAGCGTTCGCAACAAACCCTCGGTCGGAACGGCTAAATTACCCGCTTCAGCAGAAATTCCAGCCGATGGCACTGCACTGCTGCGGCAGGTTTTTCCATAGTCTAGGGGCGTGCCAGCGCGCGGACTATATTTTTCTTGGTGCCCGAAACAGCCGCTTCTCCGAGGGAAAACCGCCTCTGGCTCTCCTGCTGTTTAACAGAAACATAAGAGATCGCACCGACTGCAGGTAGTTGCAGAAAAGTCGCCTCACCAACACCCGCACCACCAGCCACAGCCACCACCAAGGAGAACAACGTCATGATCAAATCCAAATTCATCCTCGCTTCCCTCGGAGCCG
>JACDCC010000040.1 GCA_013694595.1 Chthoniobacterales bacterium
GGCGTTCGGTGCGCAGATCACCGATGTGCGGAGCGACAACAAGCGGATCACCGAACAGCTAATCAAAGCGATGATCGAGACCTCGCGCGAAATCGCGCAGCGGCCGAAGCACTGGTGGGCTGACCAGTTGAACAATCACGACGCGATTGCCGGCTACCATTCGCTCGGCGAGGAAATCTGGGAGCAAAGTGGCGGCTCCGTCGATGCGTTCGTGCACATGGTCGGGACGGCGCATTCGATCCACGGCGCGGCGGAAACGCTGCGCGCGCACAAGCCGGTGCGTGTCGTCGCGGTCGAGCCGGCCGAATCGGCAGTGTTATCGGGGCAGCCGACCGGCTCACACAAAATCGAGGGGACAGGTATCGGGTTTGTCCCGCCGTTGTGGCAGCGGGAAGCAGTCGATGAAATCGTGGCCATCTCGACCGACGATGCGCAGGCGATGGCGCGGCGTCTTGCGCGCGAAGAAGGGATCTTCGCCGGCACGTCGTCCGGCGCGAATGTCGTCGCGGCTTTGCGCGTCGCGGAACGTCTTGGCTCCGGGGCCACGGTCGCGACGCTGATCGTCGATTCGGGGCTGCGTTATCTCAGCACGTCTCTGTATGCACCCGAAGCTTCATAGTCTCACCAACCGGCCTGCGTTCGCGCTCGCGATCGCGGCTGCCGTGCTTGTTGCTCCTGCCGCTCGTAGCGAAAAGATTTCGCTGGTCGGTGGCACCGTCATCAATCCGCGTGACGGCCGCATCATTCCAAATGCCGTCGTGGTCATCAACGGCGAGACGATCGAAAGCGTCGCTCCGGCAAGCGAAGCGAAGCGCGGGGAGACGCCCCCGCCGTGGACTGCGCGGGCAAGTTCATCCTGCCCGGTTACATCGACACGCATGTGCATTTCTTCCAATCCGGCAGCTTATTCACGCGACCGGACGCGGTGGATCTGACGAGCGTGCGTCCGTACGCCAACGAGATCGCCACGATCAAGCGCACGTTTGCGCGTCACCTCCGGAGCGGCATCACGTCAGCGGTCGACGTCGGCGGGCTGCTCTGGATTTTCGACGTGCAAACCCTCGCGCAAGAAACTTAGAAAGCGTCGGTCCAACAATCGGCCATCCAGCACGACTGCGCGGATTCGTTGCGTGTAGTTAATGTCCTCCAGCGGGTCGGCATCGAGCAGCACCAGGTCGGCGCGTTTGCCGATGGCGATCGAACCGATGCTGTGGGCCTGACCGAGGAATTCGGCCGGCCAGATCGTGGCAGACCGGAGAGCGTCGGCCGGCGTCATCCCGGCTTGCACCAGCAGCTGCAGCTCTTTGTGCAATGCGTAGCCGGGGTAGACCAGCGGCATCGGCGCATCGGTCCCGGCGAGAATGCGCACACCAGCCGCGTGCAGCGTCTTGACGATCTGGAGCGAGACCGCAAGGCGTCGGGCCGTCAGTTTTTCATCGGTCGCCGGATGCTCTTTGCGAAGTCGCTCCCAGCGCCCCTGTTCATCCAGGCGCAGGTAACGCCACCGTTTGTCCTCGTGGAAATTCGTCCGTGATGCGGCCACGTCGAAATGCGAAAGGACCAGTGTTGGCACCTGCGTCTGTCCCGTCCGGGCGAGCGCCGCAGCGGTGCGATCACACAGGCGTTGATCAAAACTTTCCAGAACCTCGAGTTCTTGCGCGTCGCGTAGCGCGAGGAGCTGCTTGCCGCTGATTCCCTTCCGGGCGCCCAGCAGTTCATCTTCTCTGGCTGAGCAGGCCTCATACACCTGGGTGAGATGCTCGTTACTCCGCTGGCCTGTCGCCGCCGCCGCATCGAGCAGTCGTATCTCCGCAGGAATGTGACCGCACACTGGCATTTGCAGTGCGCGCGCTTCATCCAGGATTGCACGCCACTGCGGTTCCCCGACTTCGGAGAAGACTTTCGCAAAATCGGCTCCGGCGGCGTGCGCTTCCCGCATCTGTCGTTGCGCCGTGTCGGGCGCGTCCCCGCCGACCGCCACGCCTGTCGCGAGCACGCGTGGTGCGATCAGGTCACCGCGCACCGCCGCCGCATTCCAACTCGCAACCGTCGGCAGGTCAGCGGCCCGCGCGGCCATCTCGCGGACCCCGGTGACGCCATTCGCGACGAAGAGCGGGAATGTCCAGTCGTTAGGCGGGCGGTGCGTCGCGTTGTTAAACAGGTGGACGTGCATGTCCACCAAACCGGGTATGAGGTAACGTCCCCGCCCATCTACTCGCACAGCTCCGTGCGGGATCTCGATTCCTTCCGGCTGCGCGATCGCAGCGATCTGTCCATCGACGATCAGCACGGTGCGCGGCGCGACGATCGCGCCACGCGTGACATCTACGACCGCCACCTTCTCGATCGCGATCATGGGACGCTCGGCTGCGTCGGGGGAGTGCTGCGGACACCCGATGCACGGTGCGCCCAAGGCGACCGAAATCGTAGCCGTCGCGAGCAGCGCGAGGCTGCGGCCCATTCGGGATCGGTCCTGGTGCTTCATCGGGTTGCTGCTACTTCAGAGCGTAAGCCTCAATGAGAGCAACGCCTGTCGTTTGCTACGCGCCGCTCACCACCGCGGTGTAAGAAGACGGCGCAAGCACCTAACGATCGCCGCTTCGAGATCCTGTGGCGGCGGGATCGTTGTGGCTTCGATTTCGGCCCGCTGCGCTTCCTTCCAGTTGTCGTTCCGCGCGATCAAGTCGCCGTTGCCGTCGAACAACTCCAGTAAAGGATCCCTCAGTTCCGCAGCGTCGTACGGTGGTCTGTCGTTAGGCACAGCCATCCAGCGGCTCTTGATTGCGCCGTCAGTCCAGAGCGGCGAATTAAGCGCGAACGGGATCAGCCCATTTGAGGGCGTGAGCGTGCGGACATCGCGAAACGCGCCCGTTGCCGAGAGCACCGGGGGGAAGGCAGACCCATCGCTCGTCGGTGGCATGGCGTTGTTCAGGTACGGCCCGACGGGCGGTCGCTCATCAAGGCCGTACGGCGCCTCCTCGGCGGCTGCCGTCGCGAGGAGCGCAAGCAGAAGCGCGCTGAGTGAAGCTGCGCCCTTCCGCGTGGAGGTCGCCGTCGCATCGCACACCTGCCTCACGGCAGCTGATAGACTTCCACGAGACCGACGCCGGTCGTTCCGCCGTTGCCAGCGACGATCGCAGTGTACGGCGCTGGTGGCAGCGTGGCGACGATCGCCGACTCGAGGTCGTTGCGCGGCGGAATCCCAGTAGCCTCGATCTCCGCCTGTTGGCTCTCTTTCCAATTATTGTTGCTGCGCACCAATTCACCGTTGCTGTCGCGAAGTTCGAGCACCGGGTCGGCCAGCGCGCCGCTGATCCCAGATTCGGCGAGGGTCGGCCCAATCGCGCGCACGATGACGCGCGCCGCCGACGTCTCTTTGCCGAGGACAAAGCCGCCGATCATGACGTTGTTCCCCGTTTCTACGACGCCGCGGGTGCTGATGTTCGCCAGCTTTGAATCGACAGCCTGGTCGAGATCATAGACTTCGACGAGACCGACACCGCTTGTCCCATTCTTGCCCTCGACGATGGCGGTGTAGTTCCCCGGCGTGAGCGTCGCGATGATGGCCGACTCACGATCATCCAACGGCGGCACACCGCTGGCTTGGATTTCCGCCTGCTGGCTGTCTTTCCAGTTATCGTTACTGCCAATCGTGCCGCCGCCGCCGTTCAGCTGCACAGTTGTGTCTGCCAGCACGCCAGAAACACCGGAGGTGCTGAGCGATGGCCCGATTGCGCGGATAATTACTCTCTTGGACGCGTCCCCCGTTACGATGAAGCCGCCGATCATCGCGTTTTGACCGCTCTGCACCCGCAGGCGCGTAGAGACATTGAGCGGCTGGGCGGCGGCCGTGACTGTGCCGACGTTCACCGTCCCGATCATGCCCATCACCCGGTGCGGACTGCAGAAGTAGTCGAACGAGCCGACGTCGTTGAATGTGTGGGAATATTGAAACGGAGCCCTCCTGAACAGGCCGCTACTGAAGAGCCCGTTTGGTTCACCAGTGTCGTGATTGCCGGAGGTAACGTCGTGAGAATTGGGAGTGGACTGCCAAACCCATCGTACCGTATCGCCGGGGTTGATCCTGATCACAGACGGGTCGAATCCGGAGGGGACACCCACCCGGACGGTGATGGTCTCGGCAGAAACAGCGCCGCAGGTGACGAGCACGACAACGCCAACGCTGATGAGACGCCGGAGCGTCCCTGCAGCTCGGCGGCTTTGCACGTTCCATTTGCACATCCGGTTGGGAGCGGTAAGCGGCGTTCGGTTAAGTGTTTTCATGATGTGGTTGTCGTCGGTTGTGTTTGAGGGGTGTGGACCAGTGGTTATTGTAGGGAGTAAACCTCAACCAAAGCGACGCCGGTGGTCTGATTCACCCCTCGAACGACCGCGGTGTAGGCTCCCGGCGCGAGGGTGCGCACGATGGCCGACTCGCGTTCGTCGGTCGGCGGGATGCCGGTGGCGGTTATGTCATCCGGCTGCGTGTCGCGCCAGTTGTTGTTCAACGCGATGGACGTCCCGTTCCGGTCGAACAGCTCCAGGGACGGATCTTCGAGTTTGCCCGCAACCGGGAGAGAGGGGCCGATCGCGCGCACGATGACACGCCCTTCATTGGCTCCACGCAGGATAAAACCGCCGATTAGGACGTCGTCGCCAGACTGCACGACACCGCGCGTCGAGATGTTCGCGGGCTGCGCGCCGCAACCTCCGGGATTAGGAGCATCGATCCGGAAGGCACCGCCGGCCGGCACATCGAAGTAAGTGGCCCAGAGCACGAGATCGACGCTTCCTTCATTGTTGGCGATGTGGACATGGCCCTGCCCGCGGTCGACGAAGGATTGACCAGTCGAGTAGGTGCGAACGCTGCAGGTGGGATCCTCGCTGTCGTAGAAGGACATTTGACCGGACTTGATCAGCACCACCACTGGTCCGGGATGGCTGTGCCAGCCAGTGGTGCCGCCGGGTGCTATGACGATTTCCTGCGTCACCGTTTCCCGTGCGTCCGTCACCGCCACAACCTTCTTCTCGCCCTGCGTCACCGCCAGTTCGACGTCGGTTGGATCCGCAAAGGTCGCCCTGGCGAAGACGGTCCCGCTCTTGATGCCGGACGAAGGCGTCGCGACGGCGAGAGTGGGCAATAGGGCTACGACCGCTGCCAGACCCGCCAGAT
>JACDCC010000086.1 GCA_013694595.1 Chthoniobacterales bacterium
GAATTGCACGATCTCGATCTCCTTCCCGCACACGGAACGGAAACGATCTCCGAAATCGCCCGCAAACCAGCGGGCTTGCAGCTCGAGCTCGGAGGGGCTGCGCGTCGCGGCGAAGAGCGCCCGCTCCCGCACCCGGGTGCCGGGGCGCAGTTGAGCATATCGATCGGCAAGAATCATTCGGTCGCGGCAGCGTAGGGCTGCCGGATCACGTTATCACGTCGCGCAACTGCGGCGCTGATCGACCGGCGCGATCGGCCGGACCGGCTACGGCTGCAGCACTGGCTCCGGCTCCCGCGGCTCGAGCGGGGCTGGCGCCGACGCCATCCGGGAGCGGACGTATTCCACGATCTCTTCGACGAGTCCGCCACTCGCACGCGGGAAGATGAACAAGTACTTCGGACCTTTCCCGGTCGCCGGAAGAACCACGAGGTTGTCCGAGAGAAAATTCGGCTCACGCGCCACGGTGGTGTCCTCGAGTTCGATCGTCTGCGCAAAACCGCGGCCGCCTTTGCGTGCGACGAACACCAGCTTCCGTGGCTCTTCATTTGTCGCCACGAGCGCGCCGAAAAGATTCGGCGCGATGCGATGTCCTCGCCCACTGATGCACGGCAGCGCCCACGCGATCGTTTCGCTCAGGACATTCTGCCGGCTGAACACGCCGCTCAGGTGTGAGGGCAGAGCGGTGGGCAAGGTGACCGGCACGGAGGAATCGGCGGGGCCGTTGAGCTTCTTGAAGATCAGCCACACCTTCGCCTTCGTCGCACGCAGAACGCGTGGGACGAAGTAGATGAACGCCGCCAGTGCGACCGCGAAGATCGCGAGAGCGACCACAGGATTGTGGTAGATCAGCGCCAGGCCACCGAACACCGCCGCGTCCTCGACCAGACTGAGGCCGATGTTCGAGAACGGCTCCGGCGAGGTGTTGGCCACCAGACGGGACGACGCCTTCGCGGTGTGCGCGATCAGAGTGGTGCCGCCCGCGAGCAGCGCCACGATGACGTCGAACGTCGGCGTGGATTGGCCGAGCACCTGGATCCCGAGCATCGCGCCGCCAATTGGCCGAATGACGGTGTGCACCGCATCCCATGCCGAATCGATCCACGGGATCTTGTCGGCGAAAAATTCGAGGAAGTAGAGAATGCCGGCGATCGTGATGATGGCCGGATGGCCGAGCACCTCGAGCGATTGATATTGCGGCGCGAGCGTGATCCAATGCTGGTTCACCGCGAGCCCGGTGACAAAAACCGTCAGATAAAGATTGATCCCCGCCAGGGCGGCGAGGCCGAGTGCAACCCCCAGAAGGTTGAGCTGTTCCACGGTGGAAATATGAGAGACTCCGCGCGGTTGTCACGCGGATTCACAGGACGCGCTGGCGGACTGACTAAATCCGTCATTCCGAGCGGAGCGAAGCGGAGTCGAGGAATCCCGCGGCGCTACCTGCGAGCGTGCAAGCGGGATCCCTCGACTTCGCTCGGGATGACGCCGCGGGGATTCCTGGCGTTTACAGACGCGACGCGGCGCTGATATTGCGGCGATGCTCGACATCCGTCTTATCCGCGAACAGCCCGACTTCGTGAAGGAGCGGCTCGCCACGCGCGGCGGCGATGACGCTGCAAAAATCGACGAGGTTCTGCGCGTCGACGCGGAACGGCGGAAAGCCGAGACGGCGCTGCAGCAGCTGAATTCCGACCGTAAACGACTCAGCAAAGAGATCGGTGGGAAACGCAGCCGCGGTGAATCGTCGGAAGAACTCGAGAGCCGTGTCCGAGAGATCGGCACCGAGATTGCGCAGCTGAACGACGAGGTGACGGCTGGCGAGGAACAGCAGAAGAACCTGCTGCTCGGCCTGCCTAATTTACCGCACGCGGGCGCGCCGATCGGCCAAGATGCGAGCGATAATCCGGTGGTGCGTAGCTGGGGCGAGAAGCCGCAGCTCGAGGGGGCGGTCCAGGATCATGTCGCGCTTGGTGCGAAGCTGAAGCTGTTCGATCTCGAGCGAGCCGCCAAGTTGAGCGGCAGCGGCTTCATCTGCTTCACGGGTGCGGGCGCAAGGCTGGAGCGCGCATTGATCCAGTTCATGCTCGATCTGCACACGCGTGAGCATGGTTATCTCGAAGTCAGCCCGCCATTTTTGGTCCGTCGCGATTGCATGATCGGCACGAGCCAGTTGCCGAAATTCGAAGAGGACATGTACGGACTGGAGGGAAACCAGATATTCCTCGCGCCGACGGCAGAGGTGCCGGTGACAAATTTTCACCGGGAGGAAATTCTGCCGGTCTCCGAGCTGCCGAAGAAGTTCACGGCTTACACGCCGTGCTTCCGACGCGAGGCGGGTTCGGCAGGGCGCGAGACGCGCGGCATCATTCGCGTCCACCAGTTTGACAAGGTCGAGCTGGTGAAGATCACGACGCCGGAAAGCTCTTTCGACGAGCTGGAGTCTTTAACGGCGAACGCGGAGCGCGTGCTGCAGCTGCTCGGACTGCATTATCGCGTCATCGAACTTTGCACCGGCGATGTCGGATTCGGTTCCGCAAAGACGTACGACATCGAAGCGTGGTCACCGGGGCAAAACGCGTATCTCGAGGTGTCGAGCTGCTCAAACTTCGAGGACTTCCAAGCTCGGCGGATGAATCTGCGGTTCAAAGACGGCGAGGGGAGGAACCGCTTCTGCCACACGCTGAACGGTTCGGGACTCGCGCTGCCGCGGGTGTTTGCGGCTTTGATCGAGACCGGTCAGCAGCCGGACGGCTCCGTCCGGTTGCCGGAGCCGCTGCATCGACACTTCGGTGCCGCGGAGATTCGTTAGGCGCCCCGTCCGCTACGCCGCTGGAGCCCCGAACAGCTCCAATTGCCCCGGACCAGCTGACAAGGTGTCACCCGCCGAGGGCAAGGACAACTCGTACCCCAGCCTCTGCGCGAGCCGCTGGCACGTCTCCGGCGCGAACCCTTCGAAATGATTGTTCACAAAGCCCCACACGCTGCGCGTTTCTTCCAGGTGCCGCTCGATTTTGAGAGCCCAGCTC
>JACDCC010000089.1 GCA_013694595.1 Chthoniobacterales bacterium
GTACGTGGTTTACCCGTTGATCGATGAAAGCGAGAAGCTCGACGTGAAGGCGGCCGCCGCGGAATACGAGCTATGGCAGGAACGGCTCCGACCGTTCCGATGCGAGTTGCTGCACGGTCGGATTCCCGCTCTGGAAAAGCAGGCGATCATGGAACGCTTCCGCCGCGGTGAGACGAGCGTGCTGATCAGTACGACGGTGATCGAAGTGGGCGTGGACGTCGCGAACGCAACTGTGATGCTGGTGGAGAACGCAGAGCGGTTCGGGTTGGCGCAGCTTCACCAACTCCGCGGCCGGATTGGTCGCGGAGAGCACAAGTCGTGGTGCATTCTGCTGAGCTCGGAGAAATCCGGAGAGACACTCGCAAAGCTGTCGGTCCTGGAGAAAACAAGTAACGGCTTTGAAGTCGCCGAGGCGGACTGGGATCAACGTGGCCCGGGCGACCTTCTCGGAACCGCGCAGAGCGGGTTACCCGCGCTGAAGCTTGGGAATTTAAAAACCGACATGCAGCTAATGCAGCGAGCGCGCGCTGCGGCGACTGCGATCATGGAATGGGATCCGAAGCTGGAGGCGCCGGAGAATCAACGTTTCCGCAAATTGATTGTCGAAGAACGGGGACGGACATTTTCGAACGTGAGCTAATGAAGAACCTGCTGAAATTTCTGCTTTTTGTTGGATTGCTGAGTGCTGCGATTTCGGCGCTCTACGATTACCGCCTGAAGAATGGCGGGCTCAGTCTCGTGGCGCGCGCCACGCCGGAGAAATACACGCTGGCATCGACGCCAAGTATCGAGGCGAAGGAGGTCGCAACCCTCGACGCGCTCAGCCGTGAGCGCCGCGCGCTGATCAGCAGCGTCGTCCCCGCGGTGGTCAGCATCCGCACTTCGAAGAAGGTGCCGATGCGCCGGCAGCACATGGATCCGTTCGAGTTTTTCTACCGGAACTCGCGTCAATTCCGGAATCCCCAGGAGCAGGCGAAGGTGCAGGCTTCGCTCGGCTCGGGGGTGATTGTCTCGACCGAAGGGCACATCATCACGAACAACCACGTTGTCGACCAAGTGGATGAAATCGAGATCCAGTTACACGACGGAAGAATGTTGCAGGCCCGACTTGTTGGTGCGGACGCGCTGGTAGATTTAGCGGTGCTCAAAGTAGATGAACCGGGAGTGAAGCCGCTGAAGTTCGGTGACTCCGACGCAGTGCAGGCGGGAGATTTCGTGCTCGCGGTCGGCAACCCGTTCGGATTCGAGGAAACGGTCACCGACGGCATCATCAGCTCGAAAGGCCGGCCAAACCGCGTCGATGGGTTCGGGGATTTTCTTCAGACGAACGCGGCGATCAATCCGGGGAACAGCGGCGGGCCTCTAATCAATCTGCGTGGCGAGGTTATCGGGATTAACACGGCCATCATCTCCCGCAGCGGCGGCTCGCAGGGGATCGGCTTTGCGATCCCATCGAACTCGGTGAAAAGCGCACTCGAAAGTTTATTGAAACAGGGGCGCATCATCCGTGGTTATCTGGGAATTCAGATGCGCACTTTGCCGGGCGGGCAAACGGATCAGGACACCGACGGGATCGTGGTCGAGGACGTGGTCCCGGGATCACCCGCGGCCGAAGCGCAAATTCAGCCGGGCGATATTATCCGGAAGTTCGACGGGCGCGAGGTGAAGAGCTTTCCGGCATTGCGCAGCATGGTTTCTCAGGTGGAGCTCAACAAAAAGGTGCAGCTGGAGATTGTGCGCGCCGGCAAGCCGATGACGGTTTCGACCGAGATCAAAGAACAACCCATCGATTACCAGACGGCGCGCGTCGCTCCTCGCCAGCAACGGCAACCACTACTTCCGCCGGGGCCTCAAACCCAGCCGAGCCGTCCCGACCCGAACGAGCCGCTCGAAGATGATTTGCAGGATAACGACACGCCACTGGCCGGGATCGAAGTAGGCGAACTAACACCCGAGCTGGCGCAGCGGCTCGACATTCCGCCCGGCGTCAAAGGGGTGGTGGTGACGAACGCGGATGAGAGCTCGGGCGAATTGCGCAAGGGCGACGTGATCGAAGAAGTGAACCAGCAGCCGGTCGCTTCGGTGGCCGATTATCGGAAACTCGCGAGTTCACTCGACCCGACCGGCGCGCATGTGTTGTCGGTTTGCCGCGGGCGGACCCGCTCCTTCGTGGTGCTGCGAGCGCTGCGGTAGCTCGCGGCGTCGCATGCGCCGAGCGCGAACGCACGCGCGACACTGACGGCGCCCGAAGTCTAAGAGATATGAATAACCTCCCGACGCGGGAGGTCTAAAATCCGCAGACAATCCTCACGCTTATGAAACGAATACTCTTCGCGCTCCTGATGTTGGCGGTCGTGCTTCCTGTCGCTCCGAAAGCGGACGCGCGGGTCGACGTTTCGCTTAATTTCTTCTACGACAACCTGGGCTCCGACGGCTACTGGCTGGACGTCGATGGCTACGGCTACTGCTGGCAACCAACAGTCGCCGTGAGTAATCGGACCTGGCGCCCGTACGCTGACGGCTACTGGGCCTACACCGACGTCGGCTGGACCTGGGTTTCCTACGAGCCGTTCGGCTGGGCGACTTATCACTATGGACGTTGGGCCCGCCTGCGGAATCACGGGTGGGTTTGGGTGCCCGGATACGAGTGGGGTCCCTCCTGGGTATCGTGGAGAACGGGTGGCAATTATGTGGGCTGGGCGCCGTTGCCTCCGCGTCGTTACGCCGGTGGTGGAGAAGTGATCTACTCCGGCCGGCCGATCAGCGGCTACGTCGACATCGAGTTCGATATCGGTCCTTCGTATTACAATTTCGTGGACGTCCGCTACATCGGCGCGCCCGTCCTGAGCCGCCATATCTACGCACCGTCTCAGAACGTCGCCTACATCAACCAGACGGTGAACGTGACCAACATCACGTATAATAACTCGACCGTTTACAACTACGGCCCTGATTATAACCGGCTGAGCGCCTATTCCACGCAGCCGATCCAGCGCCTGAGTCTGCAGCGAACCGACGCCGCCAGCGGCACAGCAGCAGGGCAGCCAGGCGAATTCACGAAGGTGCAGGGTGACAAGTTGATTGTCGCCGCGCCGTCAACGCTCGAGAAGCCGGCGCAGCCAATCGCGCCGCCTACGGTGAAGACAAAGGTGACCGACCCGGATCTGCAAACCGGTTGGGCAGACATCGCCGACGCGAATCAGAAAACGCAGATCCAGGAGAAGATGAAGAAGGAGGACCGCAAGTTCATTCCTCCACCCGAAATCGCGCCGACGAATCCGGACGCGCTCACCGCGGCCGGGACTGGTGCCGCCACGGCAGCATCGCCGTCCATGGGCGCGTCGCCTGCGACGCCAGCTGAGGGATCTGCTGCTCCCGGCACTGGCGCGTCACCGGCTACTGCCGCCAGCCCCGCGAATCCTGCAGACGCAGCCGTTGCGGCGCGCGAGAGAGGTCGAGGGAAGGGCCGGGATAACCGCAATCAACCGGTGCAGCCCGACGCAGCGACGATTCAGGACTCTGCTGCGACTCCAGCGGCGCCGGATGCACTCCGCGGCCGTGGCCGAAATAAGCGCGGTGATGTTCAACCACCGCAGCCGCAGCAGCCAGGGGACGACGCCGCGCCCGGAACTCAGGTCGCGCCGCAGACGGGCGCTGACATCGCATCGCCTCCTGCTGAGGAGCGCCGCGGGAGAGGGAAACGTGCGCAGCAGCCGCGGGGAGATATTCCCGTGGCGCCGGAATCGTCCGCGCCGGCTGTGAACGGTGCCGCGCAGGCTGCTCCTTCAAGCGCGCCGGCCATCGCGCCAGCCGACGACCGTGGTGCAAACAAGAAGAATCGTGCGCGCGGGAACGATGTTCCTGCTCCGCAGCCGGAACGTGAACCAATCGCCGACGTGGCGCCTGCGCCGCGTGTCGATCGTCAGCCGGAAGCGCCCCCCGTTTCTCAGCCGGAAGAGCGGATGACCCGTGGAGGCGGCAAGAAGGCCGATCGCATGGAGATTGCACCAGCCCCGCAGCCTGCGCCTGAACCACCGCGGGAAGTGAGAGAGCCGCGCATCGACAGGATGCCGCGGCCCGCTCCGCCACAGCAGATGGCACCGCCTCCAGACGCTCCAGCGCCCGCTGCTAAGGGACCAAAACCCGACCGTGGAAACAAGAAGAAGAAGGATGACGCCGCTCCTGGCGAGGAAGAGGAATAAGGCGAACGCCTGACGACGTGAGCGGCCCCGGAGGGATCCGGGGCCGTTTTGTTTTGCCGCGATGCGGTGGCAGGCCTTGCGTTACCTCGACCTCACAAAAGCTCTGCAATTTGCACCGCATTTAATGCGGCGCCTTTCAGCAGTTGATCGCCTGAAACCCAGAATGCGAGGCCGTTCTCCAGCGCGCAATCCACCCGGAGACGGCCGACCTGGCAATTGTCTTTGCCAGCTGCGGCGAGGGGCATCGGATAGACGCTTCGCTGCGGCTCGTCGAGGAGATCAACGCCTGGCGCTTTCGCCAGCACCTCGCGTGCTTCGTCCACCGAGACCGGCCGCTCGAACTCCGCGCTGACCGCGACGGAATGTGCACGGTAGACGGGCACCCGCACACACGTAACCGACGCGCGGAACTCCGGCAGATGCATGATGCGCCGCGCTTCGTTTTGCATCTTCATCTCTTCCTTCGTGTAGCCGTTCTCAAGGAACGAATCGACGTGCGGCAGCACGTTGAAAGCGATCGGATGTGGATAAACTTCGGGTGTAGCCTCCCGCCCTTCGGACGTCTGGCTCACCTGGCGCCGCAGTTCTTCGATCGCCCGCGCCCCGCTGCCAGACACAGCCTGGTAGCTGGATGCAAACACCCGCCGCACACGGAACGCGAGATGCAGCGGATACAGCGCCATCAACGTAACCGCCGTCGTGCAGTTCGGATTGGCGATGATGCCACGATGTTCGCGGGCGTCAGTGCCGTTGATCTCGGGAATAACCAGCGGAACAGTGGGATCCATCCGGAAGGCGGAAGAGTTGTCTATCACAACGGCGCCCGCTGCGACCGCGATGGGGACATACCGGCGGGAGATATCGCCGCCGGCGCTGAAGAAAGCGATGTCGATCCCGGCGAACGAATCGTCCTGCAACTCCTCGATCCGCCATTGTTCGCCACGAAAGGCCAGCGTCTTGCCGGCTGAACGGGCAGAGGCGAGCAGCCGCAGGGTTGCTACTGGAAAACCGCGCCGATGGAGGACGTCGAGCAACTCGATCCCCACTGCTCCACTCGCACCGACAATCGCGATGTTGTAGCTTTTCTCCACGGCGGCTGCATTCTATGGCCGCTCTCGCGTGAAGAAAAGCGGTCACCCCAGCATCCACATTTCCGTCGCCCGGCAGCAGCTCGCGCTGAAGCGCGGCCGCACGATCGAGCGCACGTTCCCGGTCTCAACGTCGAAGTATGGACTTGGGCAGGAGGAGGGGAGTTTCAGAACGCCCATCGGTCGTTTTCGCATCGCGAAAAAGATCGGAGCTGGCGAGCCGCACGACACCGCGTTCAAAGCGCGCGTGCCGCTACGCCCGTCTGCCGAGATGCTGCGCGCAGACGATCTTGTGATGTCGCGAATCCTCTGGCTGGATGGGCTGGAGCCGCACAACCAAAACACCTTTGACCGCTACATCTACATCCACGGGACGAACCACGAGGAGGACATTGGCAAGCCCGCGAGCCACGGCTGTATTCGCATGCGGAACGCAGATGTAGCCGCGCTTTTTGAGCTTGTTGACGAAGGCACGCCGGTCGTGATCGCGGCTCCAGCGCCGCGAACACGCGCCGGAGAAAGGGCGAGAAAATCGTTGCGCCGAGGGGTGTAGCTGCCTAAATGTCGGCAGCAACTTGCTCGGAAAGGAGGCGAATTATTTAAATGAAATTCTTGAAAGCAATTATGATCGTGGCCATCGCGGCCAGTGCATTGACTCTGGGCGCCTGCGCGCAGAAAAAAGAGACGATGGCCAGCAGCACAGGGACCAGCAGCACCTACTCGAAGTAGTCCGCTTCCGGATAACTTTAACAAAGGCCAGGCCGTCGTTTCGGTCTGGCCTTTTCTGTTTCGCGCCTCTGTAGCGGCGGCCTTCCATTTCGAGGAGTTGTCACTAAGGTGCGGCGATGGAACTGACCGGCCAGCCGTTATCGCTGCGCGACCTCGCGGAGGTGGCACTCGAAGACGTGAACGTGCAGATCGGCAGCTCCGCGACGCCGGGAATCAATGCCTCGCGGCAGCTGATCGAAGAGATCATCGAGAGCGATGCAGTGGTCTACGGCGTCAACACCGGCTTCGGGAAACTCTCCGAAGTCCATATCGCCCGCACCGATCTGCAGCGGCTGCAGCTGAACCTCGTCCGCAGCCACGCGTGTGGGGTAGGCGCGCCGCTCTCCGAGCCGGAGGTCCGCGCGATGATGGTTTTGCGCGCGAACGTGCTCACGCTGGGATTTAGTGGAATCCGGCTCGAAGTGCTGCAGCTGCTGACAGAGATGCTGAATCGCGGCGTGCATCCTGTTGTCCCGGAGAAGGGATCAGTCGGGGCGAGCGGCGATCTCGCTCCGCTCGCGCATCTTTCGCTCACGCTGGCGGGTGAAGACGAAGCGTTCTTCAAAGGCGAACGAGTCGCGAGCGCGATTGCTCTCGAGCGGGCGGGCCTGAAGCCGGTAACACTGGAAGCGAAGGAAGGCCTCGCGCTGCTGAATGGAACGCAGGCGATGCATTCCGTCGGCGGGCTCGCGCTCTTTCGCGCGAAGCGGCTGTCTCGGGTCGCGGATGTCATCGGCGCCATGAGTCTCGAAGCTTTGAAAGGAACGCCGAGCGCATTTGACGCTCGCATCCACAAGGCGCGGCCGCACGCCGGTCAACAAGCTGTGGCCGAACACCTCCGCTGGCTGCTGCGCGACAGTGAAATCCGCGCGTCGCATATGACGGGCGACCCCCGCGTTCAAGATGCCTATAGCCTGCGCTGCATGCCGCAAGTCCACGGTGCTGTGCGCGGCGCACTGGCACATTGCGAAGAGGTCATGCTGATCGAGTCCGCCTCCGCGACTGACAATCCACTGGTGTTTGCTGATGAAGGCGACGTGCTTTCCGGCGGTAATTTCCACGGCGCGCCGCTGGCGCTCGCCCTCGATTACGCGGCAATCGCAGTCACCGATCTGATGAGTATCAGCGAGCGGCGCATCGACCGGCTAATCAATCCCGACATGAACGAGCACCTGCCGCCGTTCCTCGCGAGGCAGGCGGGAATGGAATGCGGGTTCATGATTCCACACGTCGCAGCGGTCGCGCTACTCAACGAAGCGAAGGTGCTCGCGCATCCCGCCAGCATCGACAACCTGCCAACCTCCGCGGGCAAGGAGGACCACGTCTCGATGGGCATGACGGCCGCGTTGAAGCTGCGCACGATCGTCGACAATGCGGAGAGTGTGCTCGCGATCGAGCTGCTCGCTGCCGCCACCGGAATCGAGTATCGCCGGCCGTTGAAGAGCGGTCCGGGGGTCGAGCAGGCGTATGCGCAGCTGCGGGAGATCGTGCCGCCGTTCCTGGAAGATCGCGCGATGTATCGTGACATCGAACGGGTGGCCGCAGCGATTCGCGCAGGTGAGTTCGACAGCGAGATGGAAAAATTATGAGTTCGACCCGCGAGATCCGCGCGCCGCGCGGTGCTGAGAAGAGCTGCAAGGGATGGGTCCAGGAAGCCGCCCTCCGCATGCTAATGAACAACCTCGATCCGGAGGTGGCCGAGAATCCTGACGAGTTGATCGTGTACGGCGGTACGGGACGCGCAGCCCGGAGCTGGGAAGCTTTCGATGCCATCGTCCACTCGCTGCGCGAACTCGAGGACGACCAAACGCTTTTGGTGCAATCGGGGAAACCGGTCGGCGTGTTCAGGACGCATCCCGATGCGCCGCGGGTGCTGATTGCGAACTCCAATCTCGTCGGACATTGGTCGAACTCCTCCGAGTTCAACCGCCTCGAGCGGATGGGGCTCACGATGTACGGCCAGATGACGGCCGGGTCGTGGATCTACATCGGCAGTCAAGGCATCGTGCAGGGCACGTTCGAGACTTTCGGCGCAGCGGCGGTGCGTCACTTTGGTGGTTCGCTGGAAGGGAAGTTTGTCGTCTCCGGCGGCATGGGCGGAATGGGCGGTGCGCAGCCGCTCGCTGCGACGATGGCGGGCGCGCTGTTTCTCGGCGTGGAGGTTGACGCGGCGCGGATCGAGAAGCGGCTGAAGAGCGGCTACTGCGACAAAATTGCTACTTCGCTCGACGAAGCGCTGGAGTTGATCGAGCGCGCGCGCACGGAGGGTCGCGCTCTGTCGGTCGGCTTGGTCGGAAATTGCGCCGACGTGCTCCCGGAGATGGTCCGGCGCGATATCGTGCCGGATGTCCTGACGGATCAAACCAGCGCGCACGACGCGTTGCACGGCTACGTGCCGCACGGCATCAGCCTCGACGAGGCGCGGCAACTTCGCGCGAGCGACCCCGACGAATACATCGCGCGGTCGATGAAATCGATGGCCGTGCACGTGGAGGCGATGCTCGCGTTGCAGAAGCGCGGCGCGGTGACATTCGACTACGGGAACAACCTCCGGACGCAGGCGCGGAAGGCAGGCGTGGCGAACGCGTTCGACATTCCCGGCTTCGTTCCTGAATACATCCGTCCGCTGTTCTGCGAGGGGAAGGGGCCATTCCGGTGGGTCGCGTTGAGCGGCGATCCTGCCGACATCGCGCGCACGGATGAGCTCGCGCTCGAGATGTTTCCAGACAACAAGCTCCTCGCGCGCTGGATGACACTCGCGCAGGAGCGAATTCAGTTTCAGGGGCTGCCGGCGCGGATCTGCTGGCTCGGCTACGGCGAGCGCGCGAAGTTCGGGCTGGCTTTGAACGAGCTGGTGCGGAACGGCGAGGTCTCAGCGCCGATCGTGATTGGACGCGATCACCTCGACACCGGCTCGGTGGCATCGCCTTATCGCGAGACGGAAGGCATGCTCGACGGCAGCGACGCGATCGCAGATTGGGCGTTGCTGAATGCGCTCGTGAATACCGCCGCCGGCGCATCGTGGGTTTCGATTCACAACGGCGGCGGCGTCGGAATCGGCTACTCGCAGCATGCCGGCATGGTGGTAGTGGCCGATGGCAGTGAAGATGCCGCGCGGCGGCTCGAGCGTGTTCTAACGAGTGATCCGGGGATGGGAGTTCTGCGCCACGCGGACGCGGGATATTCGCGCGCGATCAAGTTTACCGCAGCGAATGACATTGGCATCCCGCTTAAGCCGCAGGCGCGGGACTGAGCCGATAGAGACCGAACAATGAAAAAAATAATTGAATGCGTCCCGAATTTCTCTGAAGGCCGCAACCTGGAGGTAATCCGACAGATCACCGCCGCCATCGAATCCGTTGAGGGCGTTTCGCTGCTCAACGTCGACCCGGGCGCGAGCACCAACCGCACGGTTGTCACCTTTGCTGGCGCTCCCGACGCTGCGGTGGAAGCAGCTTTCCGCGGCATTCGAAAGGCGGCGGAGCTGATCGACATGCGGAAGCACTCTGGTGCACATCCGCGAATGGGTGCGACGGATGTTTGCCCATTCATTCCGGTCAGTAACGTGAGCTGGGGAGAGGCGATCGAATGCGCGCGGCAGCTAGGCTGGCGAGTCGGCGAAGAGTTGAAGATTCCCATTTATCTCTACGAGAAGGCAGCTCCTGACCCGGCACGTTCAAACCTCGCCGTGATCCGCGCCGGTGAATACGAAGGCTTCTTCGACAAGATCAAAGAACCCGCCTGGAAGCCTGATTTCGGACCGGCAGTTTACAGCGAGAAGTCGGGTGCGACGGCGATCGGCGCACGCGAGTTCCTGGTCGCCTACAATGCAAACCTGAACACCCGCTCCGTGCGCCGCGCGAACTCGGTCGCTTTCGATGTGCGGGAGAACGGTCGCGTGAAGACCGATGACGGCACACCTGCCGGAAAACCGGTGCTCGACGAAAACGGCGAACCGGTGCGCGTGCCGGGAAAACTGAAGCACGTCAAGGCGATCGGCTGGTATGTGGAGGAATACGGGATGGCGCAGGTTTCCATGAACCTGACGAATTTGGAGGAAACGCCGCTGCACGCGGCATTTGATGCGTGCGAGGAATCTGCCAGCCAGCGTGGACTGCGCGTCACCGGCTCGGAAATCGTCGGGATGCTGCCAAAGAAGAGTCTCGTCGAGGCTGGGAAGCATTATCTCCGGAAACAGAGATGGTCCGAGGGAGCGTCAGAAGAAGAGCTGATCGACATCGCGATCCGGTCGATGGGATTAAGTGAGCTGAAGCCGTTCGACCCGAAAGAAAAGATCATCGAGCTGAAGATCGAGGAGGCTTCAGCGAAATCGCTCGTGCAGATGAACCTGCGGCAGTTCTGCAACGAAACGCTCAGCGATTCGCCGGCTCCTGGTGGCGGTTCAGTGGCGGCTCTGATGGGCGCCCTCGGAGTTTCGCTCGGCGGGATGGTGGCGAACCTTTCCGCTGGCAAACGCGGTTGGGACGAGCGTCTCGGCTATTTCAGCGGGTGGGCGGTGCAGGCGCAGCGCTTCAAGGACGAGCTGCTTTTCCTCGTCGATGAAGACACCGCCGCATTCAACAAAGTGATGGCAGCATTCTCGCTGCCGAAATCATCGGCGGAAGAGAAAGCAGCGCGCGCGGCGGCCATTCAGCAGGCGAACAAATACGCAGCGGAGATTCCGCTTCGGGTGATGGAAACCGCGGCGAAAGCTTACCCGCTGCTCGCCGGCATGGCGGAAAACGGCAATCCCGCGTCGATCTCTGACGTAGGGGTGGGGCTGCTCGCGTTGCGTTCGGGACTTGAAGGAGCGGCGATGAACGTGCGGATCAATCTTGGCGGTTTGAAGGATGAGGATTTCAAAACCGCTCTCGGGGTGAAGCTCCGGAAGTTGCGTGCGGATTCGGACACGGAGTTTCAGAGGATCAGCGCGATCGTAGAGAGCAAACTCGCCTGACGAATTGCGAGCGCGGCACTGCTCCGCTGCGCGTCAATTTTCAAACTCATGAACACGCTCGCGGTTCTCCATGCGGCGCAGCTTGTCACGCTCGCCGGTCCAGGTCGTCCGCGAGTCGGCGCTGAGCTCAGTGACGTCGCGATTGTAAGTCATGGCGGAATGCTCGTGCGCGATGGCGTCATAGCCGCGCTCGGCCGATCGGATGAGATAGCACGGCAGATGCCTGCCGATGCGCAGGTCGTCGATGCCGGCGGACGCGTCGTGCTGCCCGGGTTTATCGACGCGCACGCACACCCGGTTTTCGGCGGAAATCGCGTCGATGAGTTCGAGCTGCGGGCTCGTGGGGCGAGCTACGAAGAGATCGCCGCCGCCGGCGGGGGCATCCGCTCGACGGTCGCGAAGACGCGCGCTGCGTCTGAAGAGGAATTGCGGCAGCAGGCGCTGAAGCACGCGCGCTGGTTCCTGCAATGCGGCACCACCACGGTGGAAGGCAAGTCAGGATATGGTCTCACGCTGGCGGACGAGCTGAAGATGCTGCGGGTCATGCGGGACCTCGACGCCGAGACGCCGCTGGAGTTCGTTCGGACTTTCCTGGGCGCTCACGCAATTCCGGAGGAGTTCCGCGACCAGCCCGAGCGCTATGTCGACTGTGTCATTAACGAGATGCTCCCGCAGGTGGCAGCCGAAGGGCTGGCCGAATACTGCGATATCTTTTGCGAGCGCGGCTATTTCGACATCGAAACGGCGCGACGAATTCTGACCGCAGCGAAGAGTCATCAGCTCCGTTTGCGCATGCATGTCGACCAATTGACAAACTCCGGCGGAGCAGCTCTCGCGGCCGAGCTTGGCGCCGCCACCGCAGATCATCTTGAGCAAACAGAAGAGGATGGGATCGAGGCATTGCTCCGCGCGAAGGTGCAGCCTGTCCTGCTGCCCGGCTCTGTCTATGCGCTCGGTAAGACCCGCTATCCGCGGGCAAGGGAGATGATCGACGCCGGCCTGGCGGTGGTGCTCGCAACCGACTTTAACCCCGGCTCATCGCAAACGCCGTCGATGCCGATGGTGCTCTCGTTAGCCGCCACGCAGATGAAGATGACCCCGGCTGAAGGTGTGACAGCCGCCACCATCAACGCTGCCTACAGTCTGCATCGGGGCGATCGCATCGGTTCGCTCGAGCCGGGCAAGCTCGCGAACTTTGCTATCTTCGATTGCACCGATTACCGCGAACTCGCCTACTATTTCGGAATTCCGCAGACCCATTCGGTCTACGTAAAAGGCGAGCGTGTCTTCGCTGCGACGAGCTGAGGCTCGGTTGCGATTCCGGCGGCGCGCCCTTACCGTCGCTCCGCTCATGAAAGTCGAAGTTGAAACGCAGCCGCACAGCGTCGCAACGCTCAAGATCGAGCTGCCTCCGGAAGAGGTGCGCAAAGAGTGGGATTCCATCGCCAACAACTACGCCCGCCATGCCCGGATTCCCGGATATCGCGCGGGCAAAGCGCCGAAGCCGGTGATCGAACGCAAGTTCCGGAAGGAGATCCAGGAGGAGCTGACGAAGAAGCTCGTCTCGAAGAGTTACCACGAGGCGATCGCTGAGAAGCAACTGCGCGTGGTTTCGCTCACGAACCTCGAGGACGTCGAGTTTGGTGATGATCGCTCGATGCGCTTTCGCGCGACGGTGGTGACGGCTCCGGAGTTCGAGCTCCCGGACTACAAGAACATTCCCGTAGAGCTGCCATCAACCGAAGTGACAGATGCGGAAGTGGACGCTGCCCTTGAGCGAATCCGCGATCAGTCGGCAGATTTTGCTGACGTGACCGACCGGCCGCTCGCCATGGAAGACTTTGCGGTCATTGATTTCGATGGTTCCGTCGATGGGGTGCCGATCAGCGAGATTGTTCCGGAAGCGAGCAAGAACTTGCATGGCGGCAAGAAGTTCTGGCTGCACGTCGCGCCCGAGAATTTTCTGCCGCAGTTCCCGGAGCAAATCGTCGGGATGGCCGCTGATGAAACGCGCAGCGTGCAGGTGGAATTTCCCGCGGATTTCCCGGTGCCGGAGCTTGCTGGGAAGCGCGCCGATTACGCTGTCACCTTGAACGAGATCAAACGCAAAGTGCTGCCGGAGCTGGACGATGCATTGGCGGAAAAGCTGCTCCCCGGCAAAACGCTGCACGACCTCCGCCACACTCTGGAGCACAACCTCGAGCACGAGAAGGAACACGAGATCGAACGAGCGAAGGAATCGCAGATCGTGAAGTTCCTGCACGAGCACATCAGTTTCGATTTGCCGCCTGTGCTGCTAAAGAACGAGACGCGCCGGGCATTAAACGAACTTGTTCATCGAAATCGTGAACGCGGTGTGCCGGACGAGATGTTGAAAGGCAAGGAGAAGGAGTTGATCGAGGGCGCCGGCTCGCTCGCAGGACATCGATTGAAAACGAACTTCATCCTGCATCGAATTGCCGAACGCGAGGAGATCAAGATCACCCGCGAAGAGCTGGACGAACGCATCCGCGAACAGGCAGCGCAGTACAACATTCCCGTCGAAAAAATGCGCAAAGAACTCGAGGAACACGACCGGATGGACGGCGTCGCGGAAGAGGTTCTGCTGGGCAAGACTCTTGATTTCCTAAAGTCGAATGTTAGCGTCCCGCCGGCTTCCAATCCGTCTTCCGGAAGCGCTTCGCCTGAATAATCCCATGACTTTTTCCAACACAAATTTATCGCAATCGGTGCTCATCCCCATGGTGGTGGAGCAGACCGGGCGAGGGGAGCGCAGCTACGACATCTACTCGCGGCTGCTGAAGGATCGTATCGTTTTTATCGGCACTCCGATTGATGACCACATCGCGAATCTGGTGATCGCGCAGCTGCTGTTCCTGCAGATGGAAGACGGCAAGAAGGACATCAATATCTACATCAACTCGCCCGGCGGTTCGGTCACAGCCGGGCTCGCGATTTATGATACGATGCAATTCCTGACCTGCGACGTGACGACCTATTGCCTGGGGATGGCGGCGAGCATGGGCGCCGTGTTGCTGGCGGCCGGAACGAAAGGCAAGCGATTCGCGCTTCCAAATTCCGACATCATGATTCATCAGGTTTCGGGAGGAGCGCAGGGGCAGGCGAGCGACGTCGAGCGCACGGTTGAATACATGTTCAAGCTTAAGAAGCGCCTGATTCGCATTTTGTCCCAGCACACGGGACAGCCCGAAGAGAAGGTGCACCACGATTCCGACCGCGATTACTACATGTCGGCGCCCGAGGCGAAAGATTACGGGCTCGTCGACGAAG
>JACDCC010000103.1 GCA_013694595.1 Chthoniobacterales bacterium
CTGCTTCCACCACTTCGCGCAGCGCGCGGGTGCGGTTCTCGAACGTGCCGCCGTATTCGTCGCTTCTCTTGTTGATCAACGGCGAAAGAAACTCGTGCAGCAGATATCCGTGTGCTGCATGGATTTCCACCATCTGCGCACCCGCCTCCAGCGAGCGCTGCACCGCGTCCGCGAACGCCTCGACCACGCGTTGAATACCGGCACGATTGATTTCCTGCGGAACGATATCGCCGCTGTCGAATGCTTCAGCCGTCGGCGCGAAGATCGGCCGCCAGCCACCATCCGCTTCGCTCACGGCCTCGCCGTTTCCCCAGGGCGGGGGAGTGCTCGCCTTGCGGCCGGCGTGCGCCAGCTGAATGGCGGGCACAGATCCCTGTTCTTCGATGAAGCGGAAGATGCGCCCAAGCATCTCCACGTGGTCGTTTTTCCAAATCCCGAGATCCTGCGGACTGATGCGGCCCTCCGGTACTACCGCCGTCGCTTCCGCCATCACCAGCGCCGCACCGCCGACCGCACGGCTCCCGAGGTGCACCAGATGCCAGTCGTTGGCGAAGCCGTCGGCGCTGGAATACTGGCACATCGGCGAGACACCGATGCGATTCCGCAGTCGCACATCGCGCAGCTGCAGAGGCGTGAAGAGATTCGCATGCGTCATGGAGCCGATACGGTCCCGAACCGCTCCACGATCGCAAGCAGGCCAACCCGTCATCCCGAGCCGCGCAGACGGCGTGGGACCTCACGCCAGCCGCTAGACGTCCCGCGACTCCAGAACGAACCACAACGAATGCGCTTAATCGCACTCTCCCGCGATATGCAGGCGCAGGCTCCGAACGGGGGTCCTTCGGCGCGCTTCGCCTGCCTCAGGATGACTGCGTCACAGCAGCGCGAGCTGCGAAGCATCCGCGGAATCGGTGGAAGCAAAACGAACACCGATGCCGATCAACCGCACGCTCTTTCCGGTACGCGCGAACGCCTCGTGCAGCAGCTCGCTGAACTGCTCGAGCGTCGGCCTCCGGCCCGCTCGTTCAATCGTCGTGCGGGTGAAGTCGCTGAACTTCAGCTTCACAAACACCTTCGTCACGAGACGCGTCTTTGCCTTCTGCCCGAGCTCCTTCACGAACTCATCGAATAACTCCGGCAGCCGCTCTTCGCATTCGTCGGCTGTTTGCAGATCGCTCGAGAACGTCTCCTCGTTGCTGAGTGATTTACGCTCGCGATCGGGCTCCACCTGCCGGTCATCGATGCCGCGGCACTGATCATACAGCTCCAGCCCGAACCTGCCGAAGTGCTCACACAATACTCCGCGTGTAAAGCGCTGCAGCTCCGCGCAGGTAGTAACTCCGAGCCGCTCCAGCTTCTGTTCCGTCACTTGCCCGATGCCCCAGAGCTTCCGCACCGGCAATGCTGCGATGAACTCCGACACCTGCTCGGGCGTCACCTCGCACTGTCCGTTCGGCTTGTTGAGGTCGCTGGCAATTTTGGCGATCAGTTTGTTAGGCCCAATCCCCGCTGATGCCGTGAGCTTCGTCTTCCGGAAGATCAGTTCGCGGATGACCTGCGCGAGCGCTCCGGGTGCGCCGGGATGCGCAGAGACATCGAGATAAGCCTCGTCGAGCGAAAGCGGCTCCACGAGATGCGAGAAGCGATGAAGAATGGCGCGAATGGCCGCCGATTCGCGCCGATAAACTTCAAACCGCGTCGGCACGATGACGAGCTTCGGACAACGCTGCAGCGCCATGAAAGTCGGCATGGCGGAGTGCACGCCGAACTTCCGCGCCTCGTAATTGCACGTGGTCAAGACGCCACGCCGATCGCGCGCGCCGCCCACGCCTACCGGAACGCCTGCCAGCTCCGGGCGGTCACGGATTTCGATCGCCGCGTAGAAGCAATCCATGTCGAAATGGATAATTGCGCGCGGCTTCGTGGCAGGCTCCACGCGAAGAACTTGCCCGAATCCCGACCACCTTTCCAGACGCGCCAGAGGCTGCCCTTGGGAAACAGGAGTCGAAAGGCGACTCCGGAACGTATCAGTCTCGGATGAGGAACCCTTTTGCGCGGAACATCGGAACGACGGGCAGGCTGGTGCGGGGAGGAATGGCGGTTGCTCTGCTCGTTGCCGGGGCGCTGTTCGTGCAGGAGCGACCTTTCGTTGGCGCTTTTCTGCTCGGAGCTGGAGCGTTCGTCCTGTTCGAAGCGCTGCCAGGCTGGTGCGCCCTCTGCGCCTGCGGGATCAAGACGAAGCTTTAACGCGGCTGCGGTCCTCTCTCCCACTGCTCTGTCATGTCGAGCCAAGCCGAGACATCTCTTTAAGGGATTCCTCGACTTCGTTCGGAATGACAAATGGAAGGCCTTAATGTCCCGCATGACGGCACGCAGTAGCACCGAGGTCCTCGTGATCGGCGGCGGCCCCGCAGGCCTGCGCGCCGCGGAAGTGGCTGCTGCCGCCGGAGCGAACGTGCTCGTCGCCGACGCCCAACGTTCCGTCGGCCGCAAGTTCCTGATCGCCGGGCGCGGCGGTTTGAATCTCACGCACGGCGAGCCGGTCGAGAACTTCCCATCACGCTACGGCGCCGAAGCGGAACGATGGCGGGATCTGCTGCAGGAATTCGGCCCCAACGCGCTGCGCAGGTGGGCCGCCGAACTCGAAGTCGAAACCTACGTCGGCACGAGCGGCCGCGTCTTTCCGCGCGGTCAAAAAGCTGCCGGCTTGCTACGCGGCTGGGTGCACCGCCTGCGGGCTGCTGGCGTTCGGTTTGATGTTGGATGCCGATTGACGGCGCTCGCAAAGGAGAGTGATGCCTGGCGCGTTGAATTTGAGCGGGACGCCGAAACGATGGCGGTGGACGCACGAGCTGTCGTGCTGGCGCTGGGTGGCGCTTCCTGGCCGGAGACCGGCTCCGACGGCAGCTGGCCGGCCATGCTCCAGCAGCACGGCGTCGAGATCGCGCCATGGCAGCCGGCGAACTGCGGCTGGACTGTCGATTGGCCGCCGCAGCTGCTCGAACGCGCGGAAGGTTTGCCGCTCAAGAACCTCGCTGTGAGCGCCGGCAGCGAAACTGTCTCCGGTGAGCTGCTCATCACGCGTTATGGCATCGAAGGTGGTGCGGTTTACCGGCTGGGGCCGCTGCTTCGCGCCATGGCAGAGCCGCAGATCACGATCGACCTGAAGCCGCAGCTCACCATCGAAGCCCTGCGCGAGCGGCTGGCGAACGCCGCCCCGCCTAACGAGTGGCAGCGGACGCTGAAGCTCAGCCCGTCCGCGGTCGCGCTGCTGGAGACGTTCTTCGCAAGTGAACTGCAAGACGCCGAGCAGCTGATCCACCGCGTCAAAAGTTTCCCACTGCGGCTGACCACCCCGCGCCCAATCGCCGAAGCCATCTCATCAGCAGGTGGCGTTCGCTGGCAGGAGCTGGACGAGAACCTGATGCTGCAGAAGCTCCCCGGCGTGTTCGTTGCCGGTGAGATGATCGACTGGGAAGCACCCACCGGCGGCTACCTCCTGCAAGGCTGCTTCGCCACCGGAACGCGCGCCGGCAGAGCGGCGGCGAGCTGGGCGACAGCTGGTCATTGAGTGCCGACGCAGGTGGCGTTGCTGTGGATCATCTCTGCTGCCATTTCGCATACTGATTTGTATCGTCGCGGCAGGACGGAACTTAATAGAGTCACTGCTCGATGAAGAAACTCGTCGCAGTGCTGGTCGCGGTTCTCGTCTCACCGTTGGTGGCGGAGGCTGATTCCACCATCAATTCCGCGAACGCCGCCAGCTACGGGGCGAACATCGGCTGGATGAACTGGCGGGCCGACGCGGCGAATGGCGTGGTGATCGGCGAATACGTCTGCTCCGGCTGGATCTATGGAGCGAACGTCGGCTGGATCAACATTGGAAGCGGTTTTCCCGTGAACCAGATCCAGTATTCGAACAGCTCCGGCACCGACTTTGGCGTGAATTACACGATCGATCCGACATCGCCTGGGCCGCGAAGCTCCGTGGCCTCGCCTATGGAGCGAACATCGGCTGGATTAACTTCGAGGCGACAGGCAACCCGCGTCTGCGGTTCTCTGATGGACGCATGGAAGGCTTCGCGTGGTCGGGGAACTGCGGGTGGATCAATCTCGGCGATGGCACCTTCGCGGTGCAGACCGACACGATTCGGCCGGGCCGTGACACAGACAGCGATGGAATGGCTGACGCTTTCGAGTTTCTCTATCTCGGCGGCCTCGGAGCTAATCCAAATGCCGACACCGACGGCGACGGGACGACCGACCTCGAAGAATACCTGAACGGCACCAATCCCACCAAGGGTAACGATCGGCTGCAAATCACGCAGTTCCTGACAAGTGCGGGTGGTGCAAACTCGCTCCTGGCGTGGACGAGCACTGCACCACGATTGTATCAAATCGAGTTCAAGGCGGATCTATCCGCGCCGAGCTGGTCCACCGCCGGGGTTCGACATCATCACGCCAGATGCTGGCATGCAGACCAGTCGCAGCATCTTCGCGACGCCAGCGCAGCAGCGGTTCTACCGCGTCCGTGCAATTCGGCCGCTCCTACCCCTGGGCTCGACACCTCCCGCGGAAGCACCC
>JACDCC010000108.1 GCA_013694595.1 Chthoniobacterales bacterium
CGAAGCGCGTCAGCTATCGCTACCTGTCGAATCCAGTGATCGAAGCAATCCGGCGGGCGCCGGTGCAGCGTGCGCGGTGGAAGTTTATCATCGTGCATAACAGCGGCACCCGGCAGGGGAATGCACGCGCGTTCGATTATTACCACCGCCGCGTGCGGCGAATGCAGAACGGGATGGCTTATCATTTCGTGGTGGGGAACGGCACCTCGTCCGGCGACGGCCAGATCGAGATTGGGGATCGTTGGCGCCGCCAGATCAACGGCGGGCACGTGCACAGCGATTACCTGAACAACATCTCACTCGGCATCTGCCTGGTGGGCGACTTTAACCGGCATCGCCCGACGAGCGCGCAGATGGAGGCAACGGAAGAGCTGATCAAATATCTGCGGGAGCGCTGCGGAAAATCGGAGGGCCGGACGATCGGCGTGCGACCGCATCGCGAGATGAACCCGCCGCGCTGGGCGACTGATTGCCCTGGCGACGCATTCCCGTACGGCTGGTTCCGCCGCTTTTAGAGCCGCCCGTAGGTAGCAGCGTGAGCGGCGTAAATCCGCTTCGTAGTTCCGCAATCTTGTCCAGTCGGCGGGCGAGCCGGACAAGAGGATCGTTCCACGTTTTGGCCGCGGAGCAGGATGCAGCAGCCGTTGCCAAGCCGAACCGCGTAGCCGATAGGAGCCGCTCTCGAATTATGACACCGGTAAAGATTTGGCTCGGATATCCCTACCCGCTCGGAGCGACCTGGATGGGAAATGGCGTGAATTTCGCGATCTTCTCGGAGAGCGCGACCTCGGTCGATCTTTGCCTCTTCGATCGGGTGGAGTCGACGCAGGAGAACATCCGCATTCCGATGACGGAGCACACCGATCAGGTGTGGCATTTGTTTCTCCCGGATGTGCAGCCGGGGCAGCTCTACGGCTATCGCGTTTACGGCCCCTATAATCCGGAGCGCGGGATGCGTTTCAACAGCTCGAAGCTGCTGCTCGATCCGTATGCGAAGGCGATCGCCGGAACAATCAATTGGTCGGATGAGATGTTCGGCTACGTCGTCGGCGCGGAGGCCGGTGATCTGACGCGTGACTTCCGGGACGACGCGTGGGGCATGGCGAAGGGGGTGGTGATCGATCCGGCATTCGATTGGGCTGATGACAAACCGCCAAGGACGCCGCTGAACAAGTCGATCATCTACGAGGTGCACGTGAAGGGATTCACGAGATTGATGCCGGACGTGCCGGAAGAGCTCCGCGGCACGTATGCCGGAATGGGCAGTGCAGCGGCAATCAAATATCTGACGGAACTCGGCGTGACGGCGGTGGAATTGCTACCAGTCCACGAGTTCGTGAATGACAAGATCCTCGTCGACAACGGGCTGACGAATTACTGGGGTTACAACTCGCTCGGGTACTTTGCGCCCGAGGCGAAATATTCCAGCAGCGGCGGCACCGGCGGCCAGGTGTCAGAGTTCAAGAGCATGGTGCGAAACCTCCATGCCGCGGGCATCGAGGTGATTCTGGACGTCGTCTACAATCACACGGGCGAGGGGAATCACATGGGTCCGACGCTGAGTTTCCGCGGGATCGATAACCAGGCTTATTACTGGCTCTCGCCGGAAGATCCCCGCTTCTACATGGACTTCACGGGGACGGGGAACACGTTCAACCTGCTGCATCCGCGCACGCTTCAGCTGGTGATGGATAGCCTCCGCTACTGGGTGCTGGAGATGCACGTGGACGGGTTTCGCTTCGATCTCGCGTCGACCCTCGCGCGCGACTTCGGCGGCGTGAATAAGCTGCACGCGTTTTTCGAGATCATTCACCAGGACCCGGTGCTGTCGCAGGTAAAGCTCATTGCCGAGCCGTGGGATGTCGGCGACGGCGGCTATCAGGTGGGAAACTTCCCGGTGCTTTGGGCGGAGTGGAATGGGAAATATCGCGACGCGGTGCGGAGCTTCTGGAAAGGGGACGAGAGCCGCATCGGCGAGATGGCGTATCGCCTCACCGGCAGCCCGGATTTGTACCAGCACAACGGCCGCCGCCCCTATGCGAGCATCAACTTCATCACCGCGCACGACGGTTTCACGCTGAACGATCTCGTCAGCTATAACAAAAAACACAATGAGGCGAACGGCGAGAACAACAACGACGGCGATAACAACAATCACTCATGGAACCACGGCGTCGAAGGCCCCACCGACGATCCTGATATCAACGCTTTACGCGCGCAGCAGCGGCGGAATTTATTGACCACGCTGCTCCTCTCGCAAGGCGTGCCGATGATCTGTGCGGGCGACGAATGGGCGCGCACCCAGCAGGGAAACAACAACGCGTATTGTCAGGACAACGAGATCAGCTGGCTGAACTGGGAACATGACGCCGAGCAGGAGCAGCTGCTGGCGTTCACGAAGAAGCTGATCCAGTTGCGCGCGGAGCATCCGGTGTTTCGGCGCCCGAAATTTTTCCAGGGCCGCCGCATTCGTGGCTCGGAAATCAAGGACGTGATGTGGTTCAATCTGGGAGGGAATGAGATGAGCGAGGAGGAATGGAACTCGCCGTTTGTCCGTTGCCTCGGGATGCTCTTGAGCGGCGACACGATTGACGTGCTCAGCTTCGAAGGAGAGCCGATTCGCGATAAGACCTTCCTGCTCCTGATCAATGCGCACCACGAGACAATCGCGTTCGTGCTCCCGGGTGAGGAAGCTCTCGAGTGGCGGCTCGTGATGGATACCGCGGATGAAGACGGTTTCATCGAGGACGGCGATAAGTTCGCGTCCGGCGACGACTTTCCGGTCGATGGTCGCTCGACCAAGCTGCTGCGGTTGACCGCCGGTTCGCAGGCCAAAGCGCGTCATGAATCCTGGAAGAAGCGGCAGGTGGAGGTGCCACGCAGCGGACAGCCGGGAGAGATTCCGCCGAGACGTGCCCCGCGGGCTCGAAAAGCGAAGGCGGTGGCGGCGCCTGGAGAAGAACGATGAGCAGCGCTCCCAAAGAGGTAGCGGGCATGATCCGCGCGGCCATCTTCGATCTCGACGGCACCCTCGTAGACTCGAACGATCTTCACACCGAAGCGTGGGACGAGACGTTCCAGCATTTCGGAAAGGAGATCCCTTACCACGAGCTGCGACATCAGATCGGCAAGGGCGGCGATCAATATCTGCCGGTGTTCCTCTCCGCATCCGAGCAGCGTGAAATCGGCAAGGAGGTGGAGAAGTTCCGGGCAGATCTTTTCAAGAAAAAGTATCTCGAGCGTGTGCGGCCGTTTCCGAGAGTGCGTGAGCTGCTGCAGCGGGTCCGCGACGATGGGAAACGGGTGGCGCTCGCGTCGTCCGGAAACGAGACTGAAATCGAGCACTACGTGAAGTTGGCGGAGATAGGCGAGCTGATCGATTCGCAGACCACCAAAAGCGACGTCAGAAATTCGAAGCCACGCCCGGATGTATTCCTCGGCGCGTTGAATCTGCTGAAGGTGGGCGCGGACGAAGCGATCGTGATCGGCGACACGCCGTACGACATCCAAGCCGCGAAAAAGCTCGGGCTGCAGACGATCGCGCTGCTCTGCGGCGGGTTTTCGGAGGACGAACTGCGCGCTTCGGGCGCGGTGTCTATTTTTCGTGATCCGGCAGACTTACTCGCCGGATATGCGCGTTCGCCGCTCTGCGGCTGATCTGCGTTCGTGTTCGCGAAGCGGAGGGCTTGGCGGCGCCTTCTGCGCAAAAAGACGGTCGCAACGTTTACGGCCGCTATCGGCAGGCGACGGCGTTTCGACGTCCAACTTCGTCAGCGCAGTTTTGTGCCGAAAAACGATTCATTTGCGAACCCGAATCTCACTCAGCGAATGACACCTACATCACTCATCATCACGGCGGATCGCGGCAGTTTGAAAGCATATCGAGTCGTCGAGACGCCGAATCGCGGGCCGAGCCTGCAACTGGTCCAGTCGGAGGAATTGACCGATGCGCACGGGCGCTACAAGGATAAGCTCACCGACCAAGCCGGCCGTTTCCCGGTGGGCAACGGCGGCGGCCAGGCGGCCAGCGGACGTCACATGAACGCGATCGCCGAACGGCAGGCACTCGAAACCGAGAACGATCGCCGCATTTTCAGGCAGCTGGCGGATCACATCGCAGATGTCGTGAAAACCGAAGGAACGGAAGGCTGGTCGTTTGCGGCACCGACGCAGATCTACTCCTCGATTTCCGATTTGCTCCCGAACGAAGTGCGCGAACGCATCGTGGAGCACGTAAAATCCGATCTGGTAAAAACCGAGCCGGCCAATCTCCTGCAGCACTTCCGTTCGCTTCAGCCGGTCTAACCACAGCTTGAGCGCGGCTACTTCACGTGCGTGCCGGCCGCGCGAACATCCGAACACCATCTTGTAAGCAACCATGCGACTACCTGTTGAAATTTCCTACCGCGGCGTCGAGAAGACACCCGACATTGACCACCTGATCCGCAGCAAAGCCGCGCGGCTGGATCGTTTTTGCGATCACATCAGCCGCTGCGATGTCGCAGTAGAGCACCCGAATCAGCAGCAGCGGTCGGGCAATCCGTTCCGCGTCCGGATTGACGTGACGGTACCGCCCGGGCACGAGCTCGTGGCCGACGAGAAGCAGACCGAGCACGAGATGCACGAGCCGCTCACGAAGATCATCAACGATGCCTTCAAGACGATGGAGCGTCAGTTAAAAGATCTCGTCGAGCGTCAAAGGCATGAGGTGAAAACACACGCCGAGCCGCGTGCATTGATCACGAAGTTGTTCAGCGATTACGGCTTCATCACCGATGGCGGCGGAGTCGACATTTACTTCCACCGGAACGCGATCGTGAACACACCGTTCGAGGAATTGAAGGTGGGCATGGAAGTCCGCTACGACCAGTCGCAAGGCGAAATGGGACCGCAAGCGAGCACCGTTCACGTGGTGAGCACCGGCGGGCCGAAGTTGTAGCGTTCGACGCGAGGGGATGGCGTGCGCGGGTTTGCACGTGTGGGCCTGACAGCGGCAGCGTCGCTTTCTGGCAGCCGTCGGATCAGCGGTGAATAGGCGGAGTGCAGAGGGCGGAGACGGTCTCGTTCGGCGTTGGCAAGCTCGCAGTGTAGCGGCAGTTTATCACCGCCGAGCGCCTGACGACGCGCTGATAACTTGCGCGGGGAGATTCCTCTACATCGCTCGGATTGACAGAAAGGCGAGTGGCAAGCGCGCACGTCGGCGGCGGTGCTTTGGCTGCCGGCAGCCTGTTACGGCGGTCGAACGCGTTGGCCCCTGCTACGCGGGAGCGCCGCTCAGTCCTCCGCCGAGCGGAGGCGTGACGTCAGGGGCGACGACGACCTGCTTCGGCGGCTTCTCCGGCTTCATCTGCTCTCCGGACGATGGCGGCGGGCCAGGTGGGTTCAGCATCCGGCCGTGCTCGATGATTTCGCGCACCTGCGATCCGTCGAGCGTCTCGTACTCGAGCAGTGCTTTCGCAATGATCTCCAGCTTGTCGCGATGCTTGGTGAGGTAGCGCGTGGCGGTCTCGTAGGCGTCGTCGATCAATTTGCGAACTTCGCGGTCAATCTGCTCGGCCGTTGCCTCGCTGTAATCGCGGGCGCGCGAGATGTCGCGGCCGAGGAACACGTAATCCTCGTGCTCACCGTACTCGACCATGCCCATCTTTTCGCTCATGCCCCACTCGCAAACCATCCGGCGCGCGACGTTGGTCGCCATCTTGATGTCGCCGCTGGCGCCATTCGTGACGTCGCCAAAAACAATTTCTTCCGCAACGCGTCCGCCCATTTTGACGATGAGGCTCGCGAGCAGCTCGTTCTTGCGGTTGGTGTACTTGTCCTCCTCCGGTAGCCACATCGTGGAGCCGAGCGATGGACCACGCGGGATGATGGTGACCTTGTGCAGCGGCTCAGTGTTCGGCAGCATCTCGAGCAGCAGCGCGTGGCCAGCTTCGTGGTAGGCGGTGTTCGTCTTCTCCTTCTCGCTGAGAGCCATGCTGCGGCGCTCCTTGCCCCAGCGGACTTTGTCGCGGGCCTCTTCGAGCTCGCGGAGCGTGATACCTTTGAGGCCACGACGCGCTGCCAGGAGTGCAGCTTCGTTGATAACATTGGCGAGCTCAGCACCGGAATAACCGGGGGTGCCGCGGGCGACGACATTCAGGTCCACGCCTTCCGCGAGCTTCACTTTCTTCGAATGCACGCGCAGGATTTCCTCGCGGCCTTTCACGTCCGGAAGGTTGACGGTGATCTGCCGATCGAAGCGGCCCGGGCGCAACAGCGCTGGATCAAGAACATCCGGCCGGTTCGTGGCCGCGATGATGATGACGCCTTCCTGCGTGTCGAAGCCGTCCATCTCCACCAGCAAGGCATTCAGCGTCTGCTCGCGCTCATCGTGCCCGCCACCAACACCGTGCCCACGATGGCGCCCCACTGCGTCGATTTCGTCGATGAAAATGATGCAAGGCGCGGACTTTTTGCCTTGCTCGAACATGTCGCGCACACGGCTGGCGCCGACACCGACGAACATTTCGACGAAATCCGAACCGCTGATCGAGAAGAACGGCACGTCTGCCTCGCC
>JACDCC010000122.1 GCA_013694595.1 Chthoniobacterales bacterium
GCAAAGCGCGCGCGGCGTCGTAGCCGGCGAGATTCAAATCGAATGAAAGAAGCGCCAGGTTCTCGGTGCGAAAGCCGGGATCGATTGCCTGCGCTTTATGGAACGCCTTCAGAAACAAGCCCGAGCCGATCAACAGCAGCAGCGACATCGCGATCTGCGCCACCACCAGAAGATTCCGCACGTTCCAGCGCGCGCTCCCATTGCCGCTGGTCGCGGCGCGCTCGCGCAGCGCCTGCGTTAGATCCCTGCGCGCCGTTTGCAACGCCGGGGCCAGTCCGAAGATCACCCCGCTGAGCAGCGCCATCAAAAACGCATAGAACACAACCCGCACATCGGGTGAAGGATCGATCGCGAGCGGCACGGGCGTGGCCGGCACCAGCGAGACGAGCACGTCGCCCAGCCAGGACGCGAGCACCACGCCGCCGATCCCGCCGAGCAGCGCCAGCAGCAAGCTCTCCGTCAGCAGTTGGCGAATGATGCGCCCGCGCCCCGCGCCGAGTGCAAGCCGCACCGCCATCTCGCGCTGCCGCGTCGTGGCGCGTGCCAGCAGGAGATTCGCCACGTTCGCGCAGGAGATTAGCAAGATCCCGCCGGCCGCCGCCAGCAGGAGGATGGAAACGTGGCGGACGCTGCTCTCGTTTCCCGGGCCGCCGATCCCCTGCGTCTTCGCCTCTTCCAGGGAGGCGAGCGCCACGGTCCGGTCCTTGTTCATCTCCGGGTAGGCCTTCTGCAATTGCTGCGCGATCGTCTTCATCTGCGCTTCAGCTTGCGAAAGCGAGATGCCCGGCTTCAGGCGTGCGATCACGTTCAGCATCAGCGCCCGTCTATTTTCGAACCAATCCTGCACGCCCGGCGTGACCCAGCCGCGCATCGCCGTCGGGACCCAGAGATCGGGCGTGAGGCCGACGTCAGTCCCGGTGAAACTCGGCGGCGCGACACCGACCACCGTGAACGGCCGCCCGTTCAGCGTCAGCGTGCTGCCCACAATGCCCGCGTCGCCCCCGAGCTTCTGCCAGAAGCGATGCGCGATCACGACCACGGGAATGCCGTTCGGCGTGGCGTCTTCCTCCGGCAAAAATGCACGGCCCAGCGCTGGCGTTACTTCGAGCACGGAGAAGTAATTTCCGCTCACGATCTGCGCGGAGATGTTGCTCGTGACGCCCGCGACGGAGAGCGCCATGGGCACGAATTGATACGCGGCAATGCCGCTGAAGACCGCGTTCTGCTTCGCGTAGTCGACGAAGTTCAGATACGAATTCGGCGCGCGGCCGTTCCGTGCATCGTCGGTGTAGATCTGCACCAACTGCTCCGGATTCCCGACCGGCAAGGGCCGGAGGAGCAGCGTGTTGACGATCCCGAACATCGTTGTGTTCACGCCAATCCCGAGCGCCAGCGCCACGATCGCGACGACCGCGAAGCTCGGGCTCTTCACGAGCATCCGAAACGCGAAGCGAAGATCCCTGATCATGTTTTCTCCCGCCGGGCTCCTGCCCGCCCAGATCCTGCGGTGGCGAGTCGCCTGAAAGTGAACACCGCGATTCTCGGAGGGAGATGCTTCTGCACGCCCGCGAGCTGCGGAAGCACATTCCTCGGCCGCTCTCCCCGTCGCCGTTCGCTGGGTCGGAAACGACTGGCTCACTGGCCTAGTAGGCCTTCTCGACCGTGATGTTTCCTCGCGTGGCGCGGACCTTCAGCTCGATACTGCTCTCGTCACCGAGCGTCGTGTTCACCGCTCGTTGTTCTCCCTTCGCTGGCTCTTTGCTGAAACGGTCTCTGATGTTCCCGAACGTCGAGGCGAGATCGATGCGCGCCGCCACGTTCGGTGGCAGCGTCAGCCGCACGTTGCCGTTCGCAATCTCGGCGTCGACGGAGAAGACGCCACTCTCCCACCACGTGTAAAAAACATCCAGTCCCCCGCTGCCGACGGTCACGCTGAGGTCCGTGAAGCAATTGCGAACGTGCGAGCGGCCCATGCCCAGGCTGGAACTAGCAGACGGACCGCGCAGGTCCTGCAGCAGAATCTCGCCGTTCGCGAGTTCGGCCTTCGTCAGGGTGCACGCCTGCGGAACGTAGAGCATGTAGTCGACCGTCCCGGAGCGATCCTTGAAACGCCCCTCGGGAGCAGGTGGGTAGATCGTGTCGATCACTGCTGACGTAGCGTCGACTCGCGCGTCGATCTTGATCGCGGCGACCCGCTCCTTCGTGAACGCGCGCTTCACCGCCACGATCGTCAGCTCGTTCTTGTTTGAACCATATACGTGGATCCGTCCATCGGCGTTCCGGATTGAAACCGTGGCATCGGCGCTGAGCGGATACGTCTCCTCCACCCTCTCCTCCACGACCGACCCCGCGCGTGCGTGGCAACTCAGCGCCGCCAACACGAGCGCCGAAACAGCAGGCAGGAGATGTGTGGCCATCAGCCTGGAACAGTTGAAGCGGATATCACTCATGTCTCAGCGCAACCATTGGATCGACTTTCATCGCGCGGCGCGCGGGCAAATAGCTCGCGGCAAATGCCGCGAACGCAAGCAGCAGCATTACGCCGAGGTAAGTGGCTACGTCCGCCGCGCCGATGCCATATAAAAGCGTCGCCAGGACGCGAGTGGTAGCGAGCGCGGCCAGCACACCAGCGGAGATCCCGATCACGACCAAAGTGAAGCTCTGCCACAAGATCAGGCGGAGCATGTCTGCGCGTTGCGCGCCAAGCGCCATCCGGATGCCGATCTCGGTGGTGCGCTCCGAGGTGATGAAAGCCATGATCCCATAGAGGCCGACCATCGCCAGCGCGAGCGCCGCGCCGGCGAAAACGCCGAGCATGATCATGCTGAAGCGGCGGTTGTCGAGGGAGGCGGAGACGAGCTGTGTGAGCGGCTCGAACTTCGTCGGCATCTCGGGATTCAACGTCCGCGCTTCCCGCCGCATCGCGTTGATCAGACCCGCGGCATCCCCTCGCCCGCGCACCACAACCGAGAACTCCGCCGCATGGCGCGGACGCTGCAGATAGTGCACGTAGACGGTCGGCCGCACGTCGACATCGAGGCCGGTGTCGCGCACATCGCCGACCACGCCCACAATGTTCAACAGGCGAACATCGCCATCCATGTTGCCGAACTGAATCTGTTTCCCGATCGCCTCCTCGTTACGGAAATGACGCCGCGCGAGCGAATGGCTCACTACCGCCACGTGCGGCGCATCTGCGCCGTCGCTCTCCTGAAATACCCGACCGCTCACCAGCGGAATACCCATCGCCGCGAAGTAGCCGCCGCTCGCCACGCGGAACTCCGCATCCCGCGCGCGCTCTTCCTCTGAGAGATTGTTGAACTGCGCGATGAGATCCTCCTGGGTCTTAGCCGGTCTACCCCCGCCCTGCACGACGAACGTTCCATTCGCACCGCGGTCGCCCATCGGCAGGCCGTTCGTTCCTCCCGCCGCGCTTACGCCCGGCAGTGCCTGGATGCGCTCCAGAAGCTGATGGTAGAATTGCGAAAGCTGCCGTTGCGCCGCGGTCTCGTCGGCGAAGGACATTGATACCGTCATCGCGACGGCGCTCTCCGGCTGGAAGCCAGGATCGACCTCCATCAGTTGCTGAAAGCTCCGGCCGAGCAACCCGGCGCCGACCAGCAACACTAGCGTGAGCGCCACCTGCGCGACGATCAGCAGATTGCGCACACGTGTACGCCCGGCGCCCGCAGTGCCGCGCCCTGCGTCCTGCAGATCTCCCTGCAACTGCCGCCGCGACGTTTGCAGCGTCGGCACCAACCCAAGCACCACACCCACAATCACCGACACAGCGAGCGCGAACACTAGCACGCTGGCATCGACGCCGATTTCGCCGACGCGCGGCAGATTCCCGCGGTAGAAGCCAACGATCAGCTCGACACCCCAGACAGCGAGCAGCGCTCCGAGCGCTCCCGCGATCAACGTCAGCAGCAGCGATTCCGCAATGAATTGCCGCGCCAGCTGCACGCGCGACGCGCCGAGCGCCGCGCGCAAAGCAACTTCCTTCCGCCGCGCCGACGCGCGCACCAGCAGCAAGTTAGCGACATTCGAGCAGGCGATCGCAAGCAGCAACCCAACCGCGCCGCAAAGGACGAGCAGGATGCCGCGCACATCTTTCACCATCCGCTCGCGCATTGGTGCGATGCCGAAGCTCACCGCATCGATTTGCGTCCCGTGCTCCTCCTTCAGCTGCCGGCCGATTGCGCCGACCTCCGCCGCCGCCTGCTCAAGCGTGATGCCGGCGCGCAGCCGGCCGATGACCCGCGCACTGTGCCCGGTGCGCGAGTCGTTCCGCGGGTAAACTCCGCCGCGCTGGCAAACAACGTCCGTTCCCGGCGGAAACTCAGTTCCGGCAGGTAGCACGCCAATGACAGCAAAGCTGCGATTCCCGAACCGCAGAGCTGTCGCGCTGAGATCGGTCCGGCTTTGCAGCTGTCGTTTCCAAAACGCGTAGCTGACGACTGCCACCTGATTTCCCTCGCCGTCATTCTGTTCACCGAAGAAGCGCCCAATCACCGGCGCGACGCCGAGCACGCGGAAGTAGTCGGCAGTGACGGCCAGCACGTCAGTGCGGACTGGCTCAACCCCGCCGGCGACGGCTTCCGCTACGCCGCTGTAGCTTGCGCTCGCGTCAAAGCTTCGGGTGCGCTCGCGCAGATCATCGAAATTCGGATCCGCAAAACGCATCCCGCGGCCGGCTTCATTCAACTCGCGCACTTCCACAAGTCGCTCCTGTTGCGGATACGGCAGCGGACGCAACAGCACCGCGTCGAGCACACTGAAGATCGCTGTCGATGCGCCAATCCCGAGCGCCAGCGTCAGGATCGCGACGCTCGTAAACCCCGGCTTTTTGAGCAGCGACCGTATTGCGTAACGGAAGTCATTGATCATAAGCCAATCAGATTACTCGTGACGTAGCGCCACCATCGGATCGACGCGCATCGCGCGACGCGCGGGGATATAGCTGGCGAGGAATGCGGCGCCGCCGAGCAGCAACACGACGAGCGCGTAGGTCGACCAATCGGCCGCGCCGACACCGAAGAGGAGCGAATTGAGCAGGCGCGTCCCGGCGAGGGACGCGACTAGACCAACAGTCAGGCCGATCACTACGAGCATGAGGCTTTGCCGCAAGACCATCGCCAGCATGTCGCTGCGTTGCGCGCCAAGCGCCATGCGGATGCCGATTTCACGCGTGCGTTGCGCAACGCTGTAAGCGATGACGCCGTAAATGCCGATCGCGGCGAGCGTCAGCGCGACCGCGGCGAACACACCAAGTAGCAGCATATTGAAGCGCGGCTGCGCGAGCTGGTCCGACACCAGCCTCTCCATCGGTCGCAGCGGCGCCACAAACAAATCCTTATCGATCTCACCGAGAGCGTGTCTCACCTGCCCGTCGAGTCCGGCCACTCTTGGAGTGGAGGTACGCAGGACGAAGTCCAGCCCACGCACTGGCTGTTGTGAAAACGGGACGTAAAACTCGGGCCTTGCTGCTTTGGCCAGCGATTCATGGCGCGTGTCATTGACCACGCCGATGACTTCCCGCCGAGGCGGCACCGTGCTGCCGTCTCCATCGACGCGAATCCATTCGCCGACCGGGTCGCGTCCAAGAAAAAACTTTCGGGCAAACGCGTCGTTGACGACGATAACCGGAGGCGAGCTCTCCATGTCTGCTTCACCGAACACGCGGCCTCTCAGCACGGGAACCGCCATGGCCCGAAAGTAGTCCCCAGCCACGACGAGATGACCTGCGTCCGGATGACTGCCCGGCCCTCCTTCGCGCATCCCGCTCGCGATGAAGGATGAGGCGTTCCCGACATCGCTCAGTGGCAGCGGGCTCACTGCGCCGGCGGACTCGACACCCGGCAGCGACGATAGTTTTTGCAGGATTTGGCCGTGCGTGCGGCGTTGCTGTTCGAGCTCCGGGTATTGCACCCTTGGCAGCGAGATCGAGGTCGTCATCACCCGCTCGGGATCGAAGCCCGGACTCGTCGCGCGCAGATTGAAGAAGCTTTTGATCAGAAGGCCGGCGCTCGCCAGCAAAAGAAGTGAGAGCGAAACTTGGGACACGATGAGTAAGGCCCGCCCGCGTTGGTGGTGCAGACCGCTGGTTGATCCCTTGCCGCCCTGCTGGAGCGCGTCGTTCACGCTCGGCCGCGACACTCCGAGCGCGGGAATGAACCCGGCGAGCAGCGTGCTCGCCAGACCAAGCGCGAAGGTAAACGCAGCCACGGCTGGATTGACCTGAATTTCGCCCAGATGTGGCAGCCCCTGCGGTCGCATTAGATTGAGAAGATCCACACCCCACCATGCGAGGAGAAGACCCGCTCCGGCGCCCGCCGAAGCGAGCAACAGACTTTCGCATAGCAATTGCCGGACGATCCGCCCGCGGCTCGCCCCAAGCGCCATCCGGATTGCGATCTCGCGGCTTCGCGTCGCTGCACGCGCGAGAAGGAGGTTAGCGACGTTCGCGCACGCGATTAGAAGAACAAGCGCCACCGCACCGAGCAGAATCAGCAGCGCCGGCCGCACGTTTCCGACCACATCGGAATGGAGCGAAACGACCGTGGTGGAGAGACGGTTTGCATTCGTGCTCGGATACTGGCGGGCAAGGCGCGACGCGATTGCGCTCGTCTCGGCCTCTGCCTGGCGTATAGAGACTCCCGGCTTCAGGCGCCCGACAACACTCGCGAAATGCCCTCCGCGGTTGTGCAGCTGCGCCGCAGGCAGATATTCCAACGGCGCCAGGTAATCGATCCGTTCGTGATCGACGGGAAATTTCCAGCCCGGCGGCATGACCCCGATGACCGTGAAGCGGCGGCCGGAAAGTGTGATTTCCCTGCCGATTACGTTTTGATCTCCTCCAAATCCACGCTGCCAAAAAGCGTGACTGAGCATGATCACATAAGGCGCGCCGTCCTTGTGATCGTCCGCCGTATACGCGCGGCCCAGCATTGGCGTGGCCCCTAAGACCCGGAATATTTCCGCAGTGACGGCTACGCCTCGGAGCAGCTGCATTTCGCCGGAGCCTGCCAGAGGTCCCTCCGTCCAGCGGTGCGCCGCGAGCGCGGAGAAACTCTTGCTTTCGTCGCGCAGGTCCGCGTAGTCGGGGAATGAAAGCGCTTCGCGATCGCTGCCGTCAGTCGACGACCTGCCCCACACCATCACGAGCTGATCGGGATCTGGGAACGGCAGCGGCCGCAGCAGGAGCGCATCCACGACGCTGAAGATCGCGCTGTTCGCGCCAATCCCGAGCGCGAGCGTAAGGGCCGCGATGATGGTGAAGGCGGGCGTCTTCACCAGCATGCGAAGTGCGTATTTGAGGTCGCTGATCACAAGAGCAGCTATTCGTGGCGCAGGGCAACGTTTGGATTGAGACCGGCTGCGCGGCGAGCCGGCAGGTAGGTGGCCGCCGCCGTGACGGCGAGAAGCAGCAACACGACGCTGAGGAAGGTCGACGGATCTGTCGGTTCCACGCCGTGCAGCAGCGAAGTCAAAACACGCGATGTCGCGAACGCACCGGCGATGCCGAGCGCAATGCCGCCCACAGCGAGCGTGAGACCATGCCGTAACACGAGGTTGATCACGTGGTGGCGTTGCGCGCCGAGCGCCATGCGGACTCCGATCTCACGCGTGCGCTGCTCGACGAGGTAAGCGACCACGCCGTAGAGGCCGACGCAGGCGAGCGTCACTGCCACGCCCGCGAAGATGCCGATCAGCACAGCATTAAAGCGCCGCTCGCTGAGGGAGACCGACATGATCTCCGACATCGTCCGCACCTTCGTCACGGGAATGAGCGGGTCGACTTTCCAAACCGCCTGCTTCAACTGCGTCGCGGCGCTTTGCAGATCCGGCGTGCCTTGTGTACGCACGACAATCTCGCTCCAGCGCTTCCAGATTTGCCCCGCCTGCGCGTACGGCGTGTAGATGGCCGGCTCCTCGGTTTGGGCGAGGCCGAAATGCCGCACGTCACCAACCACCCCGACGATCGTGATCCACTCGACGCCCTCGCTTCGCGCCCACCGCATGCGGACGCCGAGCGGGTCCTGGTCGCGGAAATACTGGCGCGCCATGCTCTCGTTGATCACGCCGACGGTCGGCGCATCGGCGCGATCGGCGCGCGTCAGGAGGCGCCCCGGCCGCAGCGGACTGCCCATCACGCGGAAGTAATCTCCAGCGACGCTGCGGTTGTACAGCTCCGGTTCTTCACCGGCACTCATCGGGGGGCGGCCTTCGATGATGAAGTTGTGATTGAGCGCGCTCCCGCCGAGCGGCAGCTCGCTGATCATGGCCGCTTCCGTCCCGGGCAGCATGTTGATGTTCTCGAGCACCTGATCGCGGAAGCGCGTCTGCGGCGCCACCTTCTGATAGCGCGCCTCCGGCAACTCGACGCGCATCGTGAGCAGGCGGTCGGGGTTGAAGCCCGGCGCCACATTCGTTAGGCGCCAGAACGCTTTGCCGAGCAACCCGGCGCCGACGAGGAGGACGAGCGCGAGCGCAAGTTCCGCGATGACGAGCAGGTTGCGCAGCCGTGAGCTTCCGCCAGCGGTGCGCCGTCCGCCGGCGGCCAGCGCGGAGCTGATCTTCACGCGCGTCGCTTGCCAGGCTGGAAAAATTCCGAAGATCACCCCGGTGAGGAGCGCGACCGCGAAGGTGAAGCCGAGCACGCGCGCGTCGAGCGCGATGTTCTCCACGCGCGGCAGATTGGCGGGCTTCAGCGCGAGGAGCGCATCGACGCCCCACGTGCCGAGCACCAATCCAGCCACGCCGCCGAGCAACGCGAGCAGCATACTTTCCACCAGCACCTGGCTGATCAAACGGACACGGCTTGCGCCAAGCGCTGCGCGGATGGTCAACTCCTGCGTCCGTGTGGCGATGCGCGCGAGGAGCAGATTCGCGAAGTTTGCGCAGGCGACGAGCAGCACGAGGCCAACCGCGCCGAGGAGCACAAGCAATGCGGGGCGAATGTCTCCCACCATCCGCTCATGCAGCGAAAGCACGACGCTATCGCGGCCCTTGTTTTCCTCCGGGTTCGCCTCAGCGAGGCGCTGATCGATGACGCGA
>JACDCC010000139.1 GCA_013694595.1 Chthoniobacterales bacterium
CCTGTCGCTCAACCGCGGCGAGTTTTTTGCACTCCTCGGCCCGAATGGTGCCGGTAAAACAACCTTGATGTCGCTGCTGGCGGGCGTTCGGTCAGCCGACGGCGGCGAGATTTCTCTCTCGGGGGAACCGTTCCGCTACGACCGGATCGAGCAGCGCGCGCAGCTCGGGTTTGTACCCCAGACCGTAGCGCTATATAACGATCTCAGCGGAGAACAGAACCTGCGCTTGTTTGGCCGGCTCTACGGGCTGCGCGGCTCGGTCCTGCGAGAACGCGTCGAAGAAGGCTTGATCGCCGCGCAATTGCAGGATCGTCGGCGCGAGAAGGTGAAAATCTACTCGGGCGGCATGCGGCGGCGGATCAACATCGTCGCGGCGGTGCTGCACCGGCCGCAGTTGTTGCTCTGCGACGAGCCAACTGTCGGCGTCGATCCGCAGTCGCGAAACGCGATCTTCGATTTTCTGCAACAGCTAAACGCGAACGGCATGACAATCGTTTATTCCACTCACTACATGGAAGAGGCGACGCGGCTTTGCTCGCGCATCGGCATCATCGATCACGGCAAGTTGCTTGCGCTCGGCAGCCTTGACGAGTTGCTCGCGCAGCTCCCGTTCGCGGAGCAAATCCGCATCATCCGGAACGAGAGCACGAGCCCCCATTTGGCTGCGTTTGGACAATTTGGCGCGGTCGCAACGAACGACGAAGCATATATTGTGACGCCGGAATCAGATCTCCGGCTTTCGACGTTCTTCGCGGCCATGGAAGCTCTCGGTCTGTCGCATCGCTTCTTCAGCGTCACCAAGCCGACGCTCGAGAACGTATTCCTGCATCTCACCGGGAAGACATTGCGGGACGCCTGACGCCATGCGCACGATCATCATTCTGCTCGGTAACGAGATTCGCCGGTTCTTGAACGACAAGGCCGCGCTCTCCCTCACGTTCCTCGTGCCGATTGTGTTGATCTACATTTTCGGTCACGTCTTTGGCGTCGGACGCCCGGGCGGACCGGCACCGACGGGAATTCCGCTGGCGATCGTGAGCCAGACGGACGCGGCGCTCAGCGGGATCATCACGGCCGCGTTGCAGAAAGAGAAAACGTTCAAGGTCCTCACAACGCAAAAGGATGAAGCTGGCGCCGAGCGACCGCTGACCGAAGCCAAGGTGCGGGAGATGATGCGAACTGGCTCGCTACGTTTCGCGCTGATCTTCCCGGCCGACACCGAGAGCGATCAAATCGCGGGCCTGAAGCTGAAATTCCTGAACAACCCGCGGAATGACATCGAAACGCAGACGGTGACCGGCTTGGTGCAGAAAACGATCTACATGTCCGCGCCGCAAGCATTGGTCGCTTCGTTACAAAAGCAGGGCGCGAAGTACATCGGGGCGGAGAACCTTGAGACGTTCAATCGGTCCATCGCGGACAACATCGCCGCCAGTTTCGGCGGCGATCCGCAGACCATCTATAACAGCATCCAGACGGGCAACCTGAACTTTGGCGCCGCTGATGGGGCTGCCGGCGGTGGCGCTGGTTCGGTCTTCGATGCGCTCATCAAGCTCGAGTCCGAACAGGTGGGAGGAGGCAAGGTGAAGAGCCCGATGGCAACGCGGAGCGTCGGCGGCTGGGCGGTGATGTTTCTCCTCTTCTCGTTAACGTCCGCTGCCACTTCGCTGTTCGACGAGAAGAAAGCAGGTCTCTACCAGCGTCTGCTTTCTGCGCCGGTCCGCCGCACGCAGATTCTCTGGAGCAAATATGCTTTCGGCATCCTGCTTGGCCTCGTTCAGCTCACCACCTTGTTCATCGCAGGCCGCCTTCTGTTTGGCATCGACGTCACCAGCAATTTTGGCAACCTGTTGCTCATCTGCCTGGCGGCCTCCACGGCGTGTGTTGCCTTCGGCATGCTGCTCGCGGCCGTCGCGCCGACTTCAGCGGCCGCCAGCGGCATGGGCACACTCCTGATCCTGACCATGAGTGCGATCGGTGGCGCGTGGTTTCCGCCCAGTTTCATGCCGGAGTTCATCCAGTCGCTCAGCAGACTGAGCATCGTCTATTGGGCGATCGAAGGTTTCCTGCAGGTCCTCTGGGCGGATTGCACGACGCGCGAGCTGTTACCAACGCTCGGAGTATTGTTAGGCATTGCCGCGGTGGTGAGCACATTCAGCGTTTGGCGATTCAAACGCGGGAACATCTTCGAGTAGCTGTTGCCGACAGGCGCACCCGACGGTAACTGTCGCCATGACCATTTCCGAGCGCATTGATTCTGATTTGAAGGACGCGATGCGGGCAAAGGATGCCGGCAAGCTCAGCGTGCTGCGCATGCTGAAATCGGCGATCAAATACGCTGCGATCGAGAAGTCGGGCGCGGAAGGTCAGCTCGATGACGCGGAAGCGACGCAGGTCATCCGCAAACAAGTGAAGCAGCGGCAGGATTCCATTGAGAGCTTTGAGAAAGGCGGGCGCGCCGAGCTCGCCACGAAAGAGAAGGAGGAGCTCGCGATTCTGTCCGCGTATCTGCCGCAGGCGATGAGCGGCGAGGAATTGGCAACCGCGGTGCGCGAGGCGATCGCGGAAGTCGGGGCGACGTCGCGCGCGCAGATGGGCGTGGTGATGAAGTCGCTGCAGGGGAGACTCGCGGGGCGTGCGGATGGGAAGTCGCTCAGCCAGGAAGTGCAGCGGCAATTGGGATGAAAAGAAGCAGAACGTCCAACGTCCAACGCCCAACGTTTAACGTTGAACTAGAGAACTGCTCTTCATTGAACGTTGGGCGTTGGGCGTTGGACGTTGGACGTTGCTCCTCGTCGCTCGACAAGGCCTGACAACCTCGCATGCTCACCGCCATCATCGTCGCCGGCGGCAGCAGCCGGCGCATGGGCTTCGACAAGACGTTCGCTCTGCTCGGCGACAAGCCGGTGGTGGCACACAGCATTGCCGCGTTCGAGGCCACGCAATCCGTGCAGCAGATCATCGTCGTCGGACGTGAAGATCGGCTCGCGGACCTGCGGGGAATCGTCGCGCAGTGCGAGTTTCGCAAAGTCCGCCACGTGGTCGCAGGCGGCCGGCATCGGCAGGATTCCGTGCGCGCCGGCCTGCAGCAGGTTGCTGCCGAGTGCGAGTTTGTGGCGGTGCATGATGCGGCGCGGCCGCTGGTGCAGCCGGCTCAAATCGAGCTCGTTTACGAGGCGGCGCGGACACATGGCGCCGCCTCGTTAGCCGCGCCCGTTGCAGACACACTGAAGCGCGCGACGAACGAGCGTGTCGTCTGCGGCTCAGTCGACCGTGAAGGACTTTACCTGATGCAAACGCCGCAAATCTTCGCGCGCAACCTTCTCGCAGAAGCATACGAAGCGGTGAGGGCAAAGAACCTCTCCATCACCGACGAGGTCTCAGCGTTCGAGAATCTCGGACGCAAAGTCATGCTCGTGCCGAACGACGACTTCAACTTCAAGATCACGTTCCCCACCGATCTCGTCCTTGCCGGGATGGTGCAACGGCAGCGCGCCGCTGCTTAACACTCACTCCCACCCCGCACGCACCAGCTCGATCAGCTGCGGAACGTCCGCGCGCCGGAAGCGGCGGCCTTTCGGGAGCTTGCCCTCACGCGGAAAGTGCCGCATCTGCTGCGCCTCACCGTTGCGCCAAACCCATGCATCAGGGTTGTACGGGCCGACCAGGCGTGGATCGGTCCAGGTATGAATCGAGATGAGACGCTCTGACACTGCGGCCGCGATGTGCATCGGTCCGCTATCGACGCTCACGACAAAACGGGCGGTGCGAATGAGGCGGACCAGCTGCAGAAGCGTCGTCTGGTTCGAGAGATCGATGCAGTTATCCGGCGGCTTCACGCGCAGCTTCGATTTGCCGACGACTACGACTCGCGTCGGTGCACATTGGCTGCAGAAATCCTTCACCGCTCGATCGCTGAGCGACTTGCCACGCCCGCGCGCGAAGGGATGGAGCAGCACGAACGGCGTATCCTCGTCGAACCGCGGCAGCGGATCGCCGGTCGGGAGCGGAAAGCGCAAGGGGCCGCGCAGCGGCGCGCCGAAGGTCTCGGCGAGCTTCACGTAACGTTCCACGGCGTGGCTGCGGCGAGCGACCTGCGCCACGTGATGATAGAAGAAGCGCGATCCTTCCCGCGCATCGCTGAGGCCGAACAGCTCGCGCGCGCCACTCGCGCGTGCAATCAACGCGCTTCGCAGCAGCCCCTGAAAATCGACGGCGGTGTCCGGTTTCAGCGCACGCGTTTTCCTGATCCATGGCAGCAAACTCGCCGGTGCACCGAGCCCGCGGAATTCACCGCGAGGGAAGATGTGCACGTGATCGATGTCGCTGTTGCCGCGGAGCAGGGGAGCCCATTCGGGGTTGATCACCCAGGTGATCTTCGCCTCCGGGTTGGCCTCGCGGATGGCGGCGACTGCCGGCAGCGTGTGCACGATATCGCCGAGCGAACTTGGCTTTATGATAAGGATGGATTTGTAGCTCATCCGGCATCCCTGTGTCGATGCGCGGTGAGCGCCTGCTCCATCATCTGCAAGCGGAACCTAGCGGCCAAGCTCCAGCCGATCGGCCAGGAGTCGCGGTAAACCGGCGTCGAGGATTTTTCTTTGCGCCTTCGGCAGGTCGTATCTGATCCGGCGTTGTTCGACGACGCTCTTCTCCGCGTCGTAAATGCAGTAGGCGGCGCGCGGATCGCCATCGCGCGGCTGCCCAACGCTACCGGTGTTGATGAAGTATTTCTTGCCCGGTTCGATCATGAGCTGCTCCGTCTTCACGCGTCGCACGCCGTCGTCGCGCACGAACGCTCCCGCCACATGAGTATGGCCGAAAAAACAGACGGGGGTGTGCTGGTAGGTAAAGCTCGCCACGGCATCCAGGTTATTGAAAACGTAGCCCCACTCGTTAGGCGTATCGAGCGTCGCGTGTACGATCGTGAAGCCGCGCACCTGCCGCGTCATCCGCAGCTCGGCCAGCCACTGTTTGTCCTCGTCGGTGAGATGGGCCCGCGTCCAGTTGATCGCCTGCTCGGCCAGCTCGTTGAAGTCGCGCGAGGATTTGCCGAGGCATGCCTGCTCGTCGTGGTTTCCTTTCACCACCGGGCATTCCATTTTTCGTACCACCTCGACGCACTCGTGCGGGTTCGCGTTGTAACCGACGAGGTCGCCGAGGCAAACGAACTGCGAGCATTCTTTCTCGTGCGCGTCGGCGAGGACGGCCTCGGTCGCCTCGAGATTGGCGTGGAGATCGCTGAAGATGGCAAAGCGCATGGCAAGGGCCGACCTAGCGCGCCGGCTCCGGAATGCGCTGATCGACCGGGATATTGAGCTGATCTTCGAGAAACTTCAATCTGCTGATCAAAGTGGGCAGCCGTTCCTGTTCTCCGGACGAGTAAAGCCGCAGCAGCTGGTCATACGCCTCCTGCTCGCGTCCTTCCACATAAGAGAGCTCGTAGGCGGCGAATCGCTTCGCGTAGCTCGGCGCGCCCGGCTTCGTGGCAGCCAGGGCGAAATACTCCGCCGCGCGCGCATGATCTTTATATTTATCGCGATAGAGACGGGCGAGCGCTTCGTAGAGCTGCGGACGCTCAGGGTTGTTTTTGATCCCGCGTTCCAGAAAATCTTTGCCCAGCTCCAGGAATTCCCGTTGCTCCTTGATCCGCAAGGCGAGCCGTGGCTGCGCTGGGTTGTTAAGAGCCGCGTTCCCGGCATTCCAAGCCATGTGCCAGGCAGCCATGTCCCAGAATAAGACGCTGCGCGGCTGCAGCGTGGTCACCTGCCGAAACAACATCAGCACGCGAGTCCACTCGGTGCGTTCCCAGGCGACGTAGGCTTGAATGAAGAGCACGTCGGCTACCAGCGAACGGAAGCCGCTGAGCGCGGCGACGAACCCGAGCTGGCCCGCCTGTTCCCGGAGGTCGATACCAACACGCGGCGCCGTGACGCGGGACTCGGCTTGGGTCGCTGCGACGGCCTGTTCGATGGGCGATTTCGCCCCACCACACGCGAGCACCGCCAGCGCGATCAAAGCGGTCCGCTTCACAACTCCTCGCCGATGAACACTGCCGTCGCGAGCAGAAGATAAAGGACAATGTAGAACCCGCCCAAAGCGAGGGTTTTCCCGAATACGGCTATCGGAATGGCTCCTCCGGCGATGATCTCATCCGCGAGGTTAAACAGCTGGAGGTCCGGAAACAGCAGCGCCACGAGAGCGAGGAAGGTCCGGCTCAGCCAGCCCCCGGCGCTTTCCTGCAGCCAGAACTCACGGGCGATCCCTTGGAGGTGCCCGATGAAGTAGACGACGACCGTGACGAAAACGGTGAAGATGTTGGTCGTGGCGAAGGTCGAGACAAACAGCGTGAGCGACGCCAGCACACATGCTTTCAGGTAAATGACAGCGATGCCCGGGAGCAGGTTCGTGTTGAACGTCGCGGCGCGCACCGTGTTCACCGCCTCGGTCACCGCCCCCTGCGGCTGGCCCGCGAATTGGCGCAGCGTTTCCGCGATCGCGCTCTGCTGTCGCAGGTAAAGCACCGCAAAAAAGAGGAGCGACATCAACGCCGTGCTGATCGCGAGCAACAACAGCACGCCCAGCAGCCGGCCCGCGATATATTCGAACCGCGGCACCGGTTTCGCGAGGATCGTGTAAAGAGTGCGGTCCTCCACGTCCTGCGGGAGGAGCCGGGCCGTGGCCACGATCGCGAGCAGCGAAAGGAAGATGCTCATCGCGCCTAACGAGATGTCCTTCAGGACTTGAAACTCCTGCTGGAAGGTGAGGCGCGCCATGAAAAGCGAACTGCCGATCAGCACGAGGGCGAAGACCAGCAGAACGTAGAAAACTTTTTGGCGGGTGAGTTCCGTGAGCGTGTTGGCAGTGATCGCGCCGAGGCGGGAGGACGAGAACACGCGGTGTGGCATTGCGGGCAAACGTTCAACGTCCAACGTTGAACGTCCAACGTTGAACGTCCAACGTCCAACGTTGAACTCGGAAGCAGCCGTCGCGAACGGCTTCTCTTACTGGGACGTTGAACGGTGAGCGTTGGACGTTGGATGTTTCTCTGGGTCTCCTGACAGCGTCGCTTCGAGAAACAGCCGTTCGAGCGTGGTCTGCCGCTTGCGGTGCTCCACGAGGCGCGCGCCGGATTCCTGCGCAATCGCGGCAACGCGTTCGAGTAGCTGCGGGGAAGCATTCTCAAGGAGCACTTCGGTCTGGTTCTGCACCGCCAGTAGTTCCCCGATTGATCCTTCGCGCACGAGCACGCCCTCGGCCAGAATGCCGACGCGGTCACAAACCTCCTGCACCTGCGTAAGCAAATGCGAGGAGAGCAGCACCGTGATGCCGCGGCGTTTCAGGTCCCGGATCAGGTCCTGGATTTCACGCGAGCCGGCAGGATCAACCGCTGCCGTCGGCTCGTCCAGGACGACGAGGCGCGGGTCATGCACGAGCGCCTGCGCCAGGCCGATGCGCTGCAACATTCCTTTGGAATACCCACCGAGTCGCCGGTCCCGTGCATTCGTTAGGCCGACGAGCTCGAGCAGTTCGTCGACCCGCTTCGTCAGTGAGGCACCGCGCATGCCGCAGAGCTTCCCATAGAAGCGCAGCATCTCCGCTCCAGTGAGATATTTCGGAAAGTATGGGCTCTCCGGCAGGAACCCGACTTCTTCGCGGCTTGCGACAAGGCTGCTGTCGCGCCCAAAAATCTCGGCTGTCCCGCGGGTGGGCGGGACGAGGCCGAGAATGATCTTCAAGGTGGTGCTTTTGCCGGAGCCGTTCGGGCCGAGCAGTCCGTAAACCTCGCCAGGCTCGACCCGCAGGTTCAAATCGCGGACCGCGACCACGGTCCGTCGTTGAAACGGCACCGGGAAGGTCTTCGCCAAACCGCGGACAGCGACGGCGGGTTCAGTCATGCCGGATCTCGAAGCCGCGCGCGAGCGGCGGCTGCGCAACTGGCGCCTGCGTCTGTTCCTTGATGTGCGCGCGCAGCTCGCTGTTCGCGATCGCGTCAAGAAACGCCGCGAGTTCGCCCCGGTCACCGCTGGCCTGAAGTTCCACCCGGCCGTCCGCGAGATTGCGCACCCAACCCGTGACATCAAAGCCCTTCGCGAGCTGCTTGACGGTATAGCGGAATCCGACGCCCTGCACGTGGCCGCTGTAGAAAACCTGCGTTGAAATCATCGCCACATCGCCACATCGCAACGGGGCGAATATGCGCGATTAACTTTTGGCCGTCGACAACCTACTCGGAAGGCGAAGGCTCGATGGCCGGCGGCGGGAGATCCGGAGCGGGCAAACCTTCCGGAGGCGGTACGGAGCTGGAGTCCGCGGATTGAAGATCGAAATTGTCGGCTTTCGGCCTCGACGGAGCGGCAACTATCTGCGGCCGAGGCGTCGCAGTCGCGGCAGCGATGAGGGCTGCGGAAGCGACCGTGAGATCTTCACTCGCGACGAAGCCTTGCTGGCCGGAAGCAGCGATCACCACTTTCGAGTAGCCGAACGAATGTCGGATCAGCTTCACGACGGTGTCGCGCGGCAGCTCCTCGTCAGGACCGTTGCCTTGCTGTGGTCCGTGGCGATAAAACGGCGTCTTCTCCACGCCGACCGCATACATTTTTCCGCCTTCGGGGCTGGTGACGTGGCTGATTACCTTCCGGCCTGTGCTGCAGCCGGCAAAACCGATCAGACCCACTCCGACCAGAAGAGCCAAAGCGATGGAGGTGAGCACCGCCGGGTTTCGGGTCGTAAAGATTTTCATTTGTAAGAGTAAACGAGACAGTAAGTGCTCGCGTCACCGGACGTCGGAGCAACAGAGACAAAGTATTGGCCGCTGACGTCGGGCGAAAATCCCGCGGCGGCTTTCTCCTCTTCCTCGTAGTTGTCTGTTGGAAGGGGACGCCCGGCTTCATCATGCAGGCGCACGGCGAGCTTCGATGCCTCGTCACTGCTGCCGACAGAAAACCAATACTGGTTTCCAGCGTAGAGATTCACTGCGACAACGGCGCGTTCCCCCGATTTTACGGAACCAGTCCAGTAGCCGTCACGAATCTTGAAGCCGTCATTCGAAAAGGCACCGGCGAGGCCGAGCGCGACCTTGCGTGCCTCGACTTCGTTGTGGGTATCAGCGAGAGCAGCAGACGTGATCGCGCTCATGGCTGCCACTGAACAAATGATGGTGAGGAGGCGGGTCATCTCGCGTCGGGCTTGCTTTCGATTTCCTGCATTAGGTTGGTGACTGCTTCGTTCAGCTTCCGTACTTCTTCAGCAGTCGGAGTGCCACCGCCGGGAAAAGTAACCAGCTTCTGGATCTCCGAGAGCTGCTCCCGCACACTTCTGATCAGCGGCTCGTTTTGCAGCTCAGGAGAAACGTCGTTCACCTTCTTTTGAATGAACGTGACGAGCGCCGGCTGACGCAGCACCTTCGCGCTCGATTCGTTGTAATCTTTCAAGACGGACCCGCTGACCACCTGGGTGCCGCGAATCCAGCCGCCGAGGCTGACGAGGATAACAAGGTCCTGGTCGCGATTGGATTGCATGGAGGTTTTCACCTCATTCTGCGTCGCTTCGAGCTCTTCCTGCAGCGCGCTCCACTCGCTGTTCTCCGCGAACTCGTTGATGCTCTTTCCGCGGCTGAGCACGTTCTCGCTGACGCCGAGCGCCTTCGCCAGCTTGATGATGTCGGTCCCGATGTTCTTCGCCTGCTGGCTGTCCTGCGCTTCGACGGCGATGAAGCCGTCCGCGATGAGCCCGCCAAGGTTCAGCGCGATCTGCGCGCGGTTCCGATACGTCACCGGAATCGGCCCACGATATTGTGCAGCCCAGTTTGGCTTCCCCGGCTTCGAGAGCGCCGCGAACAATTCACCGGGCGTCGGAATCGAAATCGTGTCGGTCGTGACAGCACTCGCCATCTGTTCCGGTGTCAGCGGCGGCGGATCCGCGGCGAGCGCCGTACCGGCG
>JACDCC010000155.1 GCA_013694595.1 Chthoniobacterales bacterium
TCTCGCAATGCCGGCACAGCGCCTTCTGTCCACGGCGCGGCGTACTCGCGGATCACCTGCATCGCGTAGCCGGTGTCGCTCATCTCCGGAAACACGACGAGATCGGCACCCGCGTCTTTCGCGCGTGCACAGAACCGGCTGAGCTTCCGGATGTTTTCCGCGACGTCGCCGAGGGCGCAGGATATCTGTGCGACAGCGACTTTCATCGAGCCTGCACGGCAGTCATAACGTCCCGGCGAGGCTGGCAACGCTGACGTTCTCGACCACGACGGTTGCTGGCTGCGCAAGCGCGTAGGCAACCGCCGCCGCGACGTCATGCGCGGCGATCATCTTCTCGCGCGGCCACTCGCCCTCGACTCCACTCCAGATGTCGGTGTCGGTCGCAGAAGGGTAGATGTTGATGACCCGAACACCGCTCGAGCGCAGCTCCTCACGCAGAGATTGCGAGAATCCTTCGAGCGCGAACTTGCTCATGCAGTAGCTGCTCCAGCCAGGAAAACCGGTCTTCGCTGCCGGCGAGAGAATGTTGACGATGCTGGACCCGCGCGGCATCTGCGGCGCAAGCTGCTGCGTCAGCAAAAACGGAGCCGTCACATTGATCGCCAGCGTCTCCAGCCATTCGTCAACGGTCAGCGCGTCGTATGGCTTCACGACTGCGATGCCGGCGTTATTAACGAGGGCGTCGAGCGGCTCGGCGTTCGCCTGCGCGACCATTTCGTTGATCTGGCCGCGGTCGCGCAGATCGAACGCCAGCGTTGTTGCCCGACCACCTTTCGCTTCCACGAGCTGTCGCGTCGCAGCCAACGCCGCTTCATCCCGGCCGTGCAGCAGCAGCGTGATCCCCTCTCCTGCTAATGCCTCCGCGATGGCGCGGCCGATGCCGCGACTCGCTCCCGTCACCAAAAAACGCTTCAAGCAAATCTCCCTTCGTTGAGCGTTGTTCCGCGGCGCAGTGTGAAACGGTTGTTTGCCGTTTCCGCGAGACGCAAGCGGGTGAGACGGCCGTGCAGCGGCGCATCGAGCTTGGCCCAGAGCGCTTGCACGATGTTCTCGCCAGTTGACGGCGTCTCCCGAAATTCCTCCGTCTCAAAGTCGAGATGCTTGTCCTGCCACGGGCGCACCGCACCGGCGATTGTGTTTTGCAGTGCCACGAAGTCGTAGAGCGTCCCGCTGCGCTCGTCGTACTCACCGTCGATCGTTGCCTCCGCAAAGTAGCGGTGGCCGTGGCCGCGATCGTTATTGCACTTCCCGTAGAGCGCTACGTTCTCGTCGCTCGAAAGCTCCGTTGTATTCAGGCGGTGCGCCGCATCGAACGCACCGCGCATTCCGAGAAGATGCCGGCCGCCCCGCCAGTACTCGGCGAAGAAGTCGTCCCGCTCGTGCAATCGCACGCGTTCGACAGGCAGCTCAGGTGCGAGTCTCTCGTGGATGTACGAGACCAGGCTTTCAGTGGTGACCGGCCGTTTTTCCAAAGCCGGCACTTCGTGGTTCAGGTGCTTGTGATCCAGTTCAGTCCGGCGAGAGGCCAGAGCAGCGGCGACCGGTTGGGCGGCTGTGCCGCTGGCGTCGGGGCAGCGCAACGTGACGCGACAGCGATAGTTGTGACCGTGTCCAAAAGGCGAAGCCGCAATGCCAAACAACTGCTCGTTCTCGGCCGCAGTGAGATGTGGCGACATTGTCTGCCGGGCGGCGGAAAACTCGAACCAGTGGTTCGAGTCGCACGCACCACCTGCGTAGGCCGTGGCGCTGCGTTCCTCGGCTTCAGAAAGGTGACAAGCGACGAGCTGCGCTTCCGCATCGCAAAACAATGGCTGCGCGTCGCGGAACAACTCGCGGGCCACGTTCTCAGGCGTGGGGGTCGTTCCCGCGAACGCCGGGTTGTCTTCGTTTAGAAATTTATGATCGAACCCGTCGTGCAGGACCTTGCCGACACGGCTTTTGATCTCGCTGATGTTCATCAGCATCCCGGTGCTCGGAGCGACGTTCCCGGAGAAGACAAAGTAGACCACGTAGTTGCGACCAGTTCCGTAGCGCGCCTCGCTCTCTTGCCCAAAGCGAGCCAGGTTTTCTGACGCGCTGAGCTTCGGATCGAACAATCTGCGGGAGGCGGAGAACTCCAACCGTTTGCT
>JACDCC010000166.1 GCA_013694595.1 Chthoniobacterales bacterium
CGAGCCCGGGCCGCATTCCCTGGAAGTCAATCAGATGCGCTGCGCCATCGCGGATGATGATGTTCTGCGACTGAAAATCGCGGTGCACCAAAACACGCGGCAAACTCGCCAGTCGCTGCGCCGTGCGATCGAGGAGCGGCAATTCACGTAACCGCGCGAGCGTCTCATCCGCCACGGCGAAGTGGCGGCCGAGGCAATTCTCGAAGAAGTAGCTTTGCTCCCAGAGGTAGAGCGCTTCATTGAACTCGGCTGGCAGATCCTTCCGAATGCATTCCGCGGCTGCATCGGGCAAGCCGTGGAGAATCGCCACTTGTTCGAGCGCGGACTCATACAAGCCGCGTCTGACCGGCCAGCTCTCCGCGCGATAGCTCCAGAGATCGGTTTGCCCGAGGTCTTCCAGCCAGATCAGACCGTCGGCCGGATCGTGAAAGTAAATCCGCGGGGCGCGAATCCCATTGGTCGCGAGAAACTCCGCGATGCGCACGTAGTGCCGGTTCTCTTCGCGATCGAGATTGTACTTCACCAGGATCAGCGTGTGCTCCGGGCTGGAACGCACGCGGTAAAAGCGTCGGTCCGAGCCGCCTTTTTCGATCGGCGTGATCTCCACCTGCGCCGCTTCAAACCGCGGGAAATGGATGCGCGTCTGGCGCAGGAGGAGGTCGCGAGATTTAGACGTCGATGTCACGGAGAGTGCCTTCAGCTTTTCGGTGGGAGCGGACAATACAGTTCCGCAGGTCACTTCGGGAAGCGATTTGCGCGCCCGGCCACGCAATCGTGTCTTCCAGGACTGCGTCGGCCCCGATATGCGAGCCGGCACCGGCTACGGAGCAGCCGCGCAACGTCGCGCCTTCCGCCACGGTGGCACTCCCGTGGATCGCCGCGCGCCAGGCGCCATCGTGCGGCGCGGCGTAGTGCGGAAAGGGGAGCGACGGCAGGTCGCGGTGCAGCTGCATGTAGGCGGAGCGCGTCCCGACATCCCACCAATGTCCTTCGTCGATCACCACGCCGCCGAGTTTCGCGCCGCGGCGGATCATCTCGAGAAAGGTCGGAATGACAGACCGCTTCACGCCCGGCTGGAGCCAGCGATGAAATTCCGGCTCCACCGCGTAGATGCCGGTGAAGACGAACTCTTCCGGCGCGCCGGTGCCGAGGAGATTGCGGATATCGACGAGGCGTCCGGTGTGGCGGTCTAACGAGATATGCTGGGGACCGGCCTGCGAGCGCAAGGCCAGGGTCACGATGTTTCCGGAGCGCTGATGCTCGGCGAGGAGCGGCGCGAGCGGCAGATCGGAAAGGATGTCGGCGTTGTAGACCAGAAAAGGCTCGTCGCCTAACAAGTCAGCCACATTCGCAATCCCGCCGCCGGTCTCGAGCAGCACCGGCTCCTGCCGGAACTGCAGCGGCAGTCCACGATACGATCCTGTGGGGAACGTCTCGGCGAAACGTTGGGGCTGATGGTGGGTGTTCACGCAGAACCGCTCGATGCCGGCGCCGATCAGATGATCGAACGCAAAGGTGATCAGCGGCTTATGGAATATCGGCACCAGCGGCTTGGGCACTTCATCGGTCAGCGGACGAAGCCGTGTTCCGAGGCCGGCGCCGAGCACGAAAGCCTGCTTGATCACTGCCATGCCGTGCTGGTGCTGTGGTGTGCGTTGGCCGCAACCGTCATCGCGCAATCTTCATCGATTGGTCGAGAGCGCCAGAGCAAAAGCTCTGTCGCTGAACCCGTGACACGGTGCGCGCGCAACTCCGATCAGCACGCGCTACTTCGTCAGGTAGAGCGTTTTCGTCCGGAAATCGATGATGCCGTTGTGGCGCTCGAGAATTTCCGAGCCGAGCAAGCCAGCCACAGGAGGAGAGGCATCCAACAGCCCGCCGCGGATCAGGCCATCGAGATCGATGACCCCGACTTGCTTGCTGCGCATGTGCACGTTTCCGATCGACAGTCGCGAGATGGTGGCGGTCTGCACGCCGCGGTTCTTCAGGTTCACGCCCGCAGAATTAAATGGCGTGTCACGGAGCGGGATCTTCATCTGGCGAACGAAGCGCTGATGCAGGAGCGTCGTGAAGGCGCCCGTGTCGACCATCAGCCGCGCTCGTTTCCCGTTCACGCTGCCGTCGACGTACAAATTGTAACCAGAGCTCAACTGCATCGGCACGCCGCTCATGCCGCGATAGCTCACGCCGGGCATGCTGCCGCGCGCGTCGGGATCGATCTTGAGCATCAGCATCGGCGTCCGACAATCGAGCACCGCTTCCGTCGGGAACAGAATGTCGGCGCCGAGGATGCCGTCGATCGCCTGTTCCTTCATAAGCTTGGCCGCTTTCGAGGAACCGACGAGATCAATCGCGACCAGTGGTTGATCGACCAGATTCAAGGCGCCGAGTTGCAGGCCACGTGCGACGACGACCTCGTTGTATTTGCCGTTGATGCGGAGGCGCTTCGGAACATCTGACCTCGCGCCGACAGGCACCATCCCAAAGTGGCTTGCTCGCGAAATGGCGATGGCACTGATCGGCGCGCCGGTATCCACCCCGAGGAGCGCCGGTTTGCCATTGATGGAGGCGCGCAAGAGGAGGTGGTTCTGGCGCGACCGTTCCAGGGGCAAGGCCTGAAACTGCAGGTTCGCAGGGACCAGGCGTCCCGCAGCTCGCGGCGCAAGGCCTCGTGCAGGCGAAGCCACCTGGCGCGGCGCTGCAAACGCGGGCACCGCGATGGTGACCGCGAGCACCACCGCGATGGATAAACGCGGCAATAGAAGTGATTTTAGGAACGACACGGGGCGATGATAACACATGGGAGTTTTGGCGGATACAGCGGAATTACATCTCCTTAGGAACGCATGGCGGCAGTCGGCGGGTGCCGCTTTTCGATGGGTCCGAAGTTGCCGCTGCGCGCGGGGCTAGACCGGGGTCTCGCCCCGGTCGATTTCGTGCCGGTATTCCCGGTAACTCACGATCTCCTCTTTGATCTTCGGCAGGAGGAAATACAGCGCGATGAAATTCGGGAAGCACATCGTGAAGATGAGCGCGTCGCTGAGGCGCAGCACATTGCCGAGCGTGGAGGCAGCGCCGAAGACGATGCAGAGGCAGAAGATGAGTTTGTAAATGATATCGAGCGAAGCTTTACGGCCGAACATATACGCCCACGCCTGCTGCCCGTAGTAGGACCAGGTGATCATCGTCGAAAACGCGAACAGAATCACCGCCACGAACAACACATACGGGAACCAGCCGATCACACTCGCGAAGGCGCGGGAAGTCACCGCGATGCCGGCCGCAGTGCTCGCTTCCGCCGCGGTCACGCGTTCCTGCGTCACCACGATCACGAGCGCGGTCATCGTGCAGATGATCACGGTATCGATGAATGGCTCCAGCAACGCCACGTATCCCTCGCTCGCAGGCCGCCGCGTCCGTACCGCGGAGTGCGCGATCGGCGCGGAGCCGAAGCCCGCTTCGTTTGAGAACGCCGCCCGCTGCACGCCACGGATCAGCACGCCGAAGAAGCCGCCATACAGCGCCTCGTTGCTGAAGGCGGAGGAGATGATGGTGTCGAACGCCGCCGGGATTTCGCCGAGATGCGAGAGCACAATGTAGAGGCAGGCGATCATGTACATGATGCACATGAACGGGACCAGCTTCGACGTGACGGTCGCGATGCTGCGAATACCGCCGATGATCACCAGCGCCGTGAGAATGGCCATGATGACACCGAAGATCCAGCCTTTGCCCACCCAGAAACTCGTGTCGCCGCCGGTGACCGCCACCAGCTGCGTGAACGCCTGGTTAACCTGGAACATGCAACCCGCTCCGAACGCGCCGCCGAGGCAGGACATCGCGAACGCCACCGCCAGCACTTTGCCCCACGTCGGCCAGCCGCGTTCCGCAAAGCCTTTGCGCAGCGTGTACATCGAGCCGCCGTAGATCTTGCCGTCCTCCCCGATGTCGCGATAGCGGACGCCGAGCGTCACTTCGCAGAACTTCGTCGTCATGCCGATGATTCCGCACACGATCATCCAGAACGTGGCGCCCGGTCCGCCGAGGCTGACAGCAATCGCGACGCCGGCGATGTTTCCCAAACCAACCGTTCCGGAGACCGCGGCGGTCAGCGCCTGGAAGTGCGAGATTTCACCGGGATCGCTGAGCGACGAGTATTTCCCGCGAATCGTGCGGAGCGCGACCGGAAAGCCGGTGATGTTGATGAAGCCGA
>JACDCC010000205.1 GCA_013694595.1 Chthoniobacterales bacterium
GGTATTTATCGAACTCCCACGCGGACGCCGAGACGCAGCGGAAGTTCAAAGCGGATTTCTTCTCGTGGAGCTATGCCGGCCATTATACGCCGTTTGCCTTCCTGGCGGAATTCGGCACCGCCAAGGCGTTTGGGACGAATGGCACGTTGTGGCGGTTGCGACAGCTGGTAGCAGTGGCTGCGATTGGCGCGCTCCTTTTTGCGGCGACCTACTCGACGGCGTGGCCGTGGGTCTTGCGAGGATCCAGAATGGCGCAATCGCGGCCGCCGTAACGGCAGTTTCGATCTATCAGCCGCTCATGATCGACTCCGTCGGCTGGCCATTCATGATCCTGCAACTCGCCTGGATTGGGCTGCTTTTGCTTACCTTGTGGGCTCTCACGAAGGCGGCTTTGGGAAACCGAAAGCGGCGGTTCGCATGGATCGCGGCAATGAGCGCATACGCTTCGATGCACTTCTCGGGGTTAGGAGTGTTGACCGTGGCCGCGACGACGGTCTGCCTCGCGGCGGTGTGGCTGTCGCTGCCCCGAGGCGCGGGGGACCACCGCCTTCGCGGCTGAGAGCCGTGACATACGGCTCGCGCTGATCACGATGCTATGTCTCGCTGGCATCCACGGCGCGTTGATGATCTACCTGCTACCGCCGGAGCCGGCGCTCGTGGCGGCCGGAGCTTCGCGCCCGCTCGGCGCTTCGGTGAAGCTGGCGCTTGGTTTGTGGCGAATTTCACGTTCGCCGGCATCGGGAGCTTTGTGGCCACCGCGTCCGGGCCGCCGAATGCTCGTTCAATCGCATATTCCTGGCCGTACGGCGCTCGCTTGCTCGCGGGAGCGGTTGCCGCGCCTGTTTGGCTCTTTCGCAAATGGTGGGCGGACACTTCACCTCAGAACCTGCTGAGATTCGTCCTTGTCGCGTTTTCAGCGGTCTCAGGCGTGATGCTCATGGTATTGTTTTGGGCGCGATACTTCAGGTCTGGTATCACGATGGAAGCGCTCGCGAGTCAGGTGGCATTCTGCACGTCGGTGCCGCGGTACGTAATCCCGTTGCATTTTATCTTCCTTCCCATCGTGATCTTGGTGGCGACGCAGGTTGCCCGTTTTGCGCCGCGCCCGACGTTTGCGCTTTGCGTCGGCGTCGTCGTCGCGGCGATCGCTGCGCAGATGGAGTTTCAAAAGAGCACCCACCGGTATGTCGCGCCGCTTGGGCAGTTATCGCACTCAAGCGCGTGGCGCCTCATCCTGCAGACGGTGCAGGAATGTCGGGCCGCCGGGCTGCTGGTACCGAATGTGCCGCTCGGCACGCTAACGCAGGAGTTTCACCATATTGACCCGCGGATGTTCGAACCACTGCTGCGACGTGATCTGCGCCTGGCCTTGACGAGAAGATCCCGCTCATCCCTTGGGAAGAGTATCTCGCAGCGCCGGATCGTTACCGAGCGGTGCCATCGCTTTCGCTGCTGGAAGCGAAGCTGCGAATAAAGCGCGAGTGATCGCTGGCGGGAAGCTTCCTCACGCAGAGCGCCGGTCGCGATGCGGATTGCCAGCTCCCGCGCTTTGTGAAATAACCTCTGCCGAATGAGCGAAGTCGTAGTCGAGCCAGCCACCTTTGAAGACTTGGACGAGCTGTCCAGCCTGCTCGGCGAGCTGTTTAGCGAGGAGAGCGACTTCTGCCCGGACAAGAAGAAACAGCTGCGCGGCCTGCGGCTCATCTTTGAGCAACCGAATCGCGGCCGTGTGTTCGTCTTGCGTTGCGACCGCGCGATTGTGGGTATGATCAATCTGCTGTTCACCATCAGCACAGCGGAAGGCGGGTTTGTGATGGTGCTGGAAGATCTGGTGGTGCACAAGAGCTTCCAAGGGAAGGGCTATGGATCACGCCTGCTCGAGCACGCGATCGAGTTTGCAAAGCAGAAGCATTTCCTGCGCATCACGTTGCTGACGGATCGGCCCGAGCTGCGCTCCCAGAGCCTCTTCAAGCGCTACGGGTTCTTTGAGTCGTCGATGATCCCGATGCGCTTGCTGCTTCCGCCCGATGCGTCACGGGCGGAGATGACGCTGTAGGGACGACGCATCGCGCGGCGTGCGGCCGTGCAAAATCGTGCGAGCGCGACCGCCCGCGCCTCCGTATCCATTTTTGGAGGCTATCATGCGTGTTCCCATCTCATTTCCAATCCTGTCATTGCTGAGTTGTGCCGTCTGCTTTGCCCTCGCCGGCGGAGCGACGTGTCTGGCGCAAGAAGGCGACCGTGCCGCCGAACGGGAACGCCTTGTGCAGGAGATTGCGCGCGGCGGTCAGGGTGCGCCGAGGCAATCGGCGGCGCCGCCGCCGAGTTTGTCGGGTGACGCTGCCGGCGCAGGTATGCCGATGGCCAGCAGCCGCAGTGTCCAGGAACATACGGGCGTGCGGAATGGGGCCGTGCTGGAGGCGATCCGCACCGTTCCGCGTCATTTATTCGTTCCGGCGAATATGCAGCGCGACGCGTATGCGAATCGGCCATTGCCGATCGGCTACGGGCAGACCATCAGTCAGCCGTTCATCGTGGCGATGATGACTGAGCTGCTCGATCCGAAGCCGGGTTCGAAGATACTGGAGGTCGGCACCGGGAGCGGCTACCAGGCGGCAGTTCTGACGAAGTTCACCCCGAACGTCTACACGATCGAGATTGTCGAACCGCTGCATCGGCAGGCAGCGCCGCGTCTCCAGAAATTTGGCCTCGGCGCAGACCGCGTCGTCCATGGTGATGGCTATTTCGGGATCGAAAAGGCGGCGCCGTATGACGGCATTATTGTTACGGCGGCGGCCGATCACATTCCGCCGCCGCTCATCCAACAGCTGAAACCGGGAGGCCGGATGGTGATTCCAATTGGGCCCGTCCACGCCACGCAGCGGCTGGTCGTGGTGGAGAAAGATGCTGGCGGCAAGGTTCGCTCGCGCAGCGTGCATCCGGTGAAGTTTGTGCCGCTGACGGGCGGGCCTCGCGAAGGCGCAGCGAAGAGGTGAGCCCCGCCCGCTGGGCGGCGGGACTGCTGCTGATCTCCGCTGCGCTACTTGGGTATGAGCTGCTGCTGATGCGGCTCCTCGCGCTGGCTTATTGGGGACATTTCGCTGGCCTGGTGATTTCGACCGCGATGCTCGGCATCGCGAGCTCGGGCTTGTTTCTGTTTTTTGTGCGGAGCCGGATCGAGCGGGCGGCGGAGCGGTACTTTGCGGTCAGCGCGGGAATCTTCGGTGTTGCTGCGCCGGTTGCATTCTTGTTGTCGCAACAACTGCCGTTCACGCCGTTTCTGCTGACCTGGTCGGCGCAAGAGTACGGACTGCTCGCTGCGCGTTCGGTGCTTTTCTTCGTGCCGTTTTTCGCAGCTGGCGTGGCGATCGGCACCGCGTTCGTCACGCGTGTGCTGCCGCCCGGCCGGCTTTATTTCTGGAACATGCTCGGCTCGGGTCTGCCGGCGTTGCCGCTGCTGTTCGCGATGAACTTTGCGCACCCGATGCGGCTGTTGATCCTCGTCGCGGTGATCGCAGGTGCGGCTGCGATTCTTGCGACGCCCGGCGGACTGCGGCGCCTGGCTTGGGCGGGTGCCGCTGCGCTGGTGATTGCTGCAGTCGCGCTCACGCCGTTTCGTTACTCCGAGTACAAGGACTTGCCGAAGACGCTGCTGCTGCCGGAGGCGAAGCTGGTGGCGGAGCGGTATGGCTGGGATGGCCTTGTGCAGATTGTGGATTCGCCGCACACCCGCTATTTGCCGGGCTTGTCGTTGAATTTCGCCGGCACGCTGCCGCCGTCGCGCCTCGTGTTTACCGATGCCGGTGCGATGACGCTGGCGTTCACACCGGCGGCGGCACTGGCGAATCCGGATTTCCTGCGGATGACGCCCGAAGCACTTTCTTTCGCGCTCACGAGTGCGCCGCGCGTGCTCCACCTTTACGGCAGTACGGCTGATCTGCTTCGGTCACACTCGTTAGGCGCGGCGACGGTGCGGGCGATTGATGACTCGGAGACGCGTGTCGCGGCGCTCCGCGGCATTATGAGTTCGGAAGCGGAAGGTTCACTGAACTTCAAAAAACTCCTGGTGCGCGGTGATGCGCGACAGGTGCTGGAGCAGCAAGCGGCTGCACTCGACGTCATCGCGATTTCGCTGCTGGGTGCGCACGGCACCTCGACGGCAGGAGCCGCTTCGCTTGATCCTTCGTTCCTGCTCACGCTCG
>JACDCC010000223.1 GCA_013694595.1 Chthoniobacterales bacterium
GGCAGCAGCGGCGACACCTTTCCGCAGGATCTTCAAGAGCTGCAATCGTACTTCAGCGGCACCAGATCAGATACAGACGTGAAGGCTGTTCCAGGAGCCGGGCTGAGCGTGCCGCTCTACCTGCTCGGCTCGAGTGATTTTAGCGCGCGGCTCGCCGCCGGGCTCGGACTGCCGTTCGCCTTTGCTTCGCATTTCGCGCCTGAGTACCTGCACGTCGCGCTTGAGCTTTACCGGCGCGACTTCAAGCCGTCCGCCACGCTTGCGCAGCCGCACGTCATCGTTGGCGCCGGTGTTTACGCGGCCGATTCAGACGCGGAGGCGCACCGGCTTTTCACTTCTGCACAGTTGATGACGCTGAATCTCATCCGGGGCCATCCTGGCGAACTGCCGCCGCCGGTCGACAGCATGGAGGGATACTGGAGCCCGATGGAAGAGCGCGCGCTGCGGCAACGGACCCGCTATTCAGCGGTCGGCTCGCTCCAGACGGTACGCCAACGGCTCGACGCGATGATCGATGCCACCGCCGCCGATGAAGTCATCGTCGTTGCGCAGATCCAGGATCACGCTGCGCGGCTGCGTTCGTTTGAAATCGCGGCGCAAGCCTTCCGCGAGATCGATGCGGCACGCTCAACTGCCGTTTCGTGGCGGGCGTGAACGAGGCCGCCGTGTCGGTTACGAGCGACCGCGCACGCGTCCGATCACCCAGATGATGGCCGCGATGAGCGCGACCACCCACAGGAGGTGCAGCGCGACGGAAGTGACCGCCAGGACCACACGCGCGACGACCCAGATGATGACGAGGAGAATGGCCAGCCCGATGAGCGTGTGCTTCACACCGTCGAATCGCGCCCGCCCGCGCCAGCGCGCCTATGAACCCGACGACGCAGGGCAGGCGTCCAGCTTGTCGAGTAACTGCTGGAGCTGCTCTACCTTCACGGGTTTTTGCAGGAACCCGACTGCTCCCGAAGCATGCGGTGCAAGATCCGCCTCGTCACCGACGCCGGTTAGAAACACGATCCGACCTTTCGGATCGCTGCTGAGGATGTTGCGACACGCGGTCAGCCCGTTCAGCTTTGCCATGTTGTAGTCGAGCAGGACCACGTCCGGCCGCGTTCGGTAATAGGAGCGGATGGCATCGAGGCCGGAAAATACGACGTCCACCACCTCATGGTGGCAGCTCTCGACGAGCGCCGCAAACGTGGTGGCGAAAGCTCGTTCGTCGTCGGGCAATCAGGACGCGCACAGACTGTGTCTGAAGGAATTTTCGTGCCGCGAACGCAGGGAAATTTCCGGAAGCCGGCTTTTCAACCCGGAATGCCTGATTGCGCATGAGAATTGCTCTCTCTCAGCGCATGCAACTCAGCCACGCCCCGCACCGTCGGCCAGTCCTCGCGGCCAAGCCTTCCGCTGAGCGGCAACTCCGCAGTCCGGCGGCGGCCTCGGAACAGGCGGCGGGTGAGATCAGCGCCTACATCGCTCTCCGTGATCGTCTATTGGAAAAGGCCGAAGGAAGCCGCACCGAGTCGAACCTCGACCGCGTCGCGAGCGCGAATGAGTTTGTCGAGAATTGCCTCCGTCCAGCGCGCGCGCCGTACGCAGCACAGCATCTGCCGCCAGCAGAGGCGGCTTGCGAACGCCAACGCTGCGAAGCGGTCCGGCTACGGCTCTCCCACCTTCGTGCAACTTTCGCACAAGCGGCCTGATCCGCGGTGCCGGATTCCGGCGTCGGCAGCCGCAGCGGGATTATTCCCGGGCTATTCACATTTTCCTGTTCGTGGGCGCTGGATTCTGTCACGTTGCGCTTGAGGCATTCCCGATCGCTGGCAGCATCGCCGCCAGCCCAGGTGAGCGCCGGAAAACACCAGCCACAGAAAAAGCGACTATGCAGATGTTCACCCCTACGCAAAAACCTGACGCCGGCACCGCGCCGGCAACTCCGAAACCGTCGAACGGCTCATCCGACCGAGGCAAAGCTGGCGGCGTTCTCTCCAGCGGCGTCTCGATCAAAGGCTCAGTGAAATTCGGCGGTGAATTGATCATCGATGGCGAAGTCGAGGGCAGCATTGATTCCAGCGGTCGGCTGACGGTCGGGAAAAACGGCCGCATCAACGGGGAGATCCGGACGGGATCGGTCACCGTTTATGGCACTGTGGACGGGAACATCACGGCGGTTGAACGCTGCGAGCTCCACTCCGGCTGCACCCTGCGCGGTGATATTGAAGCGCCGCGTCTTGTCGTCGATGAAGACGCGACTTTTCTCGGCAGCGCGAAAATCTCGACGCGGCCGAAGCCACAGCAATAAGGCTGGGCAAACCGCCAGCGCAGACGAAGCCGCATTGTGAAATGCGCCTCCCGGCTATAGTGCGGAGATGATTCCAGAAGCTCAGCTGGCGCGCGCCGCGAACGCTGCCGCAGAGGAAGTGTTGCGCGTGATCTACGGAGACGATCTGCAGGGCTGCACCGTCAGCCTCGATAGCGTCGCGGCTGTCATCCGCACCACCTTCGAGGCGCACGTGCAGACCGCCGGCGAGCTCGCGGAGCTGCACGCGAAGGGCTTCGAGGCGGTCCAGCTGCTCTCGACCCCACCGGCAGACGGTCACACCCTTTCGCCGGAAGATTTGCGGACGCTACTGGGCGAGCGCCTGGATCAGATTCGCACCGTCGCCACGAAGATCCTGAGCGCGACCATCGCGCAGAACGGGGATACCTCCGCGGCGGACCTCGCTTGATGACGCGCCGCCTCAAAAGAATCGCGCCCGTGCAGGCGGGGAAGGTGCTCGGCCTCATCTACGGCCTGCTTGGGTTAATCTTCGTGCCGTTCTTCATCATCGCCGGAATCGCCGGGGCGTTTGCGGGGCAGGGGCAGGAAGGCGGCGCCGCCACTGGCGCGATCGCAGCCGGCATGATGCTGTTCATGGCGGTCTTGTTTCCGCTGATGTATGCGGTGCTCGGCTTCATCGGCGGCGTCCTCGTCGCAGCGTTGTATAACTGGATTGCGGGCTGGGTCGGCGGCCTCGAATTTGAAATCGAAGAGGTGCCCGCCGTCGCCTCCTCACGGCCCGGGAGTGCCTCGTGAAGCTCCGCGCACGTGCCGGAGCGACCGTTCTCCTCCTGGTCGCATGGAGCGCGGCCGCGCGTGCTGCTGATTACCCTGCGCCGGTCGAAGGCAACTTCGTCCTGCGGGATTTCAGGTTCGCGTCCGGTCAAAACCTGCCGGAGCTGCGCATTCATTACCGCACCATCGGCGAGCCGAAGAAGGACGCCACTGGCACGGTGCGCAACGCGGTGCTGATCACGCACGGGACGACCGGGAGCGGCGCGCAGTTCATCCGGCCTGAGTTCGCGGGCGAGCTCTTTGGTGCCGGACAGCTGCTCGACGCTTCAAAGTTCTTCATCGTCCTGCCGGACGGCATCGGGCACGGAAAGTCGAGCAAGCCGAGTGACGGGCTCCGCGCGAAATTTCCGCGCTACGGTTACCGTGACATGGTGGAGGCGCAGTTTCGGCTGCTCACCGAAGGACTCGGCGTCAGCCATGCCCGGCTCGTGATGGGTACTTCGATGGGCGGAATGCACACCTGGCTCTGGGGCCAGCTGCATCCGGAGTTCATGGATGCGCTGCTGCCGCTCGCCAGTCTGCCCGCGCAGATTTCCGGCCGGAACCGCGCCTGGCGACGCGTCGTCATTGACGCCATTCGCCACGATCCGGAGTGGAAGAACGGCAATTATGAGCAGCAACCGCAGAGCCTCCGCACTGCGGCACAGATGCTCTGGCTCATGAGCGCCAATCCAGTGCTCCGCCAGCAACAGGCGGCGACGCTCGCGAAAACTGACGAGGAGCTCGACAAGTTCGTCGCCGATTACCTCAAGACGGGGGACGCGAACGACATGCTTTACGCCATCGAGGCGTCACATGACTACGATCCTGCGCCGGGCCTTAAGGAAATCCGGGCACCGCTCACCGCACTGAACTTCGCAGACGACCTCATCAACCCGCCTGAGCTCGGCATTCTCGAGCGTGAGATCAAAAGGGTGCCGAACGGGCGCGCGGTGACGATCCCGTTCAGCGACAAAACGCGCGGGCACGGCAGCCACACAATTGCGAATCTGTGGCAGGAGGAGCTGGCAGCGCTCCTCCAGAAATCAGCGAAATAATTCGCGCCGGCAGGATGGCAGTTTCGGGGAGCGCGGGCGCCCCGCCCGCAGTGTCACGCGCCTCGCGGGACACGCCCTGTGCGTGAACAGGGACTCAGTCGCGAAGCGCCGGTCGACTTGAGTGAAACTTACGTCGAGCATTCGTGGACCGTCCCACGAACATCAACTCACCCGGACCGGCGCGAAGTCAGCCGGAGAAATCTCGCTCGTCCAACTGCCGCCGTGTTCCCGCCGTCCTACGACGAGAACTTCGCGTAAACGCCGATCACCGGATAAAAGCACCGGTTCTTGGTGCGATAATCACTGGCAAAGCCATCCTTCGTTCGAAGCTCTACGTGCCCGGCGCCACCCGCGCCTTTGCCGTAGACGATCACCGCGCCGACTGGAGCAGCATACGGATCGCGCATCGGCAATTTCTTGAAGCCGTATTGACGCACCAGTTCTTCACCGGCCTGAAAGCCATAGTTTGTCTTCGGGTAGGAGTCGACCGCGCCCGTCGCAACCAAAGCCTGTTTCACGTAGCGCCAGCAGCGAGCCTTTGTCCGCGCGTGCGCGCGTTCTTGCGCAAAACTGGCTGCTTTGCGCAAGCGCGGATCGAGGCGGGGATCCACTGAAGCCGAAGGCCGAACCACCGGCACCCGGTAGCGGCGGACAATGCGCGCGCCGACGACGTTGCCGGATGAGCTTTCCTTGAAATAGAAGCGCGAAGTTGAACGAACGAGACCCTCCGCCTGCAGGTTGGTGGTCGAGACCGCCAGCAGACAGAGGCCAAGAAAACCGAAGAGAAAGTTTCGTTGCACGTGGTTGTTGTATGCAGACCGCGTGCCAAGCCGACCAGCGTCTTCTTACCCGAACGGCTAATATTTTTCGTCGATCATCAAGAGCTGCAGAATACCAGTGAGTACCCGTAAATATCAGGTACCGCGGGATTAATTGCGCTTCTGCAGCCAATCGCACCGAACAAATAGGCGGACGTGTTTGTTGCGCCCAAAGGGTTCGGAACTTTCGACGGAGTAGCAGCGGCCTCGGTGACACGTGTCGACTTACCACGTCACATAAACGTCACCAAACTCGCTTTGCGGCGCGCCCACAGATCCCGGTAGCTTCGGCCAAAGGAAATGGAGACTTTCGCCGAACCGCCGCGCCTGAAGAGGATGCGCGTTGTGAAAACGCCCTCGCCGCGCGGCGTCCGTACCGCCTGGGTATCGGATCTTCATCTCGGCACTCGCGCGAGCAATGCGCCTGCGTTTCTCGAGTTCCTGCGCGATCACGAGATCGGTACGCTCTATATCGTCGGAGATCTGATCGATGTGTGGCAGCTGCGACGCGGAATTTATTGGCCACAGGAACACAACGACGTCATCCAAAAGATCTTGCGCGCGGCGCGGAAAGGGACGCGGGTGATCTACATTCCCGGAAATCACGACGAGTTTGTGAGCCGTTTCTGCGGGCTCTACGGGAACATCGCGATTCAGAAGCACGACGTGCACACCACCGCCGACCGACGCCGCATCCTCGTCATCCACGGACATGAGCTCGACACCGTGGTGCAAAACGTCCGCTGGCTCGCGTTCGCCGGGGATGTCGGGTATCAGTTCCTGCTTTCGCTTAACCCCGCGATCAACTTTGTGCGGCGACGCTTCGGGCGCGAGTACTGGTCGCTCAGCGCGTACGCGAAGAAGCGGGTGAAGGACGCCGTCAGTTTCATCGGCGAATTTGAGAAGGCGGTCGTCCGCTACGCCGAAAGTTATCGGGTCGACGCCGTGCTCTGCGGCCACATTCACAGTCCCGCGATGCGCGAGATCGGCGGCGTCACGTATTACAACTGCGGCGACTGGGTGGAGACCTGCTCGGCGTTAGTGGAAAACTACGACGGCACGATCGAGCTGGTGAATTATCAACCGACAGCGCAGGTCCCTTCGCAGCAGCGATCGACGGTTGCGCCGGCGGCCCTTCCAGTATGACGCGATCGAAGACGAAGCGCGGGAAACGCCGGTCATCCTCCGACACGTCTCCTGCGAAGATGCTCGGCGAAGAGATTCAGTCGCTGCGGCACGACTTGCGCGTGACGATCAAGGCTTACGGCCAGCGGCTTGAAAACGACTTGCATCGGACCGCAGAGTTGGTCCGAGCGGAAAGCTCCGTCGAGGAACCCTCACGCGAGCGTCTCCACGATTTTCGGGACGCGATGGCGTTGGTGCGGAAGCGGAAGCTGAAGCCCGAGAATGGACGTCGCAAGGATCTGCGCAAGATCGATTCGCTGATCGAAGATTTGCGGCTGTTTGTGCGCGAAAACGCTACCGGCGGGCGATCTTCGGCGGAATAAGCCAGACCAGGCGACCGCTGCCGGCGGGGTCGTCGAGATCCACACGGGCGATGCCGCCCTTGCCGAGCTTCACCTCGCCGCCGGTGAGCGCTCCGATGTTGGCGGTGAAATCCGGATCATGCCCAACGATCATCAGGTCCTCGCCTTGCGCTTTCTTCAGCAGCGTGCGGAGCCTGGCGAGGGTGAAGCCTTTCGCGAGCGCGCGTTCCGGTTGCAGTTCCACTCCGAGCGCCTCGGCGGCGATCTCCGCCGTTTGCAGCGCGCGCGGCAGGGGACTCGAGAGAATGCGAGCTGGCTTGATTTTGAGTTCCGCGAGGAATTTGCCAATCCGCGCCATCTCGCGCCGGCCTTCCTTGGTCAGCGGGCGCTCGTCGTCCGGTCGGTCCCAATCCGGCCAATCCGCTTTGCCGTGCCGGAGAAAGTAGAGCTTCATTCTGATTTCAAGACGCGAGCCTAGGGAGCGCCGGCGTCTTCCGGGCGGGGCTGCGCGCAAGCAACGACACTAACCATCGGCTGCCGTTAATGCTTCTTTTTCTTCTTCTTCTTTTTCTTCGGGGCAGCAGTTGCGGTGAGAAGACTGGTCACGACGCCGGTGACAATCGCGGTGGCGATCTCCGGCCCGTGCTTCCGAACTGCTTTGCGCACGGCTTTGCGCACGCTCTTTCGGGTGACGTCAGGAATCAGCTTCATGAGTTCTGCAAGCCAGGCGCTGACGGATGAAGCAAAGGTTGTCTCCTCCGTACGCTCCGCGGCTCCGTTACGCCGCCGGCTTGGGAGCAGCGGATCGGCGAGTTGTGGTAGTGACTTTTGCATCGGTCGTCGGCATTTCGGTTTTCGGCTGCAAGGAGCGTCCAGCGCGGACGAGCGCCTCGCCGGTTTTCGTCTTCAGATTGCTCAGGATTTCGCCGCGCTTGTTCCCAGCCTTGAGGAGGCCGGCGACTCCGCTGCCGACCGCTTCGGACATCTTCCTGGTGGCGCCGCTGGTGGAGAGAGCCACGGCGGTCGCGGCTCCGGTGAGCACGCCGGTGGCGATGCTGTGGCGTTTCACCGCTTTGCGCACGGCTTTGCCGATCCCTTTGTAGGCTTTTTTGGACTTCTTTTTCATAGCCTTAATGAATCGCGCGTGGAGGACCAGTTTGTTGTAAGCGTGCTGCAAAAACATCCGCCGCCGGGCTTCGTGTCACGCAATCGTTACATACCGGCGATTGCTTCGAACGCCGCCGCCGTTATCAAAGCCACGGATGAACGTCACGAGGCAAAGCTTTCGCGTGGCCGCGCTGATGCTGACGCTACTCCTCTGCACGAGCCGTTCCCTCTTCGCGTTTGGCACGGAGATCATCGTGAGCGTGGCCGATCAGGAACTGGCGGTGATCAGCCGCGGGAAAACAGTGGCGCGCTACCCGGTTTCAACATCGAAGTTTGGCCTCGGCGACGGCGTTGGGACGTACCGGACGCCGCTCGGCACGATGTATGTGAGCGGGAAAGTAGGCGATGGTCTCGCGTCGGGCGCGGTCATCAAGAGCCGAATCCCGACCGGCGAAGTGATCGCGCCGAACTCGCCCGGACGAGATCCAATTGTCTCGCGAGTGCTCTGGCTCCGCGGCAAGGAGGAGCAGAACCGCAACGCGCGCGAGCGTTGCATTTACATCCATGGCACGGCTGAAGAAAAGCGGATCGGCCAACGCGCGAGCTTCGGCTGCATCCGCATGCGCTCGAAGGATGTGATCGCGCTTTATCAGCGTGTGCATATCGGCACGCCGGTCGTCATCAGCGCGAAGAGAATTGCTGAATTTCTCCCTCCGGAAGAAGTGACTCTGCTGGCTCGACAAGACTAGCGCTCCATCGGGACCCACAACATGAGCAAAGCCAAGGTTCTATTCATCTGCGTGCACAACAGCGCACGCAGCCGCATGGCAGAGGGATTCCTGAACGCACACTGCGGTGATTTTTTCGAGGCCCAGAGCGCCGGGCTGGAAGGTGCGTCCAATGTGAATCCACTGGCCGCGGAGGTGATGCAGGAGATCGGCATCGACATCAGCCAGAAGGCGGGCCAGGAGGTGTTCGAAGTCTGGAGATCGGGGCCGATCTTCGCGTATGTGATCACCGTTTGCCACGAATCTGAAGCGGGCGGTTGTCCGGTTTTTCCGGGGCCCGCGAAACGCCTTCACTGGCCTTTTCCTGATCCCTCAAAGGTGCAGGGCACTCATAGTGAGAAGCTCGCGCAGGTCCGCGAGATCAGGGACATGATCCGCGCGCAGGTGCAGGAATGGTGCGCCGACGTCTGTGGACCCATCACAGGGCCGTCCGCCTAACGAGTGATCTCGCTAGCTCCGGATGTGCGGCTCCGCTCCACCGGTGATGCAGCGTGATGCGTTGGGAACTGCACTCCTCATTCCGCCGCTACGGCTTCACGGCCGGCGGTGAAGCTGCCGTTACCCTCGTCGAAGTAGCTGGTGCCGCGGACGCGCGAGATCTGCAGGTACTGCCGCCAGAGGCCGGAGGGAAGCTGGCGCGTTGCTTCGATCCGCTCGGTCTCCGCCCTTGGGGCTGGTAATTCACGGTGCACCATTGCCTCCGTCAACACGCGGCCGTCGAGACGCTCGCCGGAATCAATTCCGAGGATCGCAAGGATCGTCGGCGCCAGGTCGATGTTACCCGTCGGGAGATCATTCACGAAGCCGCGTCGGAAATCCGGGCCGGCGGCGATCATAGTGTTGTGCATGTCGAACTTGCTGAGCGTGGCATGGGTTCCGTGTCCGGCGCCGCGCTTCCAATCCGCGTGGATCAACCCGCGGGCGCCGAACTCGTTCGCGCCGTCATGCCAGCGAAAAGCCATCACCACATCGGGCGCACCCCTGGTGTCGATCTGCACGTGGCCGAGTGGGAATGTGCCTTCCGCTTTTTCACGAGTGAAGAGCACGCCCGCGAAGTCGGAGCCCTGCAGAAATTCGACCAGACGCTGCCTCACAGCGGGATCGCGCTCGATGACGTAGAAGAAGACGGAACCGCCATTGCCGACCACCATGATCTGTCCGCGCCGCGGCTCTTCCTTGAACTTCGTCACGGCCGAAAAGCCGGCATCATTCAGTAGCGTAGTGACGTCGACGGAGCGCTCCACGGTCGCGAATCCATGATCCGACACGACCAGCACGTCGGTTTTATCCCGGACCTTCTTTGCCTCCAGCGCGGCGAGCACGGTGGCGAGGTGATCGTCCGAGCTCTTCATCGCCGCGAGGGCCTTTGCGGAACCGGGAGCGGTGTGGTGTTGCGTGAAATCGGGATCGCTGAGCCACAGCAATGAGAACTTCGGGACGCCTTCTTTCCAGAGCACGTCGGTCAGTGCTCTCGTCGTCCATGAGTCCTGCGGCCGGTTTGGGAAGTCGACGCGCTCCGGGAAAGCGCCGAGCACTTTTTTAAAGCTCTCCAGCGCTGCTTCCGGTAATGCGGAACGACCGAAGAACACGACTGAATCTTTTGCCGCCGCGGATTCCCGCTGTCTGCTCCGATCCTGCAACACGGTGCCCCATTTGGTGCCGGCGATTGCCGTGCGGTGGCCGGCTGCTTGCACGCGTTCCGCGAGCGTCGGCAGCGCGAGGTATTTGCCGCCGCTCAACTGGTCGCCGCGAATCAGCGCGTCCGGTGTTTCGCGCGACATCGGCTTCTCGGGATCGATCTCGGGCCGGTATTCCCAATTGCCCATCAAGCCGTTGCGTCGTGGATGGACGCCCGTCGCGATGCCGGTGCCGTTTACTTCCGTGGAGCTGGGGTAGAGCGCGTGATGATTTTGAAACGTCACGCCTGCGCGGCTGAGCTTCCAGAGCGTCGGCGTGAGCTCTTCGCGCACGAACTCCGGGCGCATCCCGTCCCAGATGACGATCACGACATGCTCGGCGTGGCCTTTCGCCGCGGCTGCCACAGCCAGGTCGACGCAGAAAAGAACGGCGACCGTGGCGGCAGCAGTAAACCAGCGAAGCGACTTTTTTATCATCGGTCAGGCACCACTGACTTTACGGGCGAGATGGAAGCCGACCCACACGGCGGCAAAAGCGCACACGACGCTTGCGAAGGCGTAGGCGACGGCGACTGCAAATTCGCCGCGGCGAATCAGCAGCATTCCTTCCGACCCGAAAGCCGAAAACGTAGTGAAGCCGCCCAGAAGGCCCGTGAACAAAAACAACCGCGTCTCTGCGGAGAAGAAGCCGCGGTGCTCAGCCAATGCGGCGAGCAGGCCGATAAGAAAGCAGCCGGTAACGTTGATCGCGAATGTGCTCAGCGGAAAACGCCAGTCGAAGGAGCGATGCAGAATGAAGCCGCCGAGTTTGTAGCGGCCGATGGAGCCGATGAAACCGCCTAGTCCTACGATAAGCGCCTGCTTCATGCCGGGATG
>JACDCC010000225.1 GCA_013694595.1 Chthoniobacterales bacterium
GCACAGCGCGCAGACTTCATCCAGGAGCCGGCCGCGCCCCTCCTTGCCTCGGTTTTGATACCGCGCCCGCGCCTGCGTCAAGAGTTCCCCACGACTGTTTGCACTCATTTTTAAAGCCACCCCGCCACGGTGTCTTTTTATTTGAGGCAACGAATCCTTTTCCCCCTCCTTCCTGACACCCGCTCGGTGTCTTTTTATTTGAGTCAATTCGGACGCACCGCGATTTCAGTCGCGATTTCTCGAGTTCGTGCGTACGATCCGCCTGGGACACGAGCGGAGTTGCTGCTGCTGGTTTCGTCGGGTATGCAGAGGATCACGGATGGCGGCGACTGCTCGATTTTCATTACAGTGTTCAAGATGTGGAACTCTCCAGGTAGTGAGGGATTGACGACGACCAGCGCTGCGGATGCACCACCTACGCCTGACCGGCGAGAGGTTGATCCGCGGTCTACCGCAGGCGTGATTAGCCGGTGGACCGCCTCCTGGCCGGTCCGTGATGTGCTCGTGCCGTTCATTGTCACGCGGCTGTTGCTCTGCCTGGTCGGCTGGATGGCGCTCATCACTTTCCAGAGTCTGCCAGCGAGCCCCGGCAGCTGGGAACTCAAACCCTCTGGCGAAGTTGCGGTCGCGTCCCCCTATCTCTCCCCCAGCAGTTATCCGCTTCTGAATATCTACTCGCGCTGGGACGGAGGATGGTATCACTCGATCGCGAAACAGGGGTATAACTTCCAGCCCGGTCGCCAATCGAATACAGCCTTCTTCCCACTCTACCCGCTGCTGATGCAGGCGGCGCATCTCTTGTCGCCGTCAGACAGCGATGCGAGCTGGATGCTGTGCGGATGGATTGTCTCTAACGCCGCACTGCTCGTGGGGCTGTTTTATCTGATTCTGCTGTTGCGTCTCGACTTCGATCATCGAACAGCAGCGCGCGCAGCGCTGTATCTGCTCGTCTTCCCTACGACGTTCTTCTTCTCAGCTGTCTACAGCGAGTCCGTCTTCATCGCCGCCGTCCTTGCGGCATTTTACTATGCACGCCGGGGTCAGTGGATCGTGGCGAGTCTCTGTGCTGGCGCTGCCACGTTAACGCGTTCTCCCGGCGTCATTCTGGCTGCACCTTTGCTGTTGGAATATTTGGCGCAGCGTAAATTCCGGCTCCGCGATATCCGGCCGAACATCGTGGCGCTCGGCGTCATTCCAGTCTGTGTTCTCCTTCACATGCTCTACTTGCGGTGGCGGGTCGGGAATTTCATGGCCATTCAGGACGCGCAGCGTGCCTGGGGTGGCGAATGGGGCGCGCTCTCCTGGCCCTGGAACCCCTTGTTTAGATTCATCCGTGAGCCGGTGATATTCCAAGAGGTTGTAAACGTCACCGCGGCCGGGGTTGCCATTCTGCTCGTTGCCTACGCCGTGGTCCGGCTCCGCCCGAGCTACGGCGTCTACGCCGCCGCGTCGTACGTGTTCATCACGTCATGGGGTACTTTCGAGTCAATGCCGCGTTACATCCTTATCATCTTCCCGATGTTCGCAGTGCTCGCGATCTTCGGTCGAAACGAGATTTTTCACCGCGCCTACCTGATTTTTGCGACCGGGCTGGCTTCGTTCTTCATGATTCGGTTCGCGCTTTGGCGATGGGTAGCCTGAGGCTCCGCTCATGGGTAGATCCTGCCGGCGCCTCCTGCTGTTTCTGCTCGTCGCAGGTGCATCGGTCTTTTTGTGCACGGGCTGTGAACACTCTGAAATTCCTACCGATTGTCACTATGCGCCCGAATCCGTCCTTAGGTTTGGTGAAGGCGGCGGCTCGGAACGCTTCCGCCGCGAGGGGTGGAGTGAGACGGAGAAGCCCTTCACCTGGGCGCTCGGTCCACGGGCGAAATTGAAATTCAAGCTGCCGCCAGGGAATCGCCCGCTCGGTCTTCGAATGCGGCTCGCAGGAATGAACAAGCCTCCTGAAGTGCCATACCAGCCGGTCGAGGTGCGCGTGAACGGCACAACCGTAGCGCACTGGCAGGTCGCTCAGAGGGCCGACTTCACAGCTGTGATTCCGCTTCACGTCGTGCGGAAGAAGCCGCACCTCGCGATCGAGTTGAGGTTTCCCGCAGCCACATCTCCAAAGTCGCTCGGACTGAATGCTGATAGCCGGCTGCTCGCAGTGTCATGCTTCGAGCTGCAGATCTCCAAAGCCACAGTCATTGCTGACATGTGGGCGGCCAAATAGTTCGCAGGGTCGCCGGCAACCAAATCAGTCGACGTACTTCTGCGCGATTGGCATGCGACGGCCGACCCCGAACGCGCGGCTCGTGACCTTCAGGCCAGGCGCGGCCTGCTCGCGTTTATATTCGTTCAGGTCCACATGCCGCTGCACCCACCGGACCGTTTTCTCCTCAAAACCGCGCGCGGCGATGTGAGGCGCGCTAAGGTTATCCTCAACGTAAAGCCGCAGGATCTCATCGAGGATCTCGTAGGGCGGCAGCGTGTCCTGATCCACCTGGCCCGGCTTTAGCTCAGCACTCGGCGGTTTCTCGATCGTGGCCCAGGGGATGACCTCTCGATCCTTATTCATCCACCGTGCGAGTCCGTAGACCATCGTTTTGGGCACATCGCTAATCACCGCCAACCCGCCCGCCATGTCGCCGTATATGGTGCAGTAGCCCACCGCCAGTTCGCTCTTGTTCCCGGTGGTCAGGACGATGTGGCCGAATTTGTTCGAGAGGGACATCAGAATCATCCCACGCAAGCGCGACTGCATGTTTTCTTCGGTCGTATCTTCTGGCAACCCCGCAAAAACTTCGGCAAACTGGGCTTTAAAACATGTGAACGAATCGCCGATCGGAATCTGCAGACATTTGATCCCGAGATTGCGCGCCAGCGCCAGCGCATCATCGATACTGCCTTGCGAGGAATAAGGGCTCGGCATCGAAACGCCCGTTACGTTGTCGGACCCGAGCGCCTGCACTGCGATCGCCGCGACCACCGCCGAATCAATGCCGCCACTGAGGCCGAGCACAGCCGTCTTGAACCCGCACTTCCGCATGTAATCCCGCACGCCCAGCGTGAGCGCGTCCGCCAGGTCAGCGGCCGATTCCCGCGCGTCCCACATCATCGTCTCGGTGGTGTCGGTCTCCACCACCGCTTCGGCTTCGCGGAATCCACACAACTCCGCGATCAACTCGCCTGCTTTGTTCACCGCAATCGAGTCTCCATCGAATACCAGCTGATCGTTGCCGCCTACACAATTGCAGTAGCAGATCGGCAGGCCGTACTTTCGCGCGAGAGAGGCGACCATCTCCCGCCGCACGCCCGGCTTGCCCATGCTGAAGGGCGACGCGCTAAGATTCAGAATCAATTCCGCCCCCTGCTCCACGAGCGAGCTCACCGGCTCCACATCGTAATACGGATGCGGAAGATAATTCTCCGTCCAGATATCCTCGCAGATCGTGACGCCAATCGTTCGTCCGAGGGACTTGAAGGGCGTCACCGCGTGCGCCGGCTCGAAGTAGCGGTCTTCATCGAAAACATCGTACGTCGGCAGCAGCGATTTGTGCGTTCTCTGGATCGGCGCGCCTTTCTCCAGCAGCGCCGCGGAGTTGAAGAACGGCTTCCCCCGCCCGTCGTTTCGATCGACGAATCCCACCAGCAACGGCACGGCGCCGATGCGATGATGCAGCTCGTGGAGGATGGCGAGATTCTGCGGGACGAACTGCGATTTGAACACGAGATCCTGCGGCGGATACCCGGTGATCGAGAGCTCCGGCGTGAGAACTAGTTCCGCGCCCGCCGCGACGAGACGCTCATAAGCGGCGAAGATTTTCTCAGCATTCCCACGCAAATCGCCGACGGTGGGATTGAGCTGAGCAAATCCAATTCTCATGCGGTCACGCAGATTATGCGCGACGCTCCGAGCGGCAAAGCAGTTTCGGCTTCTCGGCGTTAACGCCGGTTCGGCAGTTTGCCCTCGGTCCGGTTGTTGTAGCCGGCGTTCAGGGCATCATCAGCACCCGTCACAAACACCTTGCCCCACTGCACGAGTGACGCGGCGAGGAAGGCCATCACCATGCAGATGATGACTTTCTGGAGAAACGTTGCGTGCATGTCGCGTATTCATAAGCACGTCGAGTGCCAGAGCACGGTCGAGCAAGCGCGACTCGGATAGCCGCCCCACGCATCAATGCGCCTACCAGAATCCCCACTGGCCGGTCTGCATGATCCAGATTCCGAGCAGCAAATTGGTGACCGCGTGCGCGAGGACGCACGAGCCGAGACTTTTCGTCTGATAGGCGACGACGTTGTAGAGCATTCCAGTCACAGCTGCCGCAGGCCAATCGGCGGACGAATGCATCAAAGTGAACCCGATCGTCACCGCGCCGAATGAGAGCCACGAGAAGCTGCCGAACGGCACGGCTGTGAACTTCTCGTTGATGAAATAACGGAGCAAAAATCCGCGCCAAAAGATTTCCTCCACCAGAGGGACGACGATCACGAGCCGCAAGAACCGCAGCAGCACCGTCAGCCAATATGCCGCGGGTTGACCGGCGAAGGTGTCCGGATTGAACCCATCGGTCCGCGCTGCGAAGCCGAAAAACGCTTGGGGCGAAACCCAGAGCGCGAAGACTGTTATTCCAACTGCGAGGGTGAAGAGCAGGCGCGCAATACCGCGGAACTCATACTCGCGCCGATACCAGAACAGCAGCGCGCCACAGACAAAGGTCTGGAGCGGGTAGACCCAATATTCCGGCGCCTCCAGCCAGAAGCTGCCACCTATCTTCTTCAAGCCCGCGCGGAGGGCGAGGAAGCCGAGAAATACCGCCAGCGGCACCGTGTAGGCGAGGAGCTTGCGACGGTCGACGGCGGCAGCGAGTGCAGAATCCATTGTGGTCTTACGGAGGGTTCGCTATCCTTTTGCTGATGCCCGACGGCGACGGCAAGCCCGAACCTCCACAAATCGATCCGGCAAAGCTTGAGCAATTGCTGGAGATCGAGCTCATGCAGAAACGAGCGGCCTGGCGACAGGCAAAGGCGAAACGCGGCAACCTACGCGCGTTGAGCTTCATGTTTCTTTTCCTCGTGATCATCGGCGCGCTGCTCGCGTTTTTCTTTGTCTTCTCTTCCGGGACATTGAGCGAGCTTCGGCCGGGCCGAAGCGATGGCTCACCGACTCCGACGGCCTCGCCAGAGTAGATGGCCGTGGCTTGAGAACCCGAGCCGCCGCGGGACAGCACGAGCGCGAATGAATAGCCGCGCCCGATTTCTAGCGGGATGAGAATTGCATCGCCGATCCGCCGCACTGGCAGCATTCCACATCTGGAAGGACGCCTGCGCAAATGAGCACGACAGAAAGAAAAGTTCTCTCCGATCGGGAGTTGCTGCGCCGAAGTGAGGAGCGATACCTCCGCTTCGTTGATGAGGATCCCACCGGGACCGCGGTCATCCGGTTCGACGGGACGATCATCACGTGCAATCCCGCTTTCCTCCGGAGCTTCGGATTCAGCTCCGTCGAAGCGGCAGCCGCGGAAAATTTCATGACCCTCCTCCGGAACCGGAAGGACGGTGCAGAGCTCTTCGCTGCTGTCCGCCAGGAAGGAAGCGCTGAGCGGCATGACCTCGAGATGCGGCAGCCGAACGGAGAAGCCGTCTATGTGGCGGCGCGCTTCGTCGGCAACCAGAACGAACACGGTGAGCTGACTGAGATCCAGGCGTACCTCTACAACGACACCAAGCGCAAACGCCTGGAACAGCAGCTGATTCAGGCGCAGAAAATGGAAGGGCTGGGCACCCTGGCCGGAGGAATCGCGCACGATTTTAACAACATTCTCGCCATCATCCTGGGCTACGCGTCACAGCTCGAGACGGCGAACGCCCGGCCGGAGCAGATCTCCGTCGCGCTGAAAGTAATCAAGGACGCCGTCGAACGCGGCGCCGCTCTCGTGCAGCAACTGCTCACCTCTGCGCGTCAGGCGGAAGCGCGGATGGCTTCACTCGATCTTAACGAGCTGCTGCGCGAGATCGAGAAAATGCTGCAGGCGACCTTCCCTAAGATGATCACGTTCGAGCTGCACCTGCAGAACGATCTCCCGCTCGTCACTGCCGATGGCGGACAGATTCATCAGGTGCTGCTGAACCTGTGCGTCAATGCGCGGGATGCCATGCCGACCGGCGGCATGATCACGCTCGAAACGAAGTTGGTTCGTGGTGCCCTGATCGCAGAAGAGTTTAGCGACGCCAGCGCGGAGCATTACGCCTGCATTCGCGTGCGCGACACCGGCTCCGGGATGACGCCGGAAGTCAAAGCACACATCTTTGAGCCGTTCTACACGACCAAGGAGCGCGCGAAAGGCACTGGCCTTGGGCTATCGGTTGTCTATGGCGTCGTGAACAGCCATCGCGGCTTCATCGAGGTAGAGAGCGAGCCGGATGTCGGCACCGTCTTCAGCGTTTACCTGCCGCTGGCACACGCGGGTGTGGAAGCCGCCCTCGCTCACGGCAAAGGGGATGCGGGAAGAGCTCGTCAGCCCCAGACGATCCTGGTCGTTGAAGATGAAGAGATGCTGCGGGACCTCGCCGTCCAGATCCTGGGAGCTGAGGGTTACCGCGTCATCACCGCAAAAGATGGGATGGAAGCGGTCGACATTTTTGCCGCCCGCCACGACGAGATTGGCATGGTCGTCTGTGATCTGGGCCTGCCCCGGCTCGGCGGCCGTGACGTTTTCTTGAAGATGAAAGAATGCAAGCCGGACGTCCGCGCAATCGTCGCGAGCGGGTACCTGGAGCCGGCGATGCGGTCTGAGATTTTGAAGGAAGGTGTGATCGACACGATCCAGAAGCCTTACGATTTCCGCGACCTGGTGGAGAAGATCCGCGCGATCATCGGCGAGGCGAAAACCGAAGACGATCACCCGCAGCTCTTCTAGCAGCGCGAGCAGCAAGCTCGAGCAGCGGACCGTCTACCGCTGGCGCTGAACAACAGTTCCGCCGCCGCGGCGGTTGATGACGAACGTGTTGTTGTCGCCGTGTCTCGCCCAGGGGCCCACCGGAACCTCCTCGAACTGGACGAACTTCCAGTCGGTCACGTCGGTATCCTGCATTCCGAGGAAATCACGCACCGCAGGAGAAACGTCCAGCCCGGCACCTTTGTTGAGGTTCGGTTTCGGACGCTCGTTGCCGAAGACATACTGCCAGTGATCGGTGCGGAATGGGCCCGCGTCTTCCCACTGGGCGTAGGCCGTTTTGTTCCCTTTCCGAATCGCGACCCAACGACCTTTGCACGTTGAAACCGCAGGCCCCTGATAAGCTTCCTTGAACCAGGGCACCACCTGCGGCGCTTCCGGCCGGTGGCCAGTGCGGGCCTTATCGTTGTACGGCAGCGCGACGTAAAACGGATTCTGGCGCGGCGTGAACTTGATCGGAATCATGTCGCGTCGGGTCGCGGGATTCGGATCGTCGTACCCGCCGAAGTTCTGTGTCCAATTTGCGTCCCACGAACTGGCCCTATTCGGCACCGGATTATTAGCGGTCGGCAATTCACCGACCCAAAAAATCGTGGTTACGATATCCTTCTTCCACGGAAACTGACGCTTCGCGGAGGAGACTTGCTGATAGCTGCGCGCCGTCGGCGCATACACCATCGCGGCGCTATCGAAACCGGTCTGCGCTGTTCCGCTGGCGGCGACTTTCGTGAGCACCGGATGTTGGGCGGCGGCTGGCAATAACAGCAGCGATAACAGCGTCAGCATCGCTGCGACGGTGTTAGTGATGGTTCCGGTTTTCATCAGGTAAGAAAGCGCTGCCGCTCTCCCTGGCGGCGCGAATGTGCTTCAGTTCTGATTCGAGTTTCGGCGCCGCCTCGCGTGTCGGCTGAGCGTGGTTTTACCTCTGAGCCAGCGTGCGGCGCGCCCTCGCGACCAGCGCTTTTTCTTCAGGCAACAGGCCTGCTTTTTCGCCGAGGTCAAGGTATTCCGCCGCCCGCGCGTGATCGCCCGATGCCGCCAGGATAATTCCGTAGTAGGCCGCAATCTCCGGCTGACGCAGCTGTTCGGGCGGCATTTCGATAAAAATCTTCAGTGCTTTCTTCGTGTCACCGTGGCTATGGAGTGCGAACGCGTAGGTCGAAGCGTAGGCGGCATTATTCGGTTCCTTTTCGTAGAGATCACGCGCCAGCTTCTGAGCTCGCTCGATGTTCATATTCAGCACGAACGACACCTGCGCGAAGTTGTTTTGGACGTCGAGATCGTTTGGTCGGGTCTCATGCCGCCGCAGCAACACGCGATACAGATCCTGCGTCGCCCCCTTCGTAGCGAAGTGCGTGTAGAGCGCCTGCAGTGCTTCGTCGCCAATCGCCGGATCTTTCGCTGCCACCCAGAGCAGATCGATGGTCTCTTTGCTCCAGCCCCACTTCTGCACGATCTCTGCGAGCGTCAGCGCCTGTCGCGGCATCACGCCCACCTTCTTGAGCGCTTCGTTCCATTGCGCGGCCGACTCCGATTCGTTCCCCAGCTCGCGGGAAGCACGTGCGGCCAGGGCCGTCCGGAGGAAATCCAGGCTGCCCCAGCTGCCGGTCTTCACCGTCCGCAGCATCCCGGTCCAGTCGCCCGCGGCGATATAGGAATCGGAGAGCGCGATCGGGACCGCCTTCTGGCCCAGGAGTTCGGGCGAGAGCGTGCCGGCCCAGGCGATTGCCGCCGCTGGCATCTGCCGCGCGTTGAGCCATGCGAGCAACGCTGCCACGCGCTCCGGGTCCTCGGCTGATTGCGCCTGAAGCTCCCGCAGAAACGGCGTGAAACCCGGATCAACCGAGCCGTGCAGAGCGGTCAGCAGCAGCAGGCGATCTTCAAATGTCTTCTCCGGGAAACCGTCGAGCTGCTGCCCGAGCCGCGTCATTTCGGAAAAATCACGGTGTCGCGCGGCATCTTCCGCCAAACGTCGCGTGGCGTCGCGCTGCGTCGCGGGATCGTCCTGCATCGCCGCCAAAGTGCGTTTGCCCTCTTCGCGGACCGCCGGGTCCCGCGAACCGAGTTGCAGCGTGCCGAGGCGGATCAGCGTTTCTTTGTTCGACGGGTCGAGCCGGGCGGCTTCACGCAGGTGTTTCTCGACACCGGCAGCGTCGCGATTTTTCAGCGCGAGGTCGCCCTGCAGCATGTGATAATCCGCCGTCGCTTTCGTTTCCTCCGGCAGCTTGCTCAACGCAAAGTCGAGATGCGCCTTATCGTCGAACTGCACTGCCGCCTTCGCCAGCGCGAGCGCGTCTTCCGGCTTTGCACCCCCGAGTTCCACCGCCCTTCGCCACCACTCGATCGCCGTCCGAGAATTTCCCTTTTCCGCGATTCGCGCCATGACTCGGCAACCAGCCGCGCTGTCCGGGTTGATCTGCAGAATCCGACGCGCGTCGAGGCTGGCCCGCTTCAGATTTCCCTCCGTCACGAGCGCATTTGCCTGCGCCACCAGCCGCCGCTCCTGCCACGCGCGAAATGAGCGGTGGCCAAGAACGCCGCTCACAATGAGGAAAACGATGATGCCGACGGTCCACGCGATGATCTTCATCACGGACCGCTCGATTTTGTTGTTCGGATGATCCAAGGTGCGGAAAGGTTCTGTGGTGAGGTTTAAAGTCAACGGCCCGCGATATCATGCGAGGCGGGAGAATATTAACATCCAAGACAGCAGTCGGCGCGCCAGCAGAGTATTTAACGCGCCTGTGAGGCTCGCAATTTGCTCATCGTGAGTCTTTTCGATCCTGCATGAACGCTACCGTCTCAGCCGCCATCCCCGTCACTTCCGCCAGCCGCATCCGCGTTGATTGGCTCGCCGTCGCCGCTTTCGCGCTGCTCTGGCTCGAGATTGTCTCACGTCTGCGGTTCGAGTGGTCGGCCAATCCCCAATACGGCTACGGCTGGACCGTCCCGTTCCTGGCGGCCTACATCTTCTGGCGCCGCTGGCAGCACACTCCTGTGCCTGCGAAACCGAAGACGACTCTGCTGCCGGCGATCGCGATGCTTGCAGGTGTCGCGCTGCTCGTTCCGGTCCGCCTTATTCAAGAGGCGAACCCCGACTGGCGCATCCTCAGCTGGGCGATGGCGTTTGCCGCGATCGCGATCTCCTTCGGCGGATTTTACCTCGCCGGCGGCCTGCGCTGGCTGCGGCACTTCGCCTTCCCGGTTCTGTTCATCCTCGTCTCGGTGCCCTGGGCGACGCAGTTCGAACAACTTGTGATCCAGGGGCTCATGCGGGCGGTGGCCTCGATCAACGTCGAAGTCTTGAATGCGATCGGCATCTCCGCCGTGCAAATGGGCAACGTGATCGAAGTCGGCTCCGGGTTCGTCGGGATTGATGAAGCGTGCACTGGCGTGCGCTCGCTCCAGGCCACGTTCATGGTCTCGCTTTTTCTGGGCGAATTCTACAGCTTCTCGCTCCTGCGCCGTCTCGTGCTCGTGGTGAGCGGCGCGCTTCTCGCCTTCGTCTGCAATCTCATCCGCACTTTTCTGCTCGTTTACGTCGGCGCCGAGCAGGGATCGGAGGCGATCAAGAGCTGGCATGATCCCGCCGGCCTCACAATTCTGATGGCGTGCCTTTTCGGTCTCTGGGGCATCAGCATGTTGATGGGCGGCGCCAGCAAAGTGACGCCCGCTCCCACGCCGCTCGAGCAGCGCCGCGGGTTCCGGCTGCCGCGGACTCTTCTGTTTTGCGTTCTCGGCCTCACGGTTGTCGCAGAAGCTGGCACGCACGCGTGGTACGGCGTGCACGAAGCGCGCGCCGCGCAAGTCGAGCCATGGTCCGTCGCATGGCCGGAACAGGCGCGGAATTGGAAGACTGTTCCGATCGCGGATGAGGCGCAGGATCTTCTCCGCTACAACGAAGGCGGCGGTGGATCCTGGACCGCTGGAGATGGTAGCGACTGGACGATGTATTTCTTCAAGTGGTATCCCGGTCGCACCGCGGGTCTCTTCATCAAAAATCACCGCCCGGACGTTTGTCTCCCCGCCAGCGGTATGCAGCTCCGCGGTGGCGTGAACTACAAACGCATGAACGTCAACGGCGTTTCCCTCCCGATCCGCTCGTATGTCTTCACATCCGGCGCCACCGTCCTCCACGTCTATTACTGCTACTGGGACGGCAGCACCGCAGACACCGACACTCAGGACCAGGAAAACTGGACCGCGGCAGGCCGTCTGGAAGCGGTTCGGCGCGGCAAGCGCGACATCGGCACGCAGATGCTCGAGCTCGTTGCCGCCGGCTATGAGACCGAAGAGGAAGCCGAGAAAGCCGTCCACGAGCAACTCAGCCACATCGTCCGTCGAGGCTGACGGGCCGTAGCCGCGCAAGCGGCTCGCACACGTCCGTCGTCGGGTCTACGGTTGGGGATGCATTTGTTCCGGCTGTTGTTTGCGGCGTGCCTGGGCGCAGCGCTCTTGCCCTGCGGCAACCTCCTGGCGCAGAACCCCACTGCGGCCACCGGCGAACGCTCGCTGCGCGCGGCCTTTTGGAACATCAAGTGGTTCCCCGGCGGCCGCCCGAACGCCTACAAAGGCGAGCAGGTCCGGCAGATCCGCTCCGTGCATCGCGACATAAAGGAGCTCGACGCGGATGTCATTGGTCTGGAAGAAGTGCGGGACTTCGAAGGCGCTGCTCTGGCGGTGCAACCGCTCGCGGGCTTCAAGGTGGACGTCTGCTCGAACTTCCCTCCGCGCGAGGGACAAAATGAGGCGCAACAGGTGGCGATCGCCAGTCGTCTCCAGCCGATGAGTGCCTGGGCGGAGGAATGGACGGCCGGAGGCGTCATCACTCCACCGCGCGGTTTCGCCTTCGCCGCTTACCAGCTTCACCCACAACAGATGTTGCTCGTCTACGCCCTCCATCTAAAGAGCAACCGCGGTGAGCTCGTCGAGAACATCGCGATCCGCGAGGAATCGATGCGCCAGCTGCTGCTGCACATGAAACACATGGAAGCGGCTTACCGTAAGCACGGCGCAATCACATGGCTTGTGGGCGGCGACTTGAATACCGCGCCGGACGATCCGCGGTTCAAAAATGAAAGGACCACCGCGGATTTGCGCGCGAATGGTTTTCAATGGTCCTGGCAAGGGATGCCTCTAGAGCAACGCGTCACGCTGCCACCCGATGCCCGTTTCCCCGCCGCGTGCTTCGACCACATCTTCTACAAAGGCGCGAGACTGCAAAAGGCCGCGGTCGTCGCCACCTCGGACGACTCCAGCGATCATTCGGCGATCCGCGCCGTGTTCGATCTGTGACCCCGCCACCACGCCTGCAGCTGAATTCAGTCGAGAAACTTCCCCGGATTCAAGATCCCCGCAGGATCCAGCGCCTGCTTCAAACGTTGATGTAGATCGCGCGCCACATCACTCGTGGCACTCGGCCACCACCGCTTCTTCGCCAGACCGATCCCGTGCTCACCGGTGATCACTCCGCCCCAGGCGAGCACCTGTTGGAACAGCTCGTCCAGCGCCTCTTCGACCTTCGCGCGAACCGCGGCGTCACGGTTGTAGCGATCGGCCATGATGTTGACGTGAATATTGCCATCACCCGCATGTCCAAATGCCGCCACCGGAAAGCCATGTTTCCTCTGCAGCGATTCCGCGAATTCCACGAGATCGACCAGCCGGCTGCGCGGCACTACGATATCCTGGTTCAGTTTCGTTAGGCCGGTGGCGCGCAGGGAGTTGCTGAACTCGCGCCGCAGCGACCAAAGCCGCTCGCTCTCCGCTTCCACCGTCGCGACCTCCACGCGGTTCGGCTTCATTGCGATGACCAGCTCCTGCAGCTTCTCCATCTCCACACGCACCGTCTCTGGCTGACCATCCACATCCACCAGTAAGTGCGCATTCCCGGGCGCCACCCGCTCCGATCCGAGATCGCGCCGCGCCGCTTCCAACGTGAAGTGATCCGCGATCTCCAGTGACGAAGGTAGAAAACCTTCGGCGAAAATCTGCTGCACCGCCGCCGCCGCGGTCGACATCTTGTCGAACGCAGCCGCCAGCGTCGCCCGGGCAGGCGGCAGCGGCAGCAGCTTCACTGTAATCTCCGTCACGACTCCGAGCATCCCTTCCGAGCCGACAAACAGCCCAATCAAATCGAACCCGGTCTTGTTCTTGTGCACGCGCGCGCCGCTGCGGAGCACCTCGCCATTCGCGAGCACCACTTCCAGCCCGGCGATGTAGTTGCGCGTCACGCCATATTTCAAGCAGCGCGGCCCGCCCGCATTCGTCGCCACGTTGCCTCCTATGCTGCAATCCTTCAGGCTCGCCGGGTCAGGCGGATAGAAGAGCTTCTGCTCTTTCGCCTTCGCCTGCAGATCACCCGTGATGACGCCAGGCTCCACGACCGCAATCGCATCCGCGAAGCTGATTTCCTTGATGCGATTCATCCGCGCCAGGGAAAGAGCGATGCCGCCCCGCACGGGCACGCAGCCGCCCACGTAACCGTAGCCTGCACCCCGCGCCGTTACCGGAATCTTCTTCTCCGACGCAAACCGCAGCAACGTGCTGACGTGTTCTGTCGTTTCTGCAAAGACGACGACTTCCGGCAAGTGATTCGCGAACCACTTGTCGCCGCCGTGAGCAGTTAGCGTCTCTGGATCATCGGCAACAATGTCGTCACCGAGCAACTGCCGCAGTTCGCCTGCGACGCTCACATTCCCATGATCTGATAACCGCCATCGACGTAATCACCTGCCCAGTGATCGCGGCGCCGCCGTCGCTCGCGAGAAACACTCCAGTCGCGCCGAGCTCCGCCGGATCGCAGCTGCGCTTCAACGGCGCACGCTCCTGATAGTGTTTCAACATCGCGCCGAAGCCGCTGATGCCCCGCGCCGCGAGCGTGTTCACCGGCCCGGCGGAGATGCAGTTCACGCGGATCTTCTTCGCGCCGAGGTCATACGCGAGATAGCGCGTGGAAGCTTCAAGGCTCGCCTTCGCCACGCCCATCACATTGTAGTGCGGCACGACTTTCTCCGCGCCGTAGTAGCTCATCGCGAGGATGCTCCCGCCATTCGTCATCAGCGGCGCGGCTTCACGCGCGAGCGCGACTAACGAATACGCGCTGATATCGTGCGCCGTGCGAAACGCCTCCCGCGTCGTGCTGACGAAGTCTCCCTCGAGCGCCTCCTTCGGCGCGAACGCTACCGAGTGCAGCATCAGATCGATCCGATCGGTCTGACCGCAGACATTCTCGAAAAAGCCGGCGATATCTTCGTCCTTCGACACATCGCACGGCCACAGCGGCGTTCCCTCTCCGAACTCACCCACGAGTTCTTCCACGTTCTCCTTCAGCCGTTCGCCCTGATAGTTAAAGAACAACTTCGCGCCTGCTGCCGCCCACGCTTTGGCGATCGCCCATGCGATGCTGCGCTTATTCGCGACGCCGAAAACGACGCCCACTTTGCCTGCCAGAGGTTGGTCCGCCATAACGCGTCACGATACGCAGCTTCTGAGCACCGCCAATATGCGACGCGGTCTCCGCTCGGGAAGGAACGCTGCGACATTGGCGCTCCTGCCGCGGTCGGTAATCTAGTTTCCGTGGGGATCATCCCGAGCTGAAACAAAGCATCGCCGCCTTCGTCACCTTCGCCGGTTTTTTGAAAGGCGATGAGAAAAGCGAGGCTCAGACTTTTCTCGATCACTTCTTCCGCGCGCTCGGGCACAAAGGAGTCATCGAAGCCGGCGCGACCTTCGAATTCCGCGTCGCCAAAAAACCCGGGTCCGCGCAGCTCGAGCTCGTTGTCGCCGGAAGCGGCGAACCCGACCGTAGAGCGAAAGGCGGCAAGAAGTTCGCGGACCTGCTCTGGCCGGGCCGCGTGCTCATCGAGATGAAGTCGCGCGGGGAGAAGCTGGAGAAGCACTACGACCAGGCGTTCGATTACTGGAGCCACATCGTCCCACACCGGCCGCCTTATGTGATCCTCTGTAATTTCGACGAGTTCTGGATTTACGATTTCAACACGCGACTCTTCGATCCGGTTGATCGCGTCTCTCTGGCTGATCTCCCGGCCAGCATCAGTGCGTTCAACTTCCTGCTGCCGGTCTGGAAGAAGCCGGTCTTCGAGAACAACCGCGTCGAAGTCACGCGCAAAGCCGCCGATATGATGGCGCATATCTTTCGCGAGCTGATCGAACGCGGAAAGGATCGCGCGCGGGCGCAGCGTTTCATCGTTCAACTGCTCGTCGCGGTCGTGGCCGAAGACATCGGACTGCTCCCGCGCGAATTCGTGACCGAATTGCTGCATGAATGCGCCGAGCAGGGCGCCAGCTCTTACGATCTGATCGGCGGGCTTTTCAAACAAATGGCATCGCCCGAGCCGGCGCGCGGCGGCCGGTTTCAAAACGTCAGCTACTTCAATGGCGGCCTCTTCGCCGTGGTCGATCCGATCGAGCTGAAACGTCCTGAGGCGTATCGCCTGCACGAAGCCGCGCGCAATAACCAGTGGAGCAAAGTGCGCCCGGAAATCTTCGGCGCGCATTTCACGAGCGAGTTCGACATCCGCAAAGTGGTCGGCCCCACCATCGTCCGCCCGTGGCGCGAGCGCATCGATGCGGCCGGCAAAAACGTGGGCGAACTGCGCCGGGCGCTCACCGATCTGCGCAAGTTCCGCGTCCTCGATCCCGCCTGCGGTTCCGGCAATTTTCTCTTCATCGCCTACCGCGAGATGAAGCGCCTCGAACGCGACATCCTCCTGCGCCTGCGGGAAGTCAGCCGCAAAGAACCGCTCGAAAGCGCCATTTCGCTGCACCAGTTCTACGGCATCGACATCATCCCGTTCGCCGTCGAGCTGGCCAAAGTCACCCTCATGCTCGCGAAAGAGCTGAAGCTGATCGAAGCGCAAAAGCTGGCCGAGACCGACCAGCTCCTGATTGAAGAAAAGCCGCTCCCGCTCGACAACCTCGAAGAACATCGTCTGTGCCGACGCGCTCTTCACCGAATGGCCGCAAGCCGACGCCATCATCGGCAACCCGCCCTATCTGGGATCACGCTATCTCGCGGCACCGTGGATTTTTCAAGGTTCACCGATCGGGAGATACTGGAAGCTTTTGGTGCGTGGCTCACCGAGAAGCGGCCGGAGGAATGGAACAGGCCGAGGCGAATCTTTCCTGGATCGCCAAAGAAAGGGCGCAAACTCATCGAATACCGCGTTGCTCTGGAACGCCTTGGCCTGATGCGTCTGTTGCATTGGCACAGTCCGAAGGATTTGCGCGCAGAACTCCCTGAGGCTTGGAAGCAAATCGCGCGCAAGCAAACAGAGTTCCGGCGCGAGATCCGGGAGGCGTCCAAGTTCTTCCGCAGGTTATTTCCTTTCCTTCCTGATGACGAGCGCCCGCAGGCAGAAGAGCGAAATGGGCGTTGGCTCCCGCCACTCCTGAAGATCGCCGGCGACGTTGCAGTTGAGATGGGACTAAGCCGGGGCAGGAAATAAACCGCCATTTGGCCCCCTCTATTCGTGTCGGGTCGTGGCGTGGATAGTAGTGCCAAGGCCTCAACACACTTAATAATTCGACAACAAAATGCTGCGCTACACCGACATTGAAGAGGCTGTCCGGCTGGCGCGTTTGCACGGCATGAGCACGATCGAGATTGTTCGTGCGCTGAGCGGGTCGGTGCCTTATTCGGAAGCGCTCAAGATCGCACGCAAAGCGGCCCCGCTGCTGGGCTTGGCGGTCAGAGCCTTTATGGAATTGCGCCGCAACCGCTGAGCGGTTCAGAGCGCCTTCAGCCGTTCGATCATGGCGGCACTGAAGCCGTCGCGCGCGAGCTTCTCGTAATCGATGGAGCCTTTTTCGCGCAGCATCTTCTTCTTCGTTGCAAGCAGCAGTCGATCCGTCGCGTCGGCGATAACGGCATCGGTCTTTTTCACCTTGGTTTTGCTGACGACGGTCGGCACACGCAGAGCATAGCAGGACAAGATCGCGGCATCAACGCGGACGCGGGTTTCATTCGAAAAATTGCGTCTGCTATCTGGGCGCGCGGCCATCGATCACGTGAAGTGCAAGGCTTGACCAGCTATTCGGCTTCCGTGAACAATGAGGGATGGCCGAGACCGGCAAAATCGAAATCGATTTGATCAAGCTGGTCGATGGCACGCGTTTGCTTCGTTTGACCGATCCAAAATCTGGTATGGCGATCGAGCGCAAACTCAACGCTGTCCGCCCAGTGCGTGAGCAGCAGAAGCAGCTCCACGACATTTTTCGGGTTGCGGTCGCTCGCGCGCAAGCCGGTGACGACGCGGCGGTGACGTGATCGTTAGTAGTTCGCGGCCGAGCGCCTTCCGCCGCAGGAAAAGGTCCTTGAAGGCGGTGCTGTTCTTGCTGATACTTCGGTCGTGGATACGCTCACGAGCTACCGCAAAGAGGCGATCGAACTCGCCGCGGTCACCGAACTCGGCGGCGATGAAGGCTATGCGGCTCGCATCCCTAAATTTCCCGGCCTTCTGGCTACTGGCCGGACGAAAAAGCAGGCGCTCGCGGAACTCGAGGACGCGGTCGCGGATTGGATCGATCTTGCCCTGAAGCGGGGCATTGGTCTTCCGGCGCCCGGAGAAAAACGCCTCTCCACGCTCACCCCAGCTTGAGCCATTCGTCGCGGGAGATTCCTGCTTCGCTCAGGATTATTTTCAGCAGATTGACGCCGATTTCACCGCTGCCGTGCGGATTTGGAATGGTCAACTGAATGCTGCCTTTCGTCATATGCTGGTGCTTCCGCCTTGGAAAGGCCCTTCCCATCCGAGCAAACGCAAGCGCTTGATCAACTCGGAACGGCGAACGGGTGAAAGGCGCATCGATTAAGGAGCTAACTTGATTCGAAAGTAGTGAGCAGAATCTCCGACCGCCAATGCTCGATTGGCTCCGCGCTCTATAGCGGCAAAAGCGATAAGGCACGACCATGGATGAGATCAAGATCACCTACACACCGGCAAAGCCGTATTCGGAACCAACGGAGCAGGAGAAAATCAGGTCTTCGGAAGGGTGGCGGAGTTTCCTGCATGATAGCACCGTCACTATGGTCTTCGCGCCGCCCGCACGTCGGCTGGTTCGATTGGATCATCCATGGCGATCCAAGAGGTGGCCTCATCAAGGTTAGTTGCTCGGAAGTATATGATCCGTGCCCCGAAATTGTCCGCTGGATGGACGACATCGCGGCGAGCCGGTTTCCCGCGAAGCTAAAAATCGATGAGGAAGGCAAGCACGTGCGCTTCTCTATCGCACCGGTGCCGGAGCGGCCGGAATGGGCGGAGCTAGAAATTATCAGAGATTTCGAGAGCGGCCCAAAGGGGCCGCCGCCGAAGCTCATTTTCTTCACCAGAGTCCGGCCGCAACAATTGGTCGCGCAGTTTCTCCGTCGCTGGACCGATTGGCTGAGCCAGGACTATGTCGCGAAAGAATGGCATCAGTTCCACTGGACTGATGATATGGACGCCGCCTATCGCGACAGCGTCGCAGATCCGGCTACACTCGACATCACCGTGCTGGAGCAGTTCGTCAGCAACGAACGTTCGAGAGGCGAATGATGCCGAAGTGAGACACACGGACTGACGGCACTTCAGGCTGTTCCAGCGCCGAACTGCCCGCCAGCGCGAGCATGGCGCCTAGCAGGCGATCGCGTGCCGGCGACAGACGCCGGAAAGCAAATCCCACAGCGCGTTCAGCACGCGATCAACGGATGCCTGCACCCGAGGCGCGTTGGCGTCGTTCACATGCTCTTCGAGCATCGCGCGTTCCGCGGCTGCGTGTTCACGGTCCGCTTCCACATGCACGCTGAAGTATTCGTAGTCTTTCGGGTTCTCGAATCCGTAGTGCTTCTTGAGGCCGCCGATTTTCGACTCTGAAACGGCAGGGATCTGGCTCTCGTAGGCGTAGAGCGCGGCGAGACCTTCAGCGGTCTCGCCGTCGCTGCAGACCGATCGGAAGGTGTCGATCAACGCAGAAGTTTCAGGCTGCTTCTCGGTTGCGCGCACCTCGGTAGCGCCGAGGCGATCGGCGAACTGAAGCCAAAGCTCCGGATGATTAGGGTTGCCACCTTCTTCGTCGATCAGGTTCGAGAGCACCTGTTTGCGCGTCGGCTGGTCTTCACAACGCGCGTGCACGGCCGAGAGATACGTCGGGAACGCGGCGACGTGGTGATAGTACTGCCGTGCGTAATCCGTCAGTGCTTCGCGGCTCAATTCACCCCGTGTCCACGCGAGATAGAACGGATGTGTGAGAAGGTGCTTGGCGGCGACTTGTTGATCGATGGCGTCGAGGTGTGTGTTCATGGCAGATAGACGAGATTGTAGGGCGTTTCTGTGAAACGCCCATCAAAATGTGGTGGCGTCTGACAGAGACGCCCTACAACTCGCCCGCAACGCAATGGCGTCAGCTGCGATGCAGGATGTGCTTGATACCGCGGATCGGGATCACCACCCATTCGGGTCGGTTGTTGAGCTCGTAGCCGACTTCGTAGACGGCTTTGTCGAGCAGGTAAGCCTCGAGCAGCACTTGCAGATCTTCTTCATTCTTCGGGACGAAAACAGCCCCTGCGCTCGTGGCGCGATAGCTCTGCAGGAAGACGCCGCTCATCTGCCGATACCAAATGTCGGCCCAACGCTCGAGAAACGGAATGTCCTCAGGTCGCATGGATGGCTGCCAGAGCGCGCTGTAGGCGGCGTATTGATAGGACCGCATCATGCCGGCGACGTCGCGTAGCGCCGAGCGCTTCAGCTTGCGTTCGCTCAGCGGGCGCGCGGGCTCCCCTTCGAAATCGAGGATGATGAAATCCTTCCCGGTGTAGAGCACTTGCCCGAGATGATAATCGCCGTGAATTCGGATTTTCGACGCACCGGAGATGCGCTCGAGGATTCGCTGTTGCTGCGCGAGAATGCGCTTCTCCGCCTCAAACACTTCAGTGGCTTCGTCGCGCACGTTCGCCGGCAAGTGCGGTAGTTTCTTGCCTAACAACTCCCAGGAGCGACGCAGCATGGCGCGCATGTTCTGGAAGACGGATCGCTGCCCCATGGCGTTGAACGGCTCGGGCGCGAACCGCTTGTCCTCGGATTCCGACGCCAGCGCGAGGTGCAGCTCCGCGGAGCGTTGCCCGAGCAGCTTCGCGCGCTCCGGATAGACGCCGCCGATCAGCTCGTTCAAGACCGATCCTTCAGGCACGACCGCGTTCTGGAGATCGACTTTGCGGGTGAGCACGCGATCGTAGAAGCGGCTCACCGAATCGAGCGTCATCGCCCACGCGTCCCCTTCGCTCGTGATCGCGCTTTGCATCGCACCGACAACCGTTGGTTCTGCCTTCGCGCGGCGATACTCGATCGCGCCGGCGAACGCTGGCACGTTCGCGAAGCCCGTGCGCTCCGACAGGTAACGCGTGACTTCCACGTCCGGATTTACGCCGTCCTCGAGCTTCCGGTAGAGCTTCAGAAAGTACTTGTTGTCGAACACCATCGACGAGTTGCTCTGCTCGACGCCCAGGACGTGAGACAGCAACACCGCGCCGTCAGTTGTGAGCGCTGTCCCGCCGATGCCGACAACCTCGCCATTCTTGGCGCCAATCCGCTGCCGGCCTGCCATGAGGCGGAAAAGGTCTTGGCGAAAACCGGAATCCCAGACTGCATCCTGCAGCACCGTCTCTTCCGTCGCCTCAAAGCGCGCGATAATCGCGTGCGGTGCGGATTGCGCGACCTCGCGCGCAGCGTTCCCGCGCGTGATCTGCACCGGCAGCGTGTAGGTCTCGGGCGCGCCATCGCGATACGTCACCTCGACGAACCAGATCCGCGCGCCGTCGGGCTCGTTCGACACCGCCACCTGCTCCGCGACGCGCATCCCCGCGATGCTCCGCGCTTTCGAACCGAACCAGCGACGGTTGCGGACATAGCCCGGCAGCACTTCCCGCTCGATGATCTTGCGCTGATCACCATCAAGTAACGTCGCGAGATCGGGTTGGATCCGGATTGTTGGAACATCACGCTCCACGGGACGCGTTGCAGATTCCGGTTGTGCGCCGAGCACAAACCAGAAGTGAGAGTGCGGCCCGAGCGTCAGCACATAGGGAGCATCCTTGATCGCGGGGAAGTAATTTTGTCCGAACACTTCCATCAACGCGCAGCCGGAGAAGCGGGAGAGATCCAGCTCCGCAACTTGTGAGAAGCGCGAGAGGTTCACCACCACGAGCACGGTCTCGTCTTCGTAGCGGCGGAGAAACGCGAGCACCTTCGCGTTCTCCGGGTAGAGAAACTCCAGCGTGCCGCGCGAGAACGCCTTGAAGTTCTTGCGCATCGCGATGACGCGCCGCGTCCACCAGAGCAGGGAGGAGAGGTTCTTCTGCTGGTTCTCGACGTTGATCGCTTCGTAGTTATACTCGGGATCGATGATCACCGGGAGCAGCAGCTGCTGCGGATTCGCGCGCGAGAACCCGGCGTTGCGATCGGCGCTCCATTGCATCGGCGTGCGGACGCCATTGCGGTCGCCAAGGTAAACGTTATCGCCCATGCCGATCTCGTCGCCGTAGTAGAGGACCGGGGTTCCGGGCATCGAGAAAAGGAGGATGTTGAGCAGTTCGATTTTACGGCGGCTGTTCGCCATCAGCGGCGCGAGGCGGCGGCGGATGCCGAGATTGATGCGCGCCGTCGGATCGTTCGCGTAGACGCGCCACATGTAGTCGCGCTCCTCGTCGGTCACCATTTCGAGCGTCAGCTCGTCGTGATTCCGCAGGAACATCGCCCACTGGCAATTCTCCGGAATCGCCGGCGTCTGGTCCATGATGTCGATGATCGGAAATCGATCTTCCATCTGGAGCGACATGAACATCCGCGGCATGAGCGGGAAGTGGAAGTTCATGTGTGATTCGTCGCCGCTTCCGAAATACTCGACCGCGTCCTCAGGCCATTGGTTTGCTTCCGCCAGAAGCATGCGGCCTTCGTACTTCCCGTCGACGTGCGCGCGCAGTGTCTTCAGGTAGTCGTGCGTCTCGCGCAGGTTTTCGCAGCTGGTGCCTTCGCGCTCGTAGAGATACGGGACCGCGTCGAGGCGGAGGCCGTCGACCCCCATATCGAGCCAGAAATCACAGACTTTCTCCACCGCATCGTGCACGGCCGGATTGTCGAAATTCAGATCCGGCTGGTGCGAATAAAAGCGGTGCCAGTAGTACGCCTTCGGCACTGGATCCCACGCCCAGTTCGACGTCTCGAAGTCCTTGAAGATGATGCGGGTGGCGTTGTACTTCTCCTGCGTATCGCTCCAGACGTACATCTCGCGCTCGGGCGAGCCGGGCGCGGCACGGCGGGATTTCTGGAACCACGGATTTTGGTCCGACGAGTGGTTGATGACCAATTCGGTGATCACCTTGAGACCGCGCTCGTGCGCCGCGGCGAGGAACGCTTGGAAATCCTGGAGGGTCCCGTAGTTCGGATTGACGTCGTAGTAATCGGCGATGTCGTAGCCATCGTCCTTCAGCGGCGAAGGATAAAACGGCAGGATCCAGATCGCGGTCGTGCCCAATTCCTGGAGGTAATCGAGCTTCTCGATCAGGCCGCGGAAATCACCGATGCCGTCGCCATTGCTGTCGTGAAAAGTTTTAACGTGCAGCTGGTAAATGACCGCATCTTTATACCAGAGCGGGTCGACCGGCGTCGTTTCGTTGGCAGCGGCGGACATGGGCTAACACTTGGCGCACATTCAGCGCGCGCGCAATCGCACAGGGACGCTGCTTCAGCTGCGCGAGAAACGACGGTTCACGCTGAACTTAAACGGGAACGTTGTGCGAGATCGCGCGTGCAGTGCGAAAGCTCGCGCGAAGCGCGACCGCAAGAACGCGCTGGCCCTGAAGCTACGAGCTTGGAACCTCAGTGGCCTGGCTGGCCACGCACTGCCACTTCCCATTCCGCAGCATCCAGGTGTCGGTGAAACGGCGCGAGTTGCTGAAGCTTCTCCCGCTGGCGGTGGTTCCGCGTTCGGTCGCGACACCGGTCACGACGGCAACGCGCGGCCCGAGCATTCTCACCGACATACCCCGAGCCTCCGCGGACTTATACTCGTTCTTGTCCCGTCGGATGACGTTCAGGAGCGTCGACTTCGAGCCGACCTTGCCAGTGGAGGAGGTGGCGACGAAATCGCGCGCCAGTAATTCGTCGATCGTTTTCAGATCCTTCTCGACGATCGCTTTTTGCCACTTTTTCTCGAGCGCTTTGATAGCGGAGCCGGGATCCTCATCCCAATAATCGAGCGCAGCTGCCGACCGCGGCGGTGGCGGAGGGCTGATTCTCTCTTCGTCATCGCTTTCGTCACGTGGGCGCGGCGGCGCCGTCCGTCGCGATGACGACGACCTCGGCTCGATTGCCCGCACCGGTGCCTCCTGGATCACACGTCGCGCGGGAGTAGCTGCGGGCGTACTCGTCGCAGTGGCAGCCGCTTTCTCCTGCCGCTCGGCAGCGGGAGGCGCCGTTTTTGCCGGCTCCTCCGGCTTGGTGGTAGCGGCAGGCTCCGCCCGACGGGGTGCCTCCTCCTCGGGAGTTGCAGTGGGGGTCGGCGTAGCTTCCGCCGGCGTAGGTGTGCTGCGACGGAACGGCGCCGCGGCATCCTGCGCACTTAGAGGCGACATCAGCCCGGCGCCGCAAACCGCGGCGAGCAGGAGAGAGGCGACGCGTTTCCTTTCGGTCATGGCGTAAAAAACCGCATTTCGCCGCATCGTAGTGCGACAGACTGCCGGGTCAATACGATTCAGCGGCGCCAGCCGGCGTTTGAGCCGCGAACGGGCGGGGCGCGGTTCCGGCAGTGCAAATCACATTGGACGAACGGCGTCGCGCACACTACAAGAGCATACTTCGTATGGTCCGACGTCCGATTTGGTTGCGCACTCTCGTCTCGTTAGGCGGTTCTGCGGCGCTCGTTCAAACAGGCGTGCACGCCGCCTAGCCAACAGAGATATGGCGATCGAACCGTCCGATAAAGAAGGCGTGGCGCCCGAGAGAAACGGGGCGCCGTCAGCTCCGCGCATGCCCGCCGCAGCACCGGAGCTGGAGCCCGGCGCACCGACCGACCTCGAGCTGATGCAGTCGATCCAGGCAGAAGATCCTGAGGCGCTGTCACAGCTCTACGATCGTTACAACGGCATCATCAAGGCGTTGATCCTCCGCGTCATCCACAACGAAGCGGAGGCCGACGATTTGCTGCAGGAGATCTTCATGGAGATCTGGAACCAGGCGAAAAATTTCTCCGCGCTAAAGGGCAAACCGCTCGGCTGGATGGTGACGCTTGCGCGGCGCCGAGCCATCGACGGCCTACGGAAAAAACAGGCTTATGCGCGCGCTGAAGAACGCCTCCAGACGGAGACGGAACAGCAGCCCGACGCCTGGGTGCACAACGCAACCGAAGAGGAAATTACGTTCAGCGACACGCGCATCCTCGTTCGCCGGGTGATCAATACGCTGCCGCCGGCGCAGCAGCAGGCCATCAACCTCGCGTTTTTTCGTGGAATGAGTCAGCGCGAAATCGCCGCAAAAACGAATACACCGTTAGGCACCGTCAAGACTCGGCTCGAATTGGGCCTGAAGAAAATCTACGACGGCCTAAAGGAACTGAAAGATGAGCTTTGAAGAATTCCAGAATCGAGCCCGACTCTACGTGATCGGCGCGCTGGAACCGGAAGAGACCGAAGAGTTCGAGATCGCGCGCAAAGAATACGCGCAGCAAGCGGAAGTTTTCATCTCGCAGTGCTACGACCTGCATGAGGCGTTTGCGTTGAGCCTGCGCCCGGAAAAGACGTCAGACGTGCTCAAACAACGGCTGATGTTGATGGTGCGCGACCGCCAGCAGAAGTAGTCGTCCGCTGCACAAGCGGCTAGGTGCCTTGCGTCTCCTGCAGGATGAATTCCTGCAGGAATCCGTAGAAATTCACCTGGAACAATCCGAGGTCACGTCGCGACCCGAGCGGTGACCGGTAGTGATCGCAGAGCTCGCCGTCGGTGAACCCATATTTCGCTGCGATCGTGAGGCGCGCCTGGTTGAGCGCGCTCAACCATGCGTCCGCGTGAGCCACCGGGATGCGCAGGCTGCAATTTGCGAACGGCTTCGCTTTTCCGTTCAGTTGCGTGAGGTCCGCCGTGACAGTTTCCGTGGCGGTCTCGAAGATTCGCCTCAGCTCCGGCTCGACGTATAGTTTCCACTCAGCGCACAGCTCCGTTTCTTTTGCGTCCGCCGGTAAAGTGAAAAGACGCGCCTCGGCGGCGTCGATGCCGTCAGTGCGCGTGCTCTCTGGGATCTGCCGGAGCAACTCGGCCAGGAACGGATCGAGTTCTGAGATAACGAGGGATTGACCCTGCCGGCGAATCTCCATCAGTGCGATCGCTCCAGCGTTGCGAGCAGCAGATAGCCATGCAGCTGCTGGACGTACAATTCTCCGCGCTCCCGCACCCCGCTCCAAACAACCGACCGACCCTTCTGATGAACTTCGAGCATGTGCTTTTCGGCTTTGTCCCGGCTGAACCCGAGCACCTTTTGGAACACCATTGTCACGTAACTCATCAGGTTGATCGGATCATTGTGCACCACTACGTGCCAGGGCAGATCCAGTTCTTCGTCGGTTGTGGTTTCCTGCTCGAGTGCTGGGTTTTCAACAGCGGACGTAAAGCCATGAGACGCTCGGCCACTGCGCGGGTGGCGGATCACCGCCCGGACCCCTCCTTCTCCCCTGCCCCGCGGCGCGCAGCACATAAGCCGCACGCTATCATACGGTTCTTGTGATTCAAACAGCACCCCTGAATCACGCCGGCGACTGTGGGCCCGTCGCCGCTGCAAGGATGGCCTGTTGTGTCTTTGCCATCGTGCGCGCGGCGGCCGGTGTCGTGTCATCGAAGCCCATCAAATGCAAAATGCCGTGGATGATGTAGAGCCGAATTTCGTTCTCCGGCGACCTCCGGTATTCGCCTGCGTTTCGCCGGGCCGTTTCCGCGCTGACGATGATCTCGCCATGCTGAAAGGTGATAACGTCAGTGGGGCCGGCGATGCTCAGAAAGCGTTGATGGATCGCTGCCATGCGCGCGTCGGAGACGATCGTCGCGCTGATCTCTGCAAGATCCGCAAAGGCGCTACGGGAGCGCTGGGGCAGTTTCATCGCTTGCTGCAACGCTCGTTCGGCAAAGCGCCGCAAAGCGCGCACGTCAACCGGAACCTTGCGTTGCGAGTTCCTCACGATGATCCGTGGACGCACAGGAGCGGTCGTCATCGCGCGGCGCTCGATGTGGCGCTGGTCGACTCCTGATCTGCGCGGGCCGCTTCAACCTGCCTGAGGGAATTGTACAGGCGGTCCAACTGCGGCATCTTCGCACCAGCCGCGGTGGCGCGGCGAAGTGGTTCTCCCCAGATCGCTTCGATCTCGAGCGGACGATCCGCCTGGAAGTCGATCAGCGTCGATGGTTTGTAGCCGCCGAGCTTTTCGGTCCGCTTCATCTGTTCCAGGGCGACGGCGGTCGGCAGCGGATAACCACACTCGTTCGCCGCCGCGATCACTTCGTCCATTAATGCGAGTGCGGTGGCGCGAAGCGCTTCATCCCCGAGGATGGCCGCAGTATCGAGACCGCCGCCAGTGACGGAAAGGCCATTGAAAGGAATATTCCAGACCAGTTTTCTCCAGCGTTCCAGCGCGAGATTTTCCGCAACGGAGCAGACGACGCCGCTGCGCTTGAATTCCCACGCGACGTCGTGGGTGCGCGGGAGCGGATAATTATCGAACTCCCCGAGGATGACGCGCCCAACGTCGTAGTGCTCGATCACGCCTGGCGCGACCCGATTGAGACAGACAAAGCAGAGACCGCCGAGCACACGATCAGCGCCAAAGTTCTCCGCTAAAAATTCTTCGTTGCCGAGGCCATTTTGCAGCGTGAGCAACATTGTGCGCTCGTGCAGGAGCGGTGGAATCAGGTGCAGCAGATCATGGTTCGCGGTCGCCTTTACCGCGATCAGCACCAGGTCACACGCGCCGATGGCGGCGGTCGTGTTGTAGCAGTTCAGCTTCGCGAGCCGAATGTCCTCGGATTTGCCGCGGATCCGCAAGCCAACGCGGCGGCGCTCCCGCAGATCACCGCGCATGAGAAAGTGCACGTCCCGCCCGGCGTTTGCCAGTTTCGCGCCGTAGTAGCCGCCGATCGCACCAGCACCGACGATCGCGACACGGAAATTCGGCAAGACATAGCGCGCTCTCATTGATGCACTGCGATTCGGTTCGTTCCCGGCAGCTAGCTGGCGGGCCGCGCTTCCGCCTGAAAGTTCCGCGTGATCAGCCGCGCGCCTTTATTGAAGGTGAAATACGCCCAGGCCCACTGCAGCAGCACGGCCACGCGATTGCGGAAGCCGACGAGGAAAATGATGTGCACGAACAACCACGCCAGCCACGCCAGCCGTCCGCTGAAGTGCACGATGTTGAGATCGGCGACCGCTTTGTTCCGACCGATTGTCGCCATGCTGCCCTTGTCCCAGTACCAGAAGCGCTGCGGCTTTCGCCCTTCGAGCATCCACAAGATATTCCGCGCCGCATGCCGCCCCTGCTGCATCGCCACCGGCGAGACACCAGGCAACGGCTCCCCTTTTTGGTGTGCGAAGTGCGCGAGATCGCCAATGACCTGCACCTCGGGATAATCGGGAATAGTGAGGTCGGGATTCACCATCACTCGGCCCGCCCGATCAACCGGTGCGCCTAGCATTTTCCCTAACCCCGAAGCTGCATTTCCGGCCGCCCAGATTTTCACGCGACACGGAATGAACTCGCCGTTCACCTCGAGCCCTTCGGTGGTGAGGTTCGACGCGCGCACACCGGTGCGGACTTCCACGCCCAGATCTTCCAGCTGCTTCTTCGCGCTCGCTGACAACTTCTCCGGGAACGCTGAGAGCACGCGTTCGTTGCTCTCGATCAAAATGACGCGCGCGTGCGACGGATCGATGTGATGGAAATCCTTCGCCAGCGTATAGCGTGCGATCTCGGCGATCGCTCCCGCCATTTCGACCCCCGTCGGGCCGCCGCCGATGATGGCGAACGTCATGGCAGCATTTCGCGCCGCTTCGTCCGTGATCCGCTCCGCGTACTCGAAAGCGAGGAGAAGGCGGCGCCGAATCTCGACCGCATCTTCGAGGCTCTTCAATCCAGGCGCGAGCGTCTCCCATTGATCGTTCCCGAAGTAGGAATGGCGAGCACCCGTGGCAACAATCAGGTAATCGTACGCGATTTGCTGATCGCCGGTGGAGACCGTCTTCGCCGCGACGTTGATCCCCTGCACTTCCGCGAGCATGACCTCCATGTTCGTATACTTCGTGAGCACGCCGCGGATCGGGGCGGCGATGTCCGCCGGCGAAAGAGCGGCCGTCGCCACCTCGTAGAGGAGCGGCTGAAAGAGGTGGTAATTGGTGCGGTCGATCAACGTGACCTGCACCGGCTCGTTACCCAATTTCTTTGCGGCCTCGAGTCCGCCGAAACCGCCGCCGATGATTACCACGTGAGGTTTTCGCGCCGGGCTCGCCATGGCAGAACTTGGTGTTTACGAGTGCCGCATGCGAGGGGTTTATTGATCCGCTAGCGGGCGTGAAAAGCAGTTGTCTCCGCTCCGAAGTGCGCCTATCTTCCGCGCCTTATGCCGAAGCCAATTGCGCGTAGTAAGACGCGGAAAGCCGTCGCAAAGCGATTCAAGATCACCGCCACGGGCAAGGTTTTGCGTTCGCAGGCCTCGCGCCGTCACTTGCTCTCGAACAAAAGCGCGAAGCGTAAGCGGCAGATGGCGAAGTCGATGGTTGTGGACAAAACCGACGTGGCGCGCATCAAGATGAACATGCCGTTCGCGTAGGCGACCGCAGCCGTTCGATTTCTCACTCACTCGCCTTCTGGAAGAGCTGACTCTTCCGGGAAGGTGATCACCCCGTGACTTTGTGTCGCGCCGACCGGCGCTGCCGGTGTCGGCGGTCCCGCTGGCTGCCGTGTTGGCGGCGGATGTCGATGCCAGCGCTCGTATCCTTCCGCCGGCGAACGATACAAGTCGCGCCGGTTCTCGAGTGTCGTGCAGGATACAAAGGCAACGACTGAGAACAGCAGCAGCGGCTTCAAGGCGCCGATGCAAACAAAACCCCAGGGAAGTGTCAACGCACGTACCGCAGCAGGAACTAAAGCGCCGCGAAAAGCTGATTGCGCCGCCGCGATGTTTCGGGAACCTTTGCACTCCGTCAGGGGCTATGGACTGCGGACTTACGAATCCCGCCAGGGCAGGAATGCAGCAACGGTAGTTTGATCCTCTTTGCCGTAGTTCTCTGGCGGACTTTTTTTTGCCTGACGATCGCGATGGCACGGCCGTGCGAGATGAAAATGCTGGAGGTGAAAACCGCGCGTTTCGCCGCGGTGGTGGAAAAATGCGGCGCGCCGCAGGTTTACACCCTCTGGCAGAAGCCGGCAGCGGATCGCCAATTCCAGTCGCTCCTGAAAAAGCACCGCGTCATGACGATCCAGCAGAACGACAGCGGCACGGAATTCGGCGTGGCTGATTTTTGTGAGCGGAAAGGCGCACGCTTTCTGGCGTTTCCGAAGTCGCTGAAACAGTTCGAAGATAGACGGATCGTCGGAATCAAGTGGGACCTTCGTCACGAGCTGAGCGACCGTCGATGTAAATTGGTAGGGTGAGACTCTGTCGAGCCTGGGAGTCGCGATGTCATCAGTCAGGCTCGACGGAGTCTCGCCCCACCGGCCAGACGCGGTTATGCTGTGAGCATGATCGTCGGCAGCATCATCGATGAGCGGCGCGCGCTGGAGAGCGCGTTTAGGGACGACGAGCGGGCACGATATTCACGGCACCTCATCATGCCGGAGGTGACGTTCGCTGGGCAGCAACGGTTAAAGGCTGCGCGGGTGCTTTGCATCGGCGCGGGCGGGCTCGGGTCGCCGGCGGCACTTTACCTCGCGGCAGCAGGCGTGGGAACGCTTGGCCTCGTCGATGCCGATGTGGTCGATCTTTCGAATCTGCAGCGTCAGATCCTGCACGGGACCGCTGACGTCGGACGGCCAAAACTCGAATCCGCGCGTGATCGAATCCTGGACGCGAATCCGCACGTCGACGTCCACTTGTATCAGACGCGCTTCACCGCTGCGAATGCGATGGAGATTGTCCGGAGCTACGATCTGGTAATCGACGGCTCGGATAATTTCCCGACGCGCTACCTCTCCAGTGATGTGTGTGTCTTCACACGCAAGCCGAACATCTACGGTTCGGTTTTCCGCTTTGACGGCCAAGTGAGCGTCTTCGGGCCGCATCTCGGCGGCCCCTGTTATCGCTGCCTCTTCCCCCAGCCGCCACCTGCGGGCACCGTGCCGAATTGCGCGGAAGCAGGCGTCCTGGGAATCCTGCCGGGTATAGTCGGGATGATGCAGGCTACGGAAGCGATCAAGCTCATCATTGGCATCGGTGATTCCTTGATCGGGCGGCTCCTTCATTTCGACGCGCTGAAGATGAAATTTCGCGAGTTCAATCTGCGCCGCGATGCGGAATGCCCGGCTTGCGGCGAGCAGCCGAGCATCACTGAGCTGCAGGACTACGAGACGTTCTGCGCACCATCAGCGCAGGAGCAAACCGGCGAGGCGCCGATCCGCTCGATTACCGTCGCGGAGTTGAAACAGAAGCGCGACGCCGCCTCGGCGTTCACGCTGCTGGACGTCCGGGAGCCACACGAGTATGACCTCGCGCGGATCGAAGGAGCGAAACTGATCCCGCTCAACGACGTCTCGGCACGGCTGGACGAGATCGAACGCACGGGCGAGCTCGTCGTTTATTGCCATGCCGGAGTCCGCAGCGCCTTTGCAGTCGGCTTACTGCAGCGTGCGGGGTTCGAGAATGTTTACAATCTCGCCGGCGGCATCGACGCCTGGTCGCGCGAGATTGATTCCAGCGTCCCGCGCTACTGACGCGAGGTTGCTGCGCTACTCCGCCGCCGCGATGGCGCGTGCGAGCGCTCCGGGAGGCGGCACACCCGTCCATCGTTCGATCAGCTTCCCTTCGCGATCGAAGACGAATACTGCGACTTCACTCGACTCCGGCGTGAGCCCTAAATGGGTTATCGCCGAGCCGTCGAAATCGGCCACCACAAACACGTCCCGCCGCGGATCGCGCGTCAGCTGCTTCGCCGTGTACGTCGACTGGAGTTCCTTCGCTTCCGCATCGAGCCGCCGTCGGATGATCCCGTTGGTGATCCCGCGAAAGATCGGGCTCAGCCTCCGCTGGAAGTTCACTACCGTGATGTAGCGATACCTCGGATCGCCAACGACGCGTCGCGGCACGCCCGCCGCAATCGCACGCGCCTGCTCCTCGTTTTCGCGTGTCACGACCGTGATGATTGTGACATGCCCATCCGCTGTCGCGAGGTTGTTCCCATCGACGTCACGCAGCGTAAACGGATATTGGCTGCCGCGCTGCAACTCCGCGCCCTCGGCGGCGCAGTGCGTCGCAAACAAAAGCGCGGCGGAAAACATTTGAAGCAGGCGCGGCATCATGTGTAAGGGACGGTTGCAACGATGACTCGATGTGACAAGCCCACCGCAGAGGGAACGCGGCGACGGATGAGCTGCGGTCCGCGGCTGGCAGTTCTGGCTGCGTGCGCAATTGCGGCGATCGCCTCGCCGGCCTGCGATCGCATGGTCATGCCGCGCTCGACGCAGCTGGTGAAAGACGCTGACATTCGTGCCGCGGACGGAGATTACCTGCACGCGATCAACTTGTATGAAAGCGCCCTCGATGGGACCGGCGCGTCGGCCGATATCCATTACAAGCTCGCGCTTCTCTACGACGACAAGATGAAGGACCCGCTAAACGCACTGCATCATTTCAAACGCTACCTGACGCTGGCGCCCTCCGGTTCGCGCGCGACCGAAGCGAAGAACTACATGAAGCGGGGCGAGCTCGCGCTCGTGACAAACCTTTCGGGCGATGCAGTTGTCACTCGCGCCGAAGCCGTGCGGCTGAAAAACGAAAACCTCACCTTGCGCAAAGAGATGGACGAAAAGGTCGCGCAGGCTCGCGCGGCCGCCGTCGGCAACGAGAAAATTACCACGCGAGGCGGCCGGCCTGAAAAGGGGGCTTCGCCGACGAAGACGACGAAAGGGCCGCCGCGCTCACACGTCGTTCAGCCTGGTGACACACTTTTTTCGCTCTCGCGGCTCTACTACAACTCGCCCGACCGCTGGAAAGACATCCTCGACGCAAACAGCAAAAGCATCGATGATCCCGGTAAGCTGAAGCTCGGGCAGACGCTCACCATCCCATAGTTTGCCCGGGCCTACTCGGCACCGCGTACACTCGCCTCGGAGGAAAACAATGACACCTGTCACCCGTATCGCACCGGACGTGAGCTGGCTGCCAGTTAGCTTCGTGAATGTCTACTTCATTGGCCACGCTGGCGGGCCGTGGGTGTTGATCGATGCTGGTTTACCGGGACGCGCGGCGCAAATCCTGGCGGCTGCGAAAGCCTGCTTCGGCGCTGGAAACCGCCCGGAGGCGATCGTGCTGACGCACGGCCACTTTGATCATGCGGGATCCGCGCTGCAGCTGGCGGAAAAGTGGGATGTGCCGATCTACGCTCACCCGCTGGAGCTCCCCTACCTGACTGGTCGATCGGCTTATCCGCCGCCAGACCCTACGATCGGAGGCGCGATCGCATTCCTGTCACGCTTCATGCCGTCTGGTGCGTACAACTTCGGTGCTCGCGTCCGTCCGCTCGAGAGCAAAGCAGTTCCGGGACTCCCGGATTGGGAGTGGCTGGCAACTCCTGGCCACTCACCCGGTCATATTTCGTTGTTTCGCAGCGCCGATCGCGTGCTGCTGGCGGGCGATGCTTTTGCCTCCATGGATATGGATTCGTGGACTGGGCTCGTGACTGGAAAGCGGACGCTGGCTCGCGCCGGCGCGCCCTTCAATTCCGATTGGGCGGCGACAAAGTCGTCCGTGCAGAAGCTGGCGGAGTTGCAGCCGGAGGTGGTCGCCTGCGGCCACGGGACGCCGTTTTCTTCCGGGCCGATCGCGGCGCGGCTCGCGCGGTTTGCGGCGCGGTTCCGGCCGCCGCGGCACGGCCGCTATGTTGCTCGCTCGGCGGAGACAAACCACGAAGGAGTGACATCGCTGCCGCCGGCCCCCTTTGATCCGGTGCCCTTTGCGACGGCTGCGTCGCTGGTGCTCGGCGGAATCGCACTCGGCGCCGGCTACTTCGATCGCCGCAAGTAGCGCTGGTTAGCGCAGCCCGAAGATCAAGGCCCCCCGTCGAGCGGCGGCCGGTTCGCGAAGGGGAACGTATTCGCGCCCGCACCACCGAAGCGGCCGGCATTTTGATTCTGGTTGTTTCCGCCGTCGCGAATGGAGTAATTCGGATTGTTCGTGTAGACGCTGGCTGGGCGTTCGCCAGTTCCGGTGATTGTTACGACCACGTTGTCAGTAATGTTAATCGTATTCGCCGCGAGAATGGGGTCCGGGCCGTTCAACGTGACGTTCGCGAGAAAGTTGATCGTCCCGTTACTCCCCTCGGAGTAAAGCCGCAGAGCCGTGTCGGCAGAGATCGTGCCGCCGCCAATGTTCAACGCGCCGTTCGCGCCGAGCGTCGCGACTTTGACCGTGTCCGCCCGAAGGGTGGCGTTGCTGATACTCACACTGGAATTGTCGCCTGTGTGACGGATGTCGATTGCGCCGCGGTCCGCCCGAATGGTGTCAATCGGCGCCGCACTGCCTGCGTTCCCTGAGATGTTGATGCGGCTGTTGCTGCCAGTGGCGAGGATCGTGGTCTTGCCGCCAGGTCCCGTGGCTGCGCCGTCGAGCAGCGAGAGCAATTGTGCGGAGCTGGCGATGTTGATCGCGACGGCTGGCGCGCCCGCCGCGCCCGCAGCACTGCCGCGCAAGTTGATGTTCCCGCCGGCATTGCTGCGCCGCCGCGGTGGCGCCGGCGTTTGCGTGGGCGCTGCATCCGTCGACGAGACGAGGATGCGCGAGCTCACACCGACAGTACCTTGCGACGACGCGAAAGTAACGGTCCCGCCGTCCCGCTGGGCGCGGCGAACCCACCCTGAAGTCCCGTGGTGGCGTTGACGTTGGCGCTGAGGCTGATCGGACCGACAGCGTTGACCGTGAAAACGCCGCCGCTTGCAGCAGCCGTGGACGCAGACGCATCGCTGCCGTTGAAATTGATCAGAGCTGTTCCGTCCCCGCCGGAGAACCCCGAGGCAGAATTGATCGTGAGGCGGCCGCCCGGGCTACCGGGTTGCGGGAACTGGCGCCACTGAAGTTGATACCGCCAGCCGAGCTGAGGCTGCCCACGTTGAAGATATGCTCAGTGGCAGCTCCATTCAGGTCGCCGAGGAACGGCGTTATCCCGCCGGTGCCTGCGGCGACCGCTGCTGTCAGTGCATCGAGGTTCCGCACACGGATTCGGTTTGCGGTGACGTTGCCGCGAGCAGTGACTTGCGCTGCGGAGAGTTGTCCGCCGACGGCGATGGTGCTGGCAGATTCCACAAACGCCGTGGCAGACAAATCGGCGCTTACGTCGATGCTGCCCGCGAGAAGAGATCGAGTGGAAGTGCTCCCACGCGAGCGGTACGTCGCACCCGCGCTGAGCGCGTTTCCGCCGAAGACGGAACCGACGAAAATGTTCTGACCCGCTGCGATGTCCAGCAACCCGCCGCGATGCGAGAAAGCGACATCGGGCGCATTGAAGTTACCCGTGCGAGCCTTGAACCGAACGGTGGCTTCCGGGCTAAAAAAGAGCTCGGATTCCAACTCTGGATTGATTGGCACGTTGATGGTGTCCCCTTCGATGCTGACGAAGCCGGCGCGCTCGAGAACGGTCGTGTCACCGTAGGGAAACTGACGAAGCGCGAAGTTCACATTGTCGCCAGCTCGGAGGTTTAATTGACCGGCCGTAGTCGTCCCGGAGCCGGCGACGAAATCATTTCCGCTGAAGGTGCCGAAGAAGCCTGTCTCCACCCGGCCATTGACCTGGATGTCGTGTTCTGCCTGCAAGATGGCAGCGTCGATCCTGAACACCGACGCGCCAAAAATGACGTCGGAACTTGCCCCGCGCGCATACAGGTAAAGCTGTTCGAAATCTTGAAAAGCGATGCCTGTCAGAGTGATCGAGCCCGCTTGCGTCGCAAGAAGGACGGTGTCCAAACCGGTGAAAGTGAACGGTTCACTCGCCGCGGATGGCCGTGATGCCATCCACTCCGATCAACGCCAGCTTTGTGGTTCCACCATCGGCCGTGGAGATCCCCGGGTTTCCAGCTAATTGCAGGCTTTGGAATTTGAAAGCGGCGATCGGCAAATTGTTTGCTTCGCCAAAGTGTTGATCGATCCCGCTCGTGCTGTCGAAAACCGAAGTCAAAGTGAAGGCCCAGGAGGAAAAGGCGCCGTCGTCGGTCGGTCCGCGGTAGATCTTCCCGTAGTCAGTCTGTAAGTTTTTCGTGATCTCGGGATCGGTTTTGATGAACGTGCTCGAATCGATGACGTATGGCTGTTGTGAGGTGATGACCGGCGGAGTGCCGAACTTCGAGGGCGTCGGAGCAAGAGTCGGGGTAGCCGTCGGCTGCGGAGTCGGCGTAGGCGTCGCGGTGGGCTCCGGAGTCGGCTCCGGAGTGGGCGTTGGAGTTGCCGTCGGCTCGGGCGTCGGTGTCGGTGTCGCGGTCGGCTCGGGAGTTGGCGTCGGCGTTACGGTAGGTTCCGGCGTTGGCGTCGGAGTGGCGGTCGGCTGAGGTGTTGGCGTCGGTGTGGCCGTCGGCTGAGGTGTCGGGGTGACTGTCGGTTGTGGAGTTGCGGAGGGCGTCGCTGTGGGCCGCGCGGTCGGTGTTGGCGAAGAGTGTGGAAAGCCGGCGTTCGCCTGGTCCTGCACATCGAGCGAAGTTGGATCAACCAGCGTCACGAGCGTTCCTCGCCCGAAGATCACCAGGTTCGTGTCGATCAACGTGCCGTCGGCTTTTTTGAGCCGCTGGTCCTGGACGTTGCTCGCCCATGAGGGTTTCGCTGCCCAAAGGAGGAAAGCCTCGGATCAGGAGCGAGGTCGCGAGGATCCTCTCCAAGTCGACATCGACCGGATCCGGGAGCGCTCGCGGCGCCGGCGATACGCGCAGCATCAGCATCTGCCCAGCGCTCACGAGCACCGACGCGCCGAGCACGCCCTTCAGGTAAATCCGCGCTGTTCCTTCCAGCACGATGAACTTCACGTAGGCGTTTTGTTGTACTCGAGCAACACCGTCGTGCCGGTGATCGCCGCCGTCACCGCCGCGGTCGTGATCTTCGCGCCTCCCGCGTCCTTCGGCACGCGCAGCAACATGGCGCCCCCGCCGAGGTCCATACTACGGGTGCCGTCATCGAAACTGAAAATGGTGTTTGCACCGAGGCGGGCAAGCGTCTGGTCGGCAAACGTAAGCTCGGTGCGCGATTCGACGCCGGTGCGAACTGCTGTCCCTTCGCGAATTTTGTCATTCAGACTGGCCGGCCGCGGCGCGCCTGGCCAGGCAACAGCTTCACGTCTTTCACCACATGCGTGACCCGCGCCTGCTTCAGTTGCGCCGCATCAGCCGGGAAGTGGCAAGCAAAGGAGAGGCCGGCCACCAGGACGCCGAGCCAGCCGCCGGTGCGGAATCTACAGCAGGTACGTTCATGGTTGCTAGAATTTGTAGTTGAGTGACACCGCGGCGCCGAGATTCGCCACGTCGTAATCGAAGACGTTCTGGTCCGACTGGTTCATCGCGTAAGTGGCGCTCGCCGATGCACTGAGCCACTTCGTGAAACGGTAGGTGGCGTTGAGCGCGAGAATCTCACTCGCGTCAGTGCGGTCGCTCTCGGTGTACTTACGCAGCGCGAGTCGACCCACCGCAGTGAGATTCCTGTCGGCCCGGCTGCTCCGGGTCCGCGTGGAAGCTGATATTCGCGTTCGTGCCCACGGACACCTGCTGCGCACGTCCGATCCGGAACGGCAGCTCCGCGCTCAGGAACAGCACATGGTTCGAGAAGAACTCATCGAAGCTGTTGGAGGCCATCAGGCGGTTGTAAAAATACTCCGCGCGCAGCACCAGGTCACGCAGCTGCGGCAGCTGGTAAGTAAGTCCTGCCCGCGCGTTGAAGCTGCCGAAGTCCAGGCCGTCGAAGCGGTCGTAGTAGAACTGCTGCTGCTCGAGCGAGAAGGTGGCGTAGAGCGTCCGCGTCAGACGCGGCGCATAGGCAATCCCGGCATACGGCGCGAAGAGCAGATCGCTTTCCTCCCCGGTTCGCATGAGCGCCACGTTTGAAGTGTAGAAGATCGGCGCCGCCAGCGAGACGGTGAAGCGGCGTAAGGGTCGTGGCCGAAGGTCGGTTGATTCTGAAAGAGACGCGCCCGGTCAACTGGTTGCGCCGCTTGAGCGCGCGCATCGGTCACGCTTGCAGCAGCAGCAGCGAAGACCGCGAGAAGCAGAAGGGCGGCCCGCATTCGTCCCGAGCGTGAAAACGCGGTCCGAGATCGTGCCGACATTCGAGCCGGCGATTGTTAGAGGTGCGAGCGCGGGCGTCAAGCAGTAACCCCGCGGACGCGGCGGCGCGGCGTTCGCACCCAGGCGGGTGAGCGCCTAAAGCTTCAGCAATTCGCGCTGCCACGGTACCAACAACGTGGCGCTGCGGCTTTCGTCTCCGGCGATTGAATCGACCGCCGCCCGCGGCGCGATAAATGAAGGCTCGATCCCGAGCTCCTCGGCCGCGATATCACGCCGGCGGCGGAGATCCTCGGCGATTCGCTCGGCTTCCTGCGTAGGCCGTGTGCCGATCTTACGGAGACGCTTCGGCCACTCCGCTTCGGGCAACTGTAAAGCGCATTCCGCCGCCTCCATGAAGCCGCGCCGCCGACGCGCCGTGAGATGGCGGAACTCCGGCACGCCGCCTTCCACAAAGCTCTGCGCCGCCTCGATGAGGAGGTGGTTCTGGAGAATGTGAAACGAAGGACGATCCGCGGCCTGCGCCTCGTGATCGCGCCAATGCCATAGCGCCCGCAAGACCGCCGCGGTGCGCGGCGGCAGCGTGCCGGCACCGCTGATACGCCACGCTTCATCTTCATCGCGGACGCGCTCCACTGCCGTCTGAGCGAGCCCACGCTGGCATGACTGCTGGAACCATTCGTAGCGCCCCTTCTCGCGCAGCTCAGCCTCGAGCTTATCGGCGAGCGGCAACAGGTAACGAGTATCGTTGATCGCGTATTCGGCCATATGCGACGGCAGCGGACGTTGCGCCCAGTTCGCCTTCTGCGAGCCCTTCGTCAGCACCACTCCGAAATAACGTTCCACGAGGGCCGCGAGGCTGAAGCCGCGGATCCCGAGCAGGCGCGCGGCAATCACGGTATCGAAGACGCGATCAGCGGTGAAGTTCATCGCGCGGCGGAGAAGCCGTAGATCGAAGTCCGCGCCTTGCAGCACGATTTCCTTGCCCGCGAGTGCCGCCGCCAGCGGCGACAGATCGACTCCGGCCAGTGGATCCACCAGATAATCGCGCCCACCGAAACTCATCTGCACGAGGCAGAGCTTCTCGAAGTAACAATGCAGGCTGTCCGCCTCGGTATCGACGGCGACGCGGTCGATCGGAGCGAGGTGCGAAAGCATCTCCGCCAGTTGTGAATCGGTCGCGATCACCTGAGCCCCGCTAATAAAAGTTCGGCGTTCGTGTTCGTCGCCTGAAGATTGCCGATCAACATCTCCATCGCTTCGATTGGCGGCAGCGCAGCCATCGTTTTGCGCAGCAGCTTCACCCGCTCCCATTCTTCGGGATGATAAAGCAGATCCTCGCGGCGGGTGCCCGACTGCAGCACGTGAATTGCCGGATACAACCGCTTCTCGACCAGGCTGCGGTCGAGATGCAGCTCCATGTTTCCGGTGCCTTTAAATTCCTCGAAAATCACCTGGTCCATTTTGCTGCCGGTATCGACGAGGGCGGTCGCAAGAATGGTGAGGCTGCCGCCTTCTTCCACGTTGCGCGCGGCGCCGAAAAACTTCTTTGGCTTCAACAGCGCCTTCGCTTCCACGCCGCCGGACATGGTGCGACCTTTCCCCGGCTGGAGGGTATTGTAACCGCGCGCGAGTCGCGTCATGCTGTCGAGCAGCACCACCACGTCCTTCTTCAGCTCGACCAGCCGTTTTGCGCGCTCGAGCACCAGCTCCGCCACCTGCACATGGCGCTGGCAGTTCTCATCGAAGGTGGAGTGGTAGATGTGACAATCGACCTCTCGCTGGAGATCCGTGACTTCCTCGGGCCGCTCATCGACGAGCAGGATGATGAGGACGATCTCGGGATGATTCACGCGTATCGCCTTGGCGATTTCCTTCAGAAGGATCGTTTTACCCACGCGCGGTGCGGCGACAATCAGACCACGCTGGCCTTTCCCAAGCGGAGTCAGCAGATCGACTGCGCGGGCGCTGATCGACTTCGTCTTGTCGTTCTCGAGCATGATCCGCCCTTCCGGAAACAGCGGCGTCAGATTGTCGAACGCGACCGGCTCCTGCCATTGCTCGGCGGGAACGCCTTCAATCGTGGTCACCTGATCGAGCATGATCGACTTTTCGCGATCGCGTGGGAGGCGGAGTGTGCCAGCGACGAGATTTCCCGGCCGCAGCCCAAAGCGCTGCGCGATCGCGCGGGGCACCCCGGCATCTTCCGGAACCGGCAGAAAGTTGAGCGCCGGCGAACGCAGCAGCGCAAACGAATCGGCGACCTGATCGAAGATTCCCTCGGCTGTCACCGGAATGTTCCGGTGCAACGCGGAGCGGATGAGATCGACAATCTGATGGTGACGGGTTCGTCCCGGATGCAGGCGCACGTCAAAGCCGTGACAACGTGCATCGAGATCAGACGGCGCAAGTTTTTGCAGCTCGCCCACGTCCAGCGAATGGGGACGCGCGACGCCGGCGGCAGCCGGCTTGGCTACAGTCTCAGGCTGCGGCTCCGTTGTCACATCCGCGGGTGAAATCTCCTCGCCGGTCATCACTCTCGAACAGCCCGGTGCCTCCAGAGCGCTGCGAGTGTCTCCACCTGCTGCGCGAGCGCGGCACGCGTTCCATTATTCCAGACCACGTGGTCGGCGCGGGTGATTTTCTCTGTCAGCGGCATTTGGGCGGCAATCATTTGTTCAGCGGCGGATCGATCAAGAGAGGAACGCGTCATCAGGCGTTCGAGCTGCACGCGCGCGGAGCAGGCGACCACGACGACGCGCTGGCACAGCGTTTCCCCGCCGGTTTCGTATAGAAGTGGAATGTCTGCAAAAAAAGGTCCCGGGGAGGTTCGCCGGCTTTCGGCTTCGATCGCCCACTGACGCCGGATGCGCGGATGCAGAATCTGCTCGAGCGCGACTTTCTTCCCCGGGTCGGCGAACACTATGGCGCGGAGCTCCGGCCGGTTCAAGTGCCCCGCCTCCGAATAAATCGCTGCGCCGAACTCCTGTTCAATCAGCGCCCGCACCTCAACATCGTGATGCGTCAGCTCGCGCGCCGCGATGTCGGCATCGAAGAACGCTGCGTCCGGCAGCAGTTCGCGCAGCTGCTGACTAAATGCGGTTTTCCCGGTGGCGATGCCACCCGTGATCCCGATGACGGACACTACTTCTTGTACATCGGCACCTCGGGCAGCACCGGTGGCTGCACGAAGTCCTCGGTCTCTTCTTCCTCTTCGGTCTGATTCACCAGCTGACCACCCGGGTTCACCAGCCGCGCGGTGACGAAGATGACGAGGTTGCGCTTGATGTGTTGATCGACAGTGGTGCGGAAGAGACGCCCCACAATGGGGATATCGCCGATGATTGGCGTACGATCTTCCACCTTCTGGACGTCCTCGCGCATCAGGCCGCCGAGCACCACGGTTTGTCCATCCCAGACGCTGACGCTCGTGGTAACCTTGCGTGCGCTGAAGATCGGCTGGTTGATGATGTTGTCCGTGATCGGAATCTTCGTTGTGCCGAGGATGCTGGTCGTGAAGGTGTTGATCGGGCTGCCGTAGTTGATGAAGCCTTCGAATTCGACGACCTGCGGCACCAGATTGAGGTCGATCGTGACGCCATCAGGCCCGACAACGGGCTCCACTTCGAGTGTTACCCCAGTGTTCCGGGTCTCGAAGGCTGTCGGCGTGGTAGGCGTAACAGGAAAAATCGGGGCATTCGAGACGCCGCCGATGATTTCATCCCCCGAATCCAGGCTACCAAAGCGATCTGGGATTTTCGGTGGTTCAAACTGTGTCGGGTAGCGGAATTCACGGACAATCTCAATCACGGCACGCTGGCCGCTCTTCGTGGTGACGCGCGGCGCCGAGAGAAGGTCGACCCCCTTCTTCTGATTCAAGGCGCGGATTACCACCTGAAATTGGGGATCGGTGAAAACGCCGCTGAGTCCAAAAATTCCGGGAGCAAGCGAACTCGCACCTGGAACGCCAAAGAGAAGAGAATCGATCGCGTTTGCGTTGATCGCGAGATTGCCGCTGCGGTTTCCGCCAGTGACGGGGAACTGACCGACAGGTGCGCCGCCAGGCTGGATGAATGGGAAGTCGGCTGAATTGATTGGGGGTGATGTGCCCCGAGTTCCGCCGGCGCCGAACACTCTCTCGTTCCCCGCGTTGAACTGACCGAGCAGCCAGTCGAATCCGAGCTCCTTAAGATTATTCTGCGTTATCTCGACAAACTTCGCCTCGATTTCCACCTGACGCGGACCCGAAACGTTGGCCTGCTCAACCAAGGCGTCGACGAGCTCAAGATTATCTTGCGTGTTGCGGACAATAAGTCGGCTGCTCTGTGGCAGGAAATTCGCGCTCGCGCCCTGCGGGAACGGAACGCCCTGGGCCTCGAGGAACTCCTTTGCCGTCTCGCGATTTACAAGTTGGCGTCCGCCCGTCGATTCCTGCGTGTCTTTCGCAGTTCCGGTTGGGCCGGTCGCCGCGGGCGCGTTCAGCGAGGAGGACCCGCCAGCATTGAGCGTGCTGCTGATGAATCCGGGTGGAACGCGGTACTCCTTGGTAAGCAAATCGGCGCTCAGTTCGGTGACCGGGATGATCGAGACCGCGTAAGGCTCCACCTTCACTTTCAATCCCACCTGGCTGGCGATATAGCGGAGGGCTTCGCCAAGCGGAATTTGGTTGAGCGTGATCGTGATGCGCGCGTCGCTCGGCGAGACGGCCGGAGGAGCGGCTACTGCCATCGACCCCGGAGGAGGGTTCAGCGGCACCGGGGCGGTGTCGTCCGCGCGGGGCAAGGGAGGCGCAGATGTGTCGAGCGACATGGGCGCGGCGGGTGCTTCGATCGCGCGGCTGTTGCCGCTGGTCGTCAGCCGCAGCACGATGTCGACGCCTTTGCGCCCTTCAGTCGCGGGATCATTCGCGGCAGCTTGCTGGCGTAGGAAGTCCATCGCCTCGCGGATGCTCGCATCGCGGAACTCGATCCGCGGAATGATGATGGTGTTGAGCTTGTTAGAAATCCGCGCAGTACCCGTCGCGTCTTTCGCGAAGGCGTCGGTGACGACGTCGGGGGCACCACCATACTGCCGCACCGGATTTTCCCATCCCTTCTGCACCTGCCACATCGAACGCGAGCGTGCCTCGTTATACGCCTCTTCGCCGTAGCGGGTCTTCTGGAGGTTAATCTTCTCCTGTCCGCGACGTGCCGCCACGTTGTACGGGTCGAGGTTTAGAATCTGTTCGTATTTCTTGAAGGCCAGATCGTAACGGCCGCTGTTGTAATAACCGTCTGCATCCGTCAGGAGCTTGCGCACCTCCTCGACCTTTCCGATGAACTTCGGACCCATCGTCCGGTTCATTTGACCGGGCTCCTGGAGCCGTGCGAGCAACAGCATCGCCGGCCGGCAGTTTGGATCATACCGCTCGCTTAAGATGTCGCGACAGATTGCTTCTGCCTCGGCGTATTTGCCTTCCTGCACCCGCCGCTCCGCGACCTTTATTCCGCTGGCGCAAAAACCTTCCAGCGCTTCTTCGCGCGACCTGCCGCTGACGACGGCGTCCGGCAGATACGTTAGCGCGACACGATACTCTTGGTAAGCGCGGACGTGATCGTTCGCTTCCATCGCAAGTTTCGCCCGCGCGAGTGCCTCACCGCCCTGTGGAAGAGCTGCTTGGCGTCGCGCGATCTCACGCTCAGCCGCGCGTTGTGGGTTCTGCGCAGAGGCCGCCGGAAGGGAGAGCGCATGCCAGCCAGCCAAGGCCGGAACGAGTAACGAGAGCCATCGGGATCTTCTTGTCATCGCGAAGGGGGAATAGCGGCTACGATGTGAGCAGCGGAATATCGATCCGCTCCTGCGGTTTTTGCGTGTTGACGATGACCGCTTTGTCCGGCTGAACGTCGATCAGCTTGTATCTGATTCTCTGTTCCGGCGGCAATGAAAATTCCTGGTCTTTTTTCACCGAAAACTCACGCCGTTCGCGCCAGGTGTAGACAAAATTCGCGACAGATTCCGGGGAGATCATGATCTTCTCCTTCACGAGCTTCAGCCGCTCGCGGGTCTCCTGGTTCTCGAGGGTGAGCTCAGAGACGTCCACATCGGTGCCGTATTGGTTCGGCTCATATTTTTCAGCGAACTCGACGATCGTGAACTTCGTCCCGCGGATCGCGTCACCGACCTTGAGGAACTGCGTCGGCTCGCGCAGATCGCTGGTGTTGATGCCGAACGCGTCGCCCGTCCAGGAAGCGAACACGAGCCGAAACGGCTCTCGCGAAAAGGACTTCATCTTGAGCTTCGCCAGGAATGGCGGGTGCGAATTCTTATCAGTGGGCGTCGTGCGCGCCTGCCACTCCTCGAGATTCGGGAAGCCATCTTCGTCGGGATCCTGCGAGAGGACATTCGCGTCCGCGATTGGGAGCGCGAACTGCTCCAGCCAGTCGTTAGGCACGGGCGGATGGACTTCCGTGGTCTGCAGCGTCGCTGGGAGCCCGTCCGGTCCGATGAAGTGCTTTTCCGGCACGAAAAGCCCGGAGCGTCCGCTGAAGGTCCACTGCGGCGGCTGGCGCAGTTTCGTGGCGGCCGCTTCCAGTTCGAGCGCTTTGGCTGGAGGCGCGGCAGCTTTCGCCGGGCCGGGAGCCTGCAAGGCCGCGAAGTTGGCGTCGAAGGTCGCAGCGCTGCGCCAGATGAAGAAGGCGCAAAGGAGAAGAAACAGCACCGCGGCGGAGAGCGCGACGCGTTCATAGTTTTCGCGAAACCAATTCATGTGGTGGAGCCGCAACTCAAAACGTGAACCGAAGCATCTCGATACGGGCGGAGGTTTGCACGCGTTCGTTGCCGACGATGAAGGTTAAGCCGGACGGCCCAGGAGCTCCCGGCAGCTGCGCCGTGGTCGAAGCCATCGGTGCCGCAGCTGCATCCGGCTCGCGCGCAGGACCTTTGTCCTTCTCGTTCAAGACGTGGAGCGTGCGCACGATATAAAACTGCTGATTCACCGCGGCGATTCGATTCAAGACCCGCCGCGCCGCTCCCGGATTTGAGACGAAACTCACGTCGACAACCGTGCGCTCAATCAACTGAGGCCCGTCAACCGCGGGCGGCTTGCGCGGTCCGGTTGGTGAAGGCACCGCGGCCGGGGTCTTACGCTGTTCGGTCGCCGCGACTCGGCGTAACGCGGTCACCGACTCCACCCGCGCGTCGAGCAAGATGTTCAGCAGCAGTTCCACCTGTGCCAGCTGCTGACCAAGCACTGGCGCAGCTGCTGTGTCCGGCAGCGCGGCCGCGAACTCGTCGAAGCCAAGGAAGAAGTTGTCCGGCAGCTTCACACGACTCGCCCGCGCTTTGTCGCCCAGCGCGGTCATTGCCTGTCGGAGCCGCGCCTGGAATTCGTTAGGCGCCATCCGAGTGACCGGCAGCACGCGGGTTTTCAGCTCTTCCTTCAGCTTGTTCAACTCCGTGGCGTAATCCTCCGCCTGCGTCTTCATCTTCCGGAGGTTCACTTCGCTCGGAAATGGGGTGAGCCGCTGCAGCCGGTTCAGCTCAGCGGCGTTCTCGTCAAAGCGTGCCTTCGCTTCGTCGAACGCGCCTTTCGAGCTCCAGGGAAAGTATGACGAGCCCAGAGCGGCCAACCCGAACGCCAGCAGAAAAGTGCCGAGGAACCGATTTTGCCTGAACCAGTTCATGGAAGCTTCACCGGCTTTTTCAGGTCGAGGCGCAATTCATACGGAAACGCCCACTCGGTGTTATTCGGCGTCGTCGGCCTGATCACTTTCGCCTGGTTGTTCGGATCGATCGCGAAATACGGCGAAGCCACCAGATTGCGGAAATAATCGACCACCACCTCCTGCTGCCTCGGGTTGAATAGGTAGAGGCCGCGCACAAAGATCCCGTCGATCGCCGGCTCGGCCAGCGTGGCCGGCTTGCCAGGTCCGCGCGTGGGCGACGGTGTGGGCGTTGGTGGCGGCGTGCTTTCCGCGCGTCCGGCGCGCAGCTCCCCTCCTCCCACCGGCTTGCCTCCTGATGTGGCGACCAATTCCGTAATCCAAATGTGTTCCCTTGGCAGGCGCGCATTCAGGTCTTCGATGATTTCCGGCCAGAAACTGCGGTCATTCACCGCGGCCGTCAGCGGGACAGCGATGCTGTCGAGAGCGGCGGTCTGTTTGCGCAGGTTGTCCATCTGCGCTGCCACGCGTCGCATTCCGTCCACCTTCTCTGCGAGTCGCTCCGCCGCCTGCCGTTCCACCGCTGCGGCGCGCGCGTAATAGAACCCCCAGCCGAGCAGCCCGAGGATCAAACACGCAGCAGCGAGCACCAGGAAAGGCCGACGCTTCGCGAGCTGGTGCGTCCGCACGGCACTCACCGGCCGCAAGTTCAACTCCATCGGGCAAGTGGTGATACTGCGCAGCGCCAGGCCCACCAGCTCGCCGAGCAGATGAGCAGAGCGGGCGACCTCCACGGGGTTCACAGTCTCTGCGACCGCGACATTGCCGAGCGGGTTAAAGAACTCGATCGGCAATTGAAGCTTCTCATGAAAGAACTCCCGCATGTAGGGCATGCTCGCGCTGCCGCCACAGAGGAAGACACGGGCCGGTGCGCTGCCCTGCTGTTGCGCGCGATAGTGACTGATGGAACGCATCAATTCCGCGTGCAGACGCGTCATCGTGCTGCGGACGATCTTCGACACGCGCGCAACATCGGGATCATCCGGCTCCGCATAGCCGCCACCGAGACTAACGAACGCGTCGCGTTTTTTCCGGAATTCCGCCGCGCCGAGCGACTCACTGAATTCCTTCGCGAGCGCCGCTGTGACGTAGGCGCCACCGATCGGCACACTGCGCGAAAAGACTTTGCCGGGTTCGATGAAGAGGAGGTTCGTGGTGCGCGCGCCGATGTCGAAGAGCATCGAGCAGTCACTTAGCTCGCTGTAATTGTAGCGAAACGCATTGTAGAGCTCCATCGATGCGACGCTCACGATGGTGGTCTGCAACCCCGCGGCCTCGACGGCGCCGTTAATGCTTTCGAGCAGATTGGATTTGATCGCCACCAGGACCACCTGGATTTGCTCGTCCGAGCCGCTGCCGACGAGCTGGTAATCCCAAACCACTTCCTCGATCGGGAACGGCACGTTCTGCTGCGCTTCGAAGGTGATGATGCGCTCGATCTTCTCTTCTTCGACCGCGGGCAGCTTCACGAAGCGCGCGAACACCGACTGCGCGGGAACGCTGTAGTTGACGGCGCTGCGTTTGATCCCGAGCTCGCTGAGCATCTCACCCGCCGCCGCACTCATCTGGGCGTTGCGCGCGGCTTCGTTCCCGCCGTCGCCGAGGATCTCGCGCAGCTGATAGCCGGCCAGCACCAAGCCGCCGTTGGGCTGAGTGCGGAACTCCGCCAACCCCACGGTTTGCGAACCGAGGTTGAGAGTGACGATTCGCGTCGCAGCGGCCATCGCGGGCGATCTACCGCGCCGAAGTTTTGATCTGCACGTAACGATCCCAATACAACGGCGCGAACGGCGTCTCGTTCTTGTTCAGGAGCAGGCTGCCGACCTGCGGCATCGTACCGTACCAGTTAGCGGCCGCACGTTCGAGGCTCATCTCGTGCTTCACCGCGCCTTGCTGCACGATCTGCACCGCGATGTTCTGAATCGCATTCGCGGTCATCGGTTTATTGCCGAGCAGCCGGGCGATCGTCCGCGGCGGCAGGTACATCACGGAGCGGTTCTCGCGCCCGGCGGGGATATTGACGTGACTCACCTCGCCTGTGAGGAGCTTGCCGTTGAAGAGGATGAAGTATTTGAACGTGAGTTCGTCGGTGTGCTCCGGCGCAGCGGCGAAATCGACTTCTACTTCCAGCCATCTGTCGCGTGACTCTGCCCGGTATTGTTGCGCGCCGTTGTAGGTGAACTCCGGCGTCGCGATCAGGCTCCGAGAGATCTTTGTGACCTGAAACTCTGCGCCCTGTCGCGGAGCTTGCGCGAACAGGCCGGCAGCACCAGCAGCGAGCGTCGCGAGGACGATCAGAAACGGCCTGCTTCTCATACAATGCTGGGCACCGCGCGGCTGGCAGCCCGGAATCTCAGGAGGTCATTTTGCTCATGCGTTCGCCGAGCTGCCCGCGCTCCAGGCAGCCCCGGAAATACTCGATCGTCTGCGTGATTCCTGCCTCGAAATCGACCCGCGGCTCCCAGCCGAGCACCGCTTTCGCGCGGGTGATATCCGGCTGGCGCACCTTCGGATCATCCACCGGTAGCGGCTTGTGCTCGATCTGCGCGGTCGTGCCGGTGATGCGGATGATCTCCTCCGCGAATTGCATGATCGTCATCTCGCGCGGATTCCCGATGTTCACCGGCTCGTGGAAATCGCTCATCGCGAGCCGGAAAATCCCGTCGATGAGATCCGAGACATAACAGAACGAGCGCGTCTGTGAACCATCGCCGAACATGGTCAGAGGTGTGTTACTGAGCGCTTGGCCGATGAACGCCGGCACCACCCGGCCGTCCCGCAGTCGCATACGCGGCCCGTAGGTATTGAAGATGCGGACGATCTTCGTGTCCATCCCGTGATAGCGGTGATACGCCATCGTCATCGCTTCCGCGAAGCGCTTCGCTTCATCGTAAACGCCGCGCGGTCCGATCGGGTTCACGTTGCCCCAGTAGTCTTCTGTCTGAGGATGAACGAGCGGATCGCCGTAGCACTCTGACGTCGACGCGAGCAGGAACGTCGCCCCTTTCGCTTTCGCGAGGCCAAGCGCGTTGTGGGTGCCGAGCGCGTTGACTTTCAGCGTCGGAATCGGGAGCTCGAGGTAATCGATCGGGCTCGCCGGCGAAGCGAAGTGAAAAAGATAATCGAGCTTCTCCTCCGGCAGGAAGATGTAGTCCGAGACGTTGTGGCGGACGAACCGGTAGTTCTCGTGGCCCGCGAGGTGCTCGATATTCGCGAGATTCCCGGTGACGAGGTTGTCGATCGCAATCACGCGATGGCCTTCGGCGAGCAGCCGGTCCGTCAGATGTGAACCGAGAAAACCGGCGCCACCGGTCACCACGGAGATTGGTTGAGAAGTGGCTGCCATGTTGGGCTGTATTTACGTGGTGCCGCGCAGGTTTGGCGAGAGAATTTGCCATCGCCTGCTCCGCATCCCCTCGTCGCCCAACTCAGCGCTGAACGTTGAGCGTTGGACCCATTCGACTTGCGCTCACGGCCGGCTGTTGAAACGTTCTGCCCCTTCGCCATGCGCATCCTTTCCGGCATTCAACCCAGTGGCGTTCTCCACATCGGGAACTACTTCGGCATGATGCGCGCGGCGATCGCGTTGCAGGCTGAAGGCGAGGCGTTCTACTTCGTAGCCGATTATCACGCGCTGACGAGTCTGCAGAATCCAAAAGCGATGCGCGAAAACAGCCACCGCGTGGCCCTCGATTTTCTGGCGTGCGGGCTTGATCCCGACCGCGCCGCGCTTTTCCGCCAATCGGACGTGCCGCAGGTGACGGAGCTCGCCTGGATCCTCGGGACCGTCACTCCGTTCTCGCGCCTCGAGCTGGCGCATTCCTACAAGGACAAAGTCGCCCGCGGTGTGGCCGCGTCCGCGGGTCTGTTCACCTACCCCGTGCTGATGGCCGCTGATATTTTGATCTACGACAGCGACGTCGTGCCGGTCGGGAAAGATCAGAAGCAACACATCGAGATCACGCGCGATATCGCGACCCGCATCAATGAGACGTTCGGCGAAGTGTTCAAGCTGCCGGAGCCGCGCATCCAGTCGTCGACTGAAACAGTGCCGGGTCTCGATGGGCAAAAGATGAGCAAGAGCTACGGCAACACGATCGACATTTTCGGTGAGGAAAAAGAGACGCGGAAACGCATCATGAGCATCGTGACCGATTCGACGCCCGTTGAGGCGCCGAAGAATCCCGACACTTCATCGATCGTGCAGCTCTACTCCCTCTTCGCCACGGAAGCGGAAGTCGCAGCGATGAAAAAGCGCTTCGTGGCCGGCGGAACCGGATACGGCGACTTCAAGAAACAGCTGTTCAGCGCGCTGTGGGATTACTTCGCACCGATGCGCGCCCGGCGTGCTGAGATTCTCGCGGAGCCGAGCTACGTGGATGAGGTGCTCGCCCGCGGCGCGGAGCGCGCGAACGCGATCGCCGACCGCGTGATGTCGCGGGTGCGCGCGGCGGTGGGATTGTAAGCACCTCGCGCAGCACGCGCTCGCCTAGACGAAATCGCGCGGGGCGAAATCGGGCAGGCGCTGGGTGTTGACGTAAAGTCCGTCCGACATTGACGCGCGGCCGTTGAGCCGAAGCGGCTTGGAGGCGTCCACCAGCACAAAAGAATGATCGCGCGTGAGAATCTCGTGGATCTCGCCCAACCAGGAGCCGCCGACGTATTGCGGCATGTAGTTCAGCTCGACGAGCAGGAAGTCCGTCTTGGTCAGAGAGAGCGAGGCGCCGGCGAGAACCGCTTTCTCGAACCCCTGCACGTCAATCTTCAGCAGCGAAATCTCCGCTGTGTCTGAGAGTAACGTGTCGAGAGTCTTCATCGGCACCTCGATCTCCGATTCGACGGCCCAGTTTTGCCCGATCAGCTCGCGCATCTCGTCGCGCGGCGGCAACACCGATGCACCCGTCGTGTCGCGGGTGATGCGAAGTCTCGTCACTCCATCGGCATCCCCGATCGCGACGTTGTGAAGCTGCACATTGGGTCTCTTGCCAAACTGCCGCTGCAGCTCTGCAAACGGCACCGGCTGCGGCTCGATGATCACCAGCCGCTCCGGCGTGATGAGGTCGAGCAACATGGTCGACCATTGGCCGACATTGGCGCCGACATCCACGACGCAACGCAAGCGACGCCAGGAGCCCGCCGGGAGCAAGTCGAGCCCACTCGCCTCCGCTTCGTGGACAAGCCATTCGGTGCGCCAGAGATCACCGGCACGCACAGTTCCACCGAGGTCCTGCAGCGCCCTCCGGTTCTTCGCGATCTCGACGAGACCGTGCGGCAGAACGTACTTGAGTAGCTTGCGGAGCGCCTTCACGCCGTCTTCGCCTGCAAGGCAGAACGGCTCGCCGCAGCGCTCTTCAGCTCCGCAAAAATCAGACGTCCGGCGCCAGTCTGCAGCGCGCTTGAGACGACGACCGTTTTCGTGCTGCCGAGGAACGGACGCGCGTGATTGACCACGATCATCGTCCCATCCGGGAGAAACCCGACCGCCTGGTGCGGTTCGCGTCCCTCTTTGATCAGGCTCAGCTCCAGCTCGTCTCCCGCGACCACCACGGGTCGCAGCGCGCGGACCAGATCGCTCAGATTTAACGCCTGCACCTGCTGCAATCGCGCCACCTGCCCGAGCGCCGCATCGTTCGTCAGGAGGCGCGCTTGCAGAACCTTCGCGATGCGCACCAGCCGCGCGTCGGTCTCAAGATCGACATCCCCAGTCGTTTCGTGAATCGTCAGCTCCATTTCCCGCGACTGCTGCAGCTGATTCAAAATATCGAGGCCGCGCCGGCCTCGCTCGCGCTTCGTCGGATCCCGCGAATCGGCCAGCGTCTGCAGTTCACCCAGCACGAAACGAGGCACGATCAGCGCGCGGCTCAGGAAGCCGGTTGCACAAAGATCGGCGATACGTCCATCGATGATAATGTTCGTGTCGATCACGAGCGGCTCGTGCTGAGTCGTCTCACGCGCGAACCGCACATACGGAATGATGAGCGAGAATTCGTCCCGGTTGCTGCGCATCGCGAGCATCATCCCAAGATAACCGAAAGTGCAGTAAACGATGAGCCGAGCCGCCCATTGCACTGTCTCGGGCTGGTAGCGGAGCACCTGCGAAGCCATGACGAGGTTCGCGAAAAACAGACCCAGCAGGAGGCCGAAAGTGGCGGAAGAAAAGGCGCGTAGCGAGAAGCCTTTGAGCAGCCGGTCCACCAGCACGATCAACAATCCAAAGACGACGCCAATCACGACACCGGGGACGGCATTGTCCTGCATCTCCGCGCCGGCGATGCCTCCGATCGTGCCGCTAAAGGTCACGAAGAGGACGCGGAGGAGGTTGATGGTAAGCAGCGGCGTCATCAGCGATTTCTTCTCCTTTGCCCGCCACCCTGCTGCTCCCGCGTTTCCGCAGCACGCGCTTCCGCTTTTGCGGCGCTGTCGCGGTAAAACAACACGCCGTGATCGCGAAGATTACTAATCAGCGCCTTGAGATCGTTCGCTACTTCCTGGTTGCTCAACAGCGTCGCCAGCATGCCGTTGCCGCTTTTCGCATCGCGCATCAAGTCCGTCATCGCCTGGATTGTCTTGCGTGCATCCGCGATTGCGAGCTGCACGTCATCCGCCGCTTTCTTCGATGACTCCATCGTGGCGCCCGCCTTCTCGATCACGCCGTCAATCTTCCCGGACGACTGCGCGAGATTGCCGGTCGCCTGATTCAGACGATCGATGCTCGACTTCAGGTTCTCCATGTTGACCGGCGAGAGTGCCTGCTCGTTCAGACGCGTGACCGTGCCGTTGATGTTTTGCACTGCCGTTCGCAGGTCGTTGACGAGCAGCCCACCTTCCCGAGTCAGATCGTCCATCCCGGTTTCACGCGTGCCGGCGATTTGAGCATCCGGGCGGAGAAACGCCGTAGGTCGCCCCGGTGGCATCGTGACCATCACAAACCGATCGCCGAGCAGTCCCGAACTGCCGACGCTGAACTTGCTCCCGACGGGGATCTTCACGTGATCATAAATGCGCAGCGGCACCACAACTCCCTGCCCTTCGCGCGCGAGCCGCGGTCCGCCGGCGACGCGGCCGATCTTCGCGCCTGCCATTAGGACATCGGAGCTCTTCAGCAATCCGCTCGCATCAGGAAACTGGACTGAGAGGCCGTAGTAAGTCTTCAGCCCCTCCCCGACGCGACCGAACTGCACGACCAGCGCGGCCAGCACTGCCAGCCCGACGAACACGAACAGCCCCACTTTGAACTCAAGTCCTCTACTGCGCTGGTTCATGACATGGAACGCTGAAGCTCATAGTCCACCGGTCGACGAACTTACCACGGCTTTTCGCCGCGTCAGGAGATAACACGGGAAGGTGCGGAAACTGTGACCCTGCTGCAGCAACTCCGCTCCTAGGCAGTCGCTTCGGAGCGACCGAGCAGGAAATCCTGGAGAAGAGGATCCGTCGAGCGCTGCAGTTCCGCGGAGGTGCCGTAGAAGTAGATTCTCCCCTCGTGCAAGTAGGCGATGTGGTCCGCGATGTGGAACGCACTCTTCATATCATGCGTGACCACGATACTGGTGACCGAGAACCTCTCCTGCAGCCGCCGAATGAGGCGGTTGATGCTATCAGAAACGACCGGATCCAACCCTGCGGTCGGCTCGTCATAAAGGACGCATGACGGCCGGCGAATGATCGCGCGTGCGAGGCCTACCCGCTTTTTCATTCCGCCGCTGAGGTTTACTGGCATCTTGTCGTGCTGCCCCTCAAGCTCGATCACCTCCAGCATTTCATCCACCTTCTGCCGGATGATCTTCGGGTCGCGCTCCCCTGCTTCCCGCAGCGGGAACGCAATGTTTTCCTCCACTGTCATCGAGTCGAAGAGTGCTCCGCCCTGAAAGAGAATGCCGACCTTCAGGCGAATCGCGGCGAGCTTGCGTTCCTTTAATCCGATGATGTTTTCACCCTCGATCTGGATCTCGCCAGCGTCCGGCTGCATCAGGCCGATCAGGTGCTTCAACATGACGCTTTTGCCACCGCCGCTCCGGCCGATGATCACCAGCGTTTCTCCTTTCGCCACAGTCAGATCCACGCCCCGTAGGATGTCTTGTGCGCCAATTCCCTTCGTGAGCCCGCGCACCGCGATCATCGGCGGCTCACCCGTGCCACTTGCTGCCGGTTTGCGCGCCGGCCCGGAAGAAGGCGGCGCGGTGACGATTGGTCCAGCCTCGCTCATTGATATCCGGCGGGGAAGATGATGTTGAGCGACATCGTGAGGAAGAAGTTAAAAATCAACACGGCAAGCGAGGAGTCGACTACCGCCTGCGTCGTCGCCTGCCCGACGCCCACCGCGCCTTCGCGCGTCGTGAGGCCCTTGTGGCAGCTGATGAAGACGATCAGCAACGCGAAGCAAAATGCCTTTGCAAGACCCATGATAATGTCGCGCATTCCGGTCCAACGAACCATGTTCGCCACGTAGTAGGTGCCATTCACCTCGAGCAGAGTAATCGCCACGAAATACCCGGCCGCAATGCCGACGCCGATACATTCCGCCACCAGCAGCGGCATCGAGATCATCATCGCCAGCGCCCGCGGAACGACAAGGTAGTCGATCGGGTTCACCGCCAGCGCACGCAGCGCGTCGATCTGCTCGGTCACTTTCATCGTGCCGATCTCAGCCGACATCGACGCCCCAACACGGCCCGTCACCATCAGCGCCGTCAAAACCGGCCCCAGCTCGCGACAGATGGAAACTGAGACCACCGCGCCGACCGCCGAGCCCATGCCCAGTTTGTTGAATTGAAAGAACGTCTGCGCGGCAAAGACGGCACCGGTGAATGCCCCGGTGATCACCACCACCAGCTGCGAACGCAGCCCAATCTCGACGATCTGATTGAGAAACAATCGCCAGCGAAGCTTCTGCGTGAAGATCGAGCCGAAAGTAGCGGCGGCGAGCACCACCAATTCACCAAGATAAGTAAAGAGGGCGACAACCGCCGCGCCGACTGCCGTAATGAGCCGAGTCATGTCCGATCAGCAATCCACCGGGCGAAGAGGAATCCGCGGCGTCTCTAAAGACTCAGAAGCTGCGTTTCGTTTTTTGCGCGCAGCTCCGGCGGGATGGCACCGACGAACCGCGGTTCCAGTCCGAGCTTCCGAAACATCCTCCGGATATCGCGATAGCTGACCGTCGGACCGTCCAGCTCGAGGTAAACAAGATCATGGTTGCTGTCGACCTTGTAGCGGAGCCCTCCGACGGCCTCGAGTTCACGGTCCAACTCGAGAATCTTGTGCAAATCACGGACGCCCGCCGCGTAGACTTCAAGCTCGAGCATGGGCCGAAGCTTAGAAGCAACGCCGGAACGATGCAAAACGAGATTGGCGCGGATGATCTCGCGATTTGCGCGCCGCGGGCGCGTGCGATACAAGGAGCCTTAACTCCGCTATGAATCCCGCGCTCCGTCTGTTCGTCTCGCTCCAGGTCGCTACCGCCGCGTTGCTCTTCTCCGCGTGTCAAAGTCGCGGCCCGCAAGGCATTCAGCAGACGAACGTTGCCGCGGCCGCCGTTCAGGCAGAGGCGCCTGGCGATTACTACATCGGCCGGCGCTACTACAAGCCGCAGTACAAGTTCTGGGGCTACGTCCGGCGCCCCGGCCAACCGTGGAGCACGTCGCAGCTGGTGATGGTCAATGAGCACCAAAAGCTCGCGCCGGATCGTGAGCAGAACCTGCTCGGCTCTGACAACGGCTCCGAGTACAAGCTCTACGGCGCCTTCAGCCCCGACAAGGTTTACGAGCCGGCGAGCAACGGATTCTACCCGGAGTTCATTCTGCGGAATTACGAGCTCGTCTCGCGCAATCCGCCGCCGATCTTCTCCAGCCAGACGAACGCGGCCGCGAAAGCGAAGCTGCGCCCTCTCACGATTGAGCGACCACTGTAGCGCGGAAGCCGAGCCGCCCACTGGCGCCGCGCGCGACGAGCACGCGGAAGAGTTCCTGCGTTACCTCGAGGTGGAGCGGAATGCTTCGCCCCGCACCATCATTGCTTATCAACAGGCGCTGAGCGCCTTCCGCGCGAGCACCACGAAACCGTGGGAGAAATGCGACGCGGATACTTTTCGCGACTACCTCTTCGACGTGATGAAGAAGAAGCAGGCGCGCTCCTACATCCGCCTGCAGTTCTCCGCGTTTCGCACCTTCTTTCGCTTCCTGGTCGAGCGGAAAGGCCTCGCCCGCGATCCCGTCCGCGAGCTGGAGCTGCCGAAAGCGGAAAAGAAATTGCCGCTCGTCCTCACGCGGCCACAGATCGACGAGCTGCTCACCGCGCCGCTGCGAGTGCCGAAGCCGCAAGGCTCACCCGATTGGATGCCGCTGCGCGACGCGGCCGTGATGGAGGTTTTCTACAGCAGCGGCCTAAGGCTGAGTGAGCTCGCGTCGTTGAACGTTGCTGACGTCGACATCTACACAGAATCGGTTCGAGTGCTTGGCAAGGGGCGCAAAGAACGAGTCTGTCCCGTGGGTGCACCAGCGTTGGAAGCGGTCTCAGGTTATCGTTCTGCGGCCAACGTGCAGAGCGGGCCGCTCTTCATCAACAAGGCGCGGCGCCGCATCTCGACGCGCTCCATTTGGCTGATCCTGAAGCGTTATCTCCGCCACACGACGATTCCGATTTCCCTCAGCCCACACAAGCTGCGGCACAGCTTCGCGACGCATTTACTCGACGGCGGCGCCGACCTCCGCAGTGTCCAGGCGCTGCTCGGTCACGCCAGCCTGTCCACGACGCAGATCTACACGCACGTCACCGTCGAGCGGCTCAAGAAAGCCTACGACGACGCACATCCCCGCGCCTGACCGCTGGAGACGCCGCGCGGCTCAGGATGACCGCAGCCGTATGTCGTGCGTGAAACAGATGGAGCGACTCAGCTCAGCTCGCGCTCGCGGTCTCGCTGCCTTGCGGCTCCGCCACGTGGAACGAAAGTTTTCCGTCCGCCGCGCTGGTATGCACCACATCGCCGGCTTTCACGTTCCCGCGCAGCAGCTCCTCCGCGAACGGATCTTCCAGGTAACGCTCGACGGCACGACGCATCGGACGGGCGCCGTACTCCGGATCGTATCCCTTCTCGATCAGGAAATCCTTGGCGGATTGATCCAGCTCGATGTGCACGTCCTTGTCCCTGATACGGCCAAAGACCTTCGCGACTTCGAGTTCCACGATCTGGAGCAGATCGGTTCGCGTGAGCTGATGGAAGACGATGATGTCATCGAGACGGTTGATGAACTCCGGCTTGAAGGCGCGTTTTGCCTCCTCCAGCAACCGATCGCGCATCGTGTCGTACTCATGCTCGCCGACCGGCTTCGTCGCGCCAAATCCCATCGTGGTCGACTTCTTCAGCGTTTCCGCGCCGACGTTTGAAGTCATGATGATGATCGTGTTCCGGAAGTCGATCTTGCGGCCTAACGAATCGGTCACCTTGCCTTCTTCGAGAATCTGCAAGAGCAAGTGCATCACGTCCGGATGCGCCTTTTCGATTTCGTCGAAAAGCACGACCGAGTACGGCCGCCGCCGCACCGCTTCGGAAAGCTGGCCTCCCTCTTCGTAACCGACATACCCGGGAGGCGAGCCGATCAAGCGCGAGGCGGTGAACTTCTCCATGTACTCCGACATGTCGATCTGGATGAGCGCGTCACGATCGCCGAACATGAATTCCGCGAGCGTCTGGGCCAGGAAGGTCTTACCGACACCCGTGGGGCCGAGGAAAATAAAGGAGCCAATCGGACGACGCGGATCCTTCAGATCCGCGCGGCTGCGGCGGAGCGCTTTTGAGATCGCCACGACTGCTTCGTCCTGGCCGATCACCTTCCCGCGCATCTCGCTTTCCATCGCGAGCAGCTTCGCGGTTTCCTTCTGCTCCATCCGCTGGAGCGGCACGCCGGTAACCTTCGAGATGATGTTCATCATGTCGTCGGCCGTGACGAGAACTTCCTTCTCTTCCCGCTCCTCACGCCATTGCGCGAGGATCCCTTCGAGCTTGTCCTTGGTCTGCTTCTCCTTGTCGCGGAGCGCGGCAGCTTTTTCGAAATCCTGGGCCTTGATCGCGGCTTCTTTCTCAACGCGGATCTCCTCGATTTCGCGTTCGATTTCCTTCACATCGGGCGGACGCGTCATGGCATTGATGCGGGCGCGGGCGCCTGCTTCATCCATGACATCGATCGCTTTATCCGGAAGGAAGCGGCCAGTGATGTAGCGCTCGGAAAGCTTCACCGCCAACTCGAGCGATTCATCTGTCAACTTCGCCTTGTGGTGCGCTTCGTACTTCGGACGAAGCCCCTTCAAGATCAGGATCGCTTCGTCCACTGTCGGCGCCTCAACCTTCACGGTCTGGAAGCGGCGCTCCAGCGCGGCGTCCTTCTCGATGTACTTGCGGTACTCGTTCAGCGTCGTCGCACCCACGCACTGCAGCTCACCGCGGCTCAACGCCGGCTTGATGATATTTGACGCGTCCATCGCGCCTTCAGCGGAACCGGCACCAACGATAGTGTGCAGCTCGTCGATAAAAAGAATGACGTTCTTCGAACGGCGAATCTCATCCATGACCGCTTTGATGCGCTCTTCAAACTGACCGCGGTATTTCGTCCCCGCGACCATCAACGCGAGGTCGAGCGTGATGACCTTCTTGTCGCGGAGGAGTTCGGGGACATTGCCGCCCGCAATCTCCTGCGCGAGCCCTTCCGCGATGGCGGTTTTACCGACGCCCGCTTCGCCCAGCAGCACCGGATTGTTCTTCGTCCGCCGGCAGAGCACCTGAATCACGCGCTCGATTTCGTTCACGCGCCCAATCACCGGATCGAGCTCGCCCTTCTTCGCGAGTTCCGTCAGGTCGCGGCCAAAAGCGCGCAGCGCTGGCGTCTTCACATCCTTCTTCGAGGAAGGTTCACCACCTCCGCTACCTTCCTGCTCCGCATCTGGCGGAGTGAAGTTCGGATCGAGCTCCTTCAGGATCTCGTTACGGGTGCGTTCGATATCGACTTCGAGGGTCTTGAGGACACGAGCCGCGACTCCTTCGCCTTCGCGCAACAAGCCAAGCAGGATGTGCTCGGTGCCGACGTAGGAGTGGTTTAGCGCCTTTGCTTCTTTGCCCGCGAGGGCAAGAACCTTTTTCACGCGGGGCGTGTACGGGATGTTCCCGACCATCTTCGTCTCCGGTCCGGAGCCGACCTGTTTCTCGACTTCCATCCGCACCGTCTCGAGGTCGAGCCCCATCTTCTGCAGAACGTTGACGGCCACGCCCTGCCCGAGCTTAATCAGGCCCAGCAACAAGTGCTCGGTCCCGACGTAGTTGTGGTTGAAGCGATCCGCTTCTTTCCGGGCGAGCGCCAGAACCTGCTGGGCCCGCGGAGTAAAATTATTCATTGGTTGGGGGCTCGGCAGTCGAACCGTTCCCTGACTCCCGCGCCACCTTACTGATATCAGGTCTGGGGAATACTCGCAAACGGTCGCGGATGATTTGGGCGCGCAGTTCGTCGCGCTCTTCAGCGTTTAATTTCTGGTGTGAACTCTTCTGGAGATGCGCTGGTTGGGTGTCGATGAAGAGCTCATCGATCGGGAGGCGGCGGTCTTCCGGGAAGGCGCCGAGATCCACTCCAAGCTTGATGATCGAGAGGAGATTCAGCGCCTCCTTCGAGGTCATCGCGTGCGCGAACGTCAGCACCCCGTAGGCGCGCCCGATCTGGTCCCACAGCGTGTTCGATTTCTTTTGAATCAACATCTGCCGCGCGTCGTGCTCCTTCTCGATGATCGTCTCGATGACTTTGCTGAGGCGGCTGACGATCTCCTCTTCCTTCTCGCCAAGTGTCGTCTGGTTCGAGATCTGGAACAGATTGCCCATCGCTTCCGTGCCTTCGCCGTAGAGCCCGCGCACTGCGAGACCGATTTTGTTTACCGCCTGGATGACCTGATTGATCATCTCGCTTAGCACCAGGCCGGGCAGATGGAGCATCGCCGAAGCACGCATGCCGGTGCCGACATTGGTCGGACAGGCGGTGAGGTAGCCGAGCTTTGGGTCGTAGGCGAAATCGAGTTTGTTCTCGAGCGTGCTATCGACTTTGTCGACAAGCTTGAACGCGCTTTTCAGTTGCAACCCGGAGCGGATCGACTGCATGCGCAGGTGATCCTCTTCGTTCACCATGATGCTGAGCGTCTGGCGGCGGTTCATGATGACGGCGCTGCCGACACTTTTCGCCGCATGTTCGCGGCTAATCAGATGCCGTTCGACCAGGACCTGCTTCTCGAGCGCCGAAAGATCCTGGAGCATCTCGGAGAATGAGTCCTGCATCTCCGGCAGCTCCTCCACGCGCGGCTTGATCAACTCGAGCACCTGCGTCCGCTCCACCTTCTTCGCCCAGCCCGGGAACGCCCGGTGCCGGAGATTGCGCGCGAGGCGCACGCGGCTGCTGATCACGATCTGGTGGTGCGGCCCTTCGCCGCGCAGCCATTCGCCGCCGGCGGCAATCACGTTCGCAAATTTCATGGTTTGATCGCGAGGTCGGCCTCGAGTTGTTTGATCTGGTCGCGCAACGACGCGGCAGATTCGTAGTTTTCTTCCTCCACCGCCTTTTGAAGGTCGGAGGTGAGCGTAAGCATGCGGTCACTCAGCTCGATCTCGCGGTGGGCGCGCTGCGGCAACTTCCCGACATGCTCAGTCCCCTTATGCATCGCCTTGAGGAGGCTTCCCAAACCCTCGGAAAAAGTGATGTAGCATGCGCTGCAACCGAGACGCCCGGTCTTCTTGAAGTCCGCTTGTGTAAACCCGCAGACGCCACACTTCTGCGTCGGCGTTCCCTTTTCGATCTCCTCCGCCGCGCCGATCCCGAGCAGCAGGTCGGCGAGCGCGAAGCCTGTGGGATCCTGCACGCCCTTCTCCTTCGAGCAGGAATCGCAGAGGTTCACCTTCTGCATCTTCCCTTCGAGAATCTGCGTCAGGAAAACTGTCGCGTCATTGCATTTGCAAACGTCGCACAACATCTCTGTGTATTAGACCTCCAGAGGCGGTAAACATTCAACCCCGCCTCGCTTTGAGCACCTTCTGCGCCGGATGCGCTCGCGCCACGTCAGGAATAGATCGGCGTGCCGCCTTCGCGCACCAACTCACGGAATCGCGCGATCATCCGCGTGCTGATTGCGCCAGGTTTTCCGGTGCCAATCACCCGCCCGTCGGCCTTGATCACCGGGATTACCTCCGCCGCCGTGCCGGTGAGGAAACACTCGTCCGCCACGAACACGTCGTGCCGTGTGATGTCCGTTTCCGTGATGCGGATCCCCAGCTCCGCCGCGATGTCGAATGCGACGGACCGCGTGATTCCGCGCAGCGCACCCGCGCTGATCGGTGGCGTGAAAATCTGCCCTTTCTTGATGATGAAAACGTTGTCCGCCGTGCATTCCGCCACGTTCCCCGCATCGTTCAACATCAGCGCCTCGTCCGCGCCCGCGAGGTTCGCCTCGATTCGCGCCATCACGTTGTTCAGGTAATTGAGCGACTTCACCGCGGGATTCAGGGCCGCTGCGTTCGTCCGCCGCGTGGCGCAGGTCACGATCGTGAGGCCATTACGATAAACCTCTTCGGGATAAAGCGCGATCGTCGCCGCGATGATGATGATGCTCGGGCGCTTACACTGCGCCGGATTTAATCCCAGATTGCCAACGCCGCGCGTGACGATCTGCCGGATGTAACCGTCACGCAGTCCATTTTGCCGGATCGTCGCCAGCAGTGCTTCAGTCATCTCCTCGCGGCTCACCGGAATTTCGAGGCAGATCGAGCGGGCGGAATCCCAAAGACGGTCGAGATGCTCCTCCAGCCGAAAGACGCGGCCGTTGTAGAACCGGATCCCTTCAAAAATTCCATCGCCATAGAGAAGGCCGTGATCGAAGACGGAAACCTTCGCTTCGGACTCCGGCAGAAACTCGCCGTCGAGGTAGATGGTCAATTCCTTCTTCTGCGTAACCGATCCGCCGCCGGCACTCTCATCGGCTGGTTTGACTGCGGCACCGCGAGTTTGCGGCTCATCCATTACAGTTGTGTTTGGCACGCGAAAAGGTCGGCTCTTAAGGAGGCAATTCAAGCAGCAAATCGGCAGTGACTACCGACTTCCCCACTCGTCCTGTCATCTCCACCTGAGGCGAAGCGCACCCTTGTCATCTCGACCGCAGCGCAGCGCAGTGGAGAGATCCCGGGGCGTGACCCACCGGTTCCGCCACGGGATCTCTCGACTTCGCTCGAGATGACAAAACAGTGGCTACGCCAACATTCCATCCACCATCTGCAACTCTCGATCGCCACGCACCGCGAGTCGATTGTCATGCGTCACAACCAGCAACGTCTTCTGGCGGTCTCGCGCCAGGTTCAACAGCAGATCGACGATCGTGTCACCGGTCTTGGAATCGAGATTGCCGGTCGGCTCATCGGCGAAGATGATATCGGGATCGTTCGTGAGGGCGCGGGCAATCGCCACGCGCTGCTGCTCGCCCCCCGACAGCTCTGCCGGCAAGTGATTCATCCGTTCGCCCAGCCCGACATCGCGCAGACTGGCTTCCGCCGCGCCGCGATCAGGCCGGCCGCCGATCATTCCCGGTAGCGTCACATTCTCCATCGCGGTGAGCTCCGGCAGCAGGAAATAGCCTTGAAAAACAAAACCCATTTTCTCGTTGCGCAGCTTCGCCTGCGACGCGGCGTTGCCGGTGTAAAGGCGACGCCCTTCAAATTCGACCGTGCCGGCTTCCGGTCGCTCCAAACCCGCCAGCGTGTAGAGCAACGTCGTTTTGCCAGCGCCAGATGCTCCGACGAGAAACACTGCCTCGCCGCGCTGCACTTCCAGAGAAACACCGCGCAGCACTTCGATGCGGCGATTGCCGATGCGAAACGAGCGGCGCAGGTCCTGCGCGACGAGCTGCGGCGATGTCATGCGCGCAGCATTCGCCTAATCCCGCCGCGTTCGCAATTCGGAGGGGTACAAAAGAAACCGCGCGAAGGATCGCTCCTCCGCGCGGCTTGCAGTTTCTGAATCAAACAGCGGTTAGACCACTCCGAGAGCGGCCAGCGTCGGCCCGTCAATCCGGCGGGTCACACGGAGACCGTTATCGCGCTGGAAGCGGGTCAATGCTGCACGCGTCATCGGCCCGATCAGGCCGTCGATTGCACCGCGGTAGTAACCCATCCGGCGCAGCTCTCGCTGCACGCTGATGAGAACCCGGCCTGGCTCCATCTGATTGTAGCCGTAGATCGGCTCATCGTAGCGATAGGTGCTGTAGGCGGGATCGTATCCATAGGCTGGATACCAGTAGCCGCGATCCCAGTAGTAGTAGCCGCCACCGAAGAGCGCGAAGCGGCTGTAGTTGCTGCGCCACCAGTTCCGGTCGCGACGATCACGGCGATGGTACCGCTGGGCCTCGTCGTACGACCACGAATGCGCGCGCGGTCCGCGACGATCGAGGTTGCGCGAGCGGATATCGCGGCGCACGACCTGCGTATTCACTTCCGCGTTCACCTGCGGGGCAGCTGCTGGCTGCACCTCGGCGTTGAACCGCGGGGCAGACCCTGGTTGCGTTTCGGTGCGAACGCGCGGCGCAGGCATGGGCTGAACCTCGGCAGTCTGCTGCACAACCGGTGCGGGCTGCGCATTTGGAGCCGGCTGCACGTCAACCGAGCGCCGGTCCCGGCGAGATTCGCGCCCTTGCCTCTTCTCTTGCCGTTCAGCTTTGCGTTCTGCTTTCGCCGCCTTCCTCAGCGCGCGTTCCTCTTCGTTCTCTGCTTGATCGTCGTCCTGCCCGAATGCCAGCATCGGCGCCACGAGCGCGAGACAGATTGTTACTGCGAATGTTCGTTTCATAGTTTGTGTGTTTTTTTTCGTTAGACCCAGGTGCGGCTGCGTTTATTCAGCGCAGCTAGCGAAGTTCAAATGAGTTCAGTGTCTCCTCGTCGATCTCGCCGGTCATCGGCAGGCCCACATCGGCCTGATAATTCATAAGTGCCTGCCGCGTCGCCGGTCCAAACGAACCATCGACGGCTCCCCGGTAATAGCCGCGCCTCTGCAGTTCTGCCTGAACACGGCCGATCACCTGCGCGGGAGACAAGCCGTCGTACGAGTAGAGCGGGGCATCATACGTGTAGGTGCTGTAGTACGGGTCATAGCCGTAGGCCGGATACCAGTACCCGCGGTTCCAGTAGTAGTAGCCGCCACCGAAAAGCACGAAGCGGCTGTAATTCCGCCGCCACCAATCGCGGTTGTAGTGCTGGCGGTGATAACGCCGATGTTTGTCGGCGAAGTCAGGATCGCCTTCGTGGCGCTCGTGCCAATCGCGGTGCCGCTCGCGCCGGCCGCCGCTCCTGTGTTCGTTGCGCACCTGCGTGTCGCCCTGGCCGGTTTGCGCCTGCTGGTTCTGCAAAGCACCGTCCACTGTGGGGGCCTGGTTCTGCAGAGCACCGTCCATGACGGGCGTGGTTGGGTTCTGCAGAGCGCCGTCCACGGCGGGCGTGGTCTGGTTCTGCAGGTTGCCGGTGCGACCATCGCGCGTCTGCCAATTGCGATTACGTCCGCCGCGATCATTTTCTCCGCGACGACCCGTGCGCGGCTCGAACCGCTCACGCCGCGACGTGCGGTCGATCGTCGCCGCGGTATTCGTCGCCACCGGTGGCGTGAAAACAGGCTGCTGAACGGCTGGGGCGGCAGTCATCCTCGGGCCGAGACGCGGTCCGACGCTCACATCGGAATCCATTCCGCCCGCGGGGCCCATGCCGGGCTGCCGGTTGAATGCTCGCGCTTGCGGCGCACGCGCGATCTGCCGCTGCGCTTGAGGCATCGGAGCCCTCCGGGCCTGCGGGGCGACCGGGCGCGAACGCGCGGCCATGCGCGCGACCGCAGCGTCGTAGCGCGCTTGTTGGCGCGCGCCGCGATCACGGTCCGCAGCAGTCGCGGCAGCAGCGAGCGCGAAGGAAATCACAAGAACAAGGGAAGCGTGTTTCATAGAGGTGTTGCGGGTTAGACAATCCGGCTCGCGTCGGATATTCAACCACGCGACAGCCAACTAGTTGCGCTCCGCGCCGTGCGATGTCGCACCGCAGCACCGTTCAAGCACGTGCTGCGTTCTGCCGCACTGCTTCGAACAACACCACCGCAACGGCCGTAGCGAGATTCAGACTGCGCGTGCCGTGCATCGGAATCGTGAGCAGCCGGTTGCGGTTCGCGGCAAGCAGCGATTCCGGCAGCCCTTTCGTCTCGCGACCGAAGACCAGAAAGTCGTTCGTTTGAAAAGATTCCGCATAGTAAGGCCGTGACGTTTTCGTGGTGAGGAAGAAGTAACGCGCCTCTGCCGGCTGCGCGTGCACGAGCTCTGCAAACGAAGGCCAGAGCTGCACATCGACTTCCTTCCAATAGTCGAGGCCGGCGCGCTGCAGCTGTCGATCATCGATGTCGAAGCCAAGCGGCTGCACCAGATGCAGCTTCGAACGCGTGGCGAGACATAGTCGTCCGATGTTCCCGGTATTCGGTGGAATCTCCGGCTCGACGAGGACGACGTTGAACATCCGTCCCGAAAAGAATGCGCGTGCGGCTACGGGTTGATCTTCGCCGCGACGTATTTCTCGAGCTTCACAATGTCGGCCGCAAACTTGCGGATGCCTTCGGCTGTTTTCTCTGTCGCCATCGCATCTTCGTTGAGCAACCAGCGGAACGTTTTCTCATTCGGCTCGATCCGCTTCACGTCTGCCTGCTTCGCCTTTTCCGGCACAAGTTTTCGCTCCACGGGATCGTGCGATTCCGCGAGCTTCGCCATCAAGTCCGGGCTGATCGTCAGCAAATCACAACCAGCAAGCTCGATGATCTCGCCGGTATTGCGGAAGCTGGCGCCCATCACTTCGGTGTCGTGACCAAACTTCTTGTAATAGGTGTAAATCTCCTGCACCGACTGCACGCCCGGATCTTCCGCCCCGACGTAATCGCGTTTGTTGGCCGCTTTGAACCAATCGTAGATGCGACCGACAAACGGCGAAATCAGCTGCACCTTCGCCTCCGCACAACGCACCGCCTGCACCAGAGAAAACAGCAGCGTCATGTTGCATTTGATCCCGTCGCGCTGCAGCTGCTCGGCCGCCATGATCCCTTCCCAGGTCGAGGCGATCTTGATCAGCACGCGCTCGCGGCCGATTCCTTTCGCATCGTAAAGCGCAATCAACTGCCGCGCTTTGTTGATCGTTCCGTCAATGTCGAACGACAGCCGCGCATCGGTCTCGGTCGACACACGGCCCGGCACGATCTGCAAAATCTCGGCGCCAAACGAAACCAGCAGATGATCGATCGCGTCCTCAATCTGCGCAGCGCCGGTGAGGCCGGCGTTCTTCCGATCCTTCAGCACCGCTTCGAGGAGGTGGCCGTATGCCTCCTTCTGCGCAGCAGCGAAAATCAGGCTCGGGTTGGTGGTCGCGTCCTGAGGTTTGAAGTCGCGGATGGTTTCGAAATCACCCGTGTCGGCGACTACTTTCGTGAACTTCTTGAGCTGCTCGAGCTGGTTGAGTTTGGTTCCGGCTTCCTGCGCTGCAATTGTGGCTGTGCTCATAAGTTCCTCCGGTGCCGAAAGCGACGCGCTTCCGGCTCTCACCGTAGGCTGCACCGTTTCCGTTCACAATCCTAAACTCCCGAGCGGAGACGAGATATCTGTGCACTCCGGCACGCTTTTGATGTACACCAACGCCTCGAAATGAATCCGTCTCAGGCCAGCGTTATTATCACCACCACTGACGGAAACGCGCTGACGGAACTCTGCGGCATCTCGATGCTTGATCGGCTCCTCAGGATCTTGCAGCGGCTCGGCGTGGGCGAAGCGGCGATCGTGACAACAGACGTCCGTTTGATCGCTGAACACCTGGCAAAACGTTCATGGGCACGCTCCGAAATCGGCGTCACGATTTGCGCTTCCTGTGAATCGCCGCCGGCAGCGAGAACGCTTGTCATTGCAGCTGCGTATCACGACAGCCGTCTACTGGGCGCGTTGCTGGAACAAACCAGGACAACCGTTCTGGTCGACTCGGCTCCTCCGTCAGCGATGCAGTCGTTGCTTGAACCAGCGGCGCACGATCAGCTCGGATACTTCTGCGGCGCCGCAATGGTGGAAGCGGAATGGCTCACGCGCGCAGCGGACCTGCAGGACCTGTTCGATCGACTCGGCGCCACGGCAGGTCGCGGTGAGGTCGCACTGCTCGACGTTGATCGGCAGCCGGCGTACGTCGTGGCGCTGCGGCGCATCATTCGACCGCTCTGGTTTCCGACTCCCAAGCCCGAGCAGGTAGGACGAGCCGAACGTCTGATCCTCGATTCCGCACAGAACGGCACGCTGGATCTGCCGGCGAAACTCCACGGCCCGATCGAAACCTGGATCATCGCGCGGCTCTGCCGGACGGCGATCACCCCGATGCGGATTACATTGTTCACGGCGGCAGTCTCCGTGGTGGTGACGCTGTTATTCGCCTCCGGCCAGCTCGTAGCTGGAACACTGCTCGCCCTCGCCGTCGGCATTCTTGACGGGCTGGACGGCAAACAAGCGCGCGTGAAAGTCGAGACGACGCAGCTCGGCAAACGCGAGCACGTGCTCGATTACGTGCTCGAGCTGTCGTGGTGGATGGCGCTCGCGTTTCACTTCACTGCTTCCGCACAGGTGCAGAATGCCTACGCCTTTCTCGCGTTGCTCGCCGGCTCGGATGTGGTCGATCGCCTCGCAAAGAAACAGGCGAAACACGTCACCGGCCGCAACCTCGACGACGTCGCGCCGATCGATCGCTTCGTGCGGCTCATCGGCGGTCGCCGCAACATCTACATCTGGATCTTTGCTACGGGCTTAGTGCTTGGCGCTCCCGACAAGGCTTTCATCGCTCTTTGCTGCTGGGGCGCTCTGACTGCTGCCGTTCACAGCTGTCGAACCCTTCGGCTCAGCCGCCACCTCCGGGGCGCGCGGAGCAAAGGCGCTGCGCATTAACGCCGGGACGCGTTTCGCGCGAGCGACGATCTCTTTGCCGACAACTTTCGCGGGGTTCTCCACCAGCAGCGAGGTGCTGACGGCGCAATACACCCCGCACCCAGCCTGGCAGGGCTTCTTGCGATAATTCGCGAAGAGATCGTCGAGCGTGATGTCCATGATGTGCTTCTCGGTTTTCACCATGCTGCACTCCCAGAATTTTCCCTGCGCGGAGACGAAGAAGAGCTTGTAACCAGCCATGCATGTCCAATCCGTCGGGGTGCCGTTCAGCAGGCTGAGCTGGTAATCGAGCACGGCTTCGTTCGTGTGAATTTTCTCACCGCCCCGCTTCCGCACGATCATCCATTCGATAAAATTCTTGAGCGCTTCGGGCGAACCGCGCTGCACGCGGTAGAAGCTTGTCGGATCGGCGTGGACGAGGCGAACTTCTGTGGGAATGCCGCGCGCCAGTCCCGTCTCGAGCACCGCCGTCGATTCCGGCAGCGTGTCGTGACAGAGCACACCGGTGATGTGGAGGCTCACCTTGGAGTCTTTGAAGTAGTCGAGCTTCGGCAGGATCGTCTTGAAAGTCTTTTTCGTGATCGGGCTCGGCGTCATCCGGTCCACGCTGATCTGCATCACCTGCAAGCCGGCTTCTTCGAGCGCCTGCAATTTCGCCTTCGTCAAGAGAAAGCCGTTTGTCGTCAGGCTGGTGGCGAATCCGACTTCGCGGCAATAGCGCACCAGCTCGACGATGTCGGGGTGGGTCAGCGGCTCACCGCCCACGAGCGCGATCCGCATCGTGCCGAGCTCGCGGATTTTATCGACCCACTTCTTCAGGTCGCTGAGGCTCGGGTGCGGCTGACTGTTATCGTACTCCGTGCAATAACTGCAATCGAGGTTGCAGCGATCGGTTACGTAGAGGCTGCACTGGAGCGGTTTCCGGTCGTAGAGTCGGCGCGCCGATTCGAGAATGTTGTAACCGGAGAACTCGCGGCTGACTTGATCGAGAAGTTTCATGGGGAGAAGCCGCGAAGGGCGGAGTGTAGATGCTGGGGTGGAGCGTGTAAAGCGCGCCACCCGTAAAGCGGCAGCGACCCGGCAGGTGCGCGCGTGCAGTTCCTTGCCGGACCGGACCTCGTCGCGCGGCTAGAGCGTGTCATGCACTTTGTTCGGCTGACGTCGTCGCGTGCGAGGGAAGTGGGCGGCGGTCAGCCTGGTAGGGCGAGACTCCCGTCGAGCCTGAGAGTTGCGATGTTTCCACCCAGGCTCGACGGAGTCTCGCCCTACCAAACGTCGAGCTGTCCCTCAAAGTGCATGACACGCTCTAAGCCGACGCGGTGACTGGTTTCGCGACGGACTTATTCGAGCGCAAGGCGTGGCGGACGAAATTCTGCCCGATCTCCCACATTGGCCCGGGGAACTTCCGGCATTCTGTCAGCACATCGTCGAGCGCGGCCACGAACCGATCGATCTCGCGCTCACCAATGATCAGCGGCGGCAGAATTTTCACCACGTCCATCGCGTGCCCGGCGACCTGCGTGAGGATGCGATGCTTGCTCAGCATCTGCGTCACCACCATTTGCGCGAAAAGCACCTTGTCGACTTTGTGCAGGAGCTTCCAACCCATCTTCAGTTTCAACTCCGACGGCTCCTGAAATTCGATCGCAATGATCAAACCCTTGCCGCGCACTTCCTTGATGAAGGAATGCTTCGCCCGCAGCGCGTCGATACGCTGCATGAGCAGCTCACCCATGCGCGCGGCGTTCTCGATCAGCTTCTCGTTCTCGAGCACTTCGAGCGACGCCAGCCCGCATGCCATCGCAAGGTTGTTGCGACCAAACGTAGTCGAGTGAACCACACAACGATCCATCCGGCTGAAGGTCTTCTGGTAAACGTCCCGCCGCGCGACGATTGCCCCGCACGGCACGTAGCCGCCGCTCAGGCTCTTCGCGAGCGTGATGATATCCGGCTCGAGATTCCAATGCTGAAAGCCGAACATCTGGCCGGTGCGGCCGAGGCCGGTCTGGATTTCATCCGCGATCAGCAGCGTGCCGTGTTTCCGGCAAAGCTCCTGCGCACGGTTGAAGAAATCGCCCTTGGGCGACTTGCAGCCTTTGCCCTGCACCGGCTCGATCACGAACGCCGCCACGTCGCGCTTCGCGAGCTCATGCTCAAGCGACGCGATGTCGTCGAGCGCCACGCGCGTGTCCCAGCCGTCCATGAGCGGTCCGAACCCTTCCGTGAAACTCTCGCACCCCATCAGAGACAACGAGCCGATGCTGAGACCATGGAAAGCGCTTTGCAGCGACACCACGCGCTTTCGTCCGGTCGCGGCGCGCGCGAACTTCAACGCCCCTTCCATCGCTTCGGTGCCGGAGTTGCAAAAGAACACCGCGTCGAGATGCGGCGGCGTCTGTTTCGTGATCGCCTCCGCCAGTAGACCGCTCAGCAACGAGCAATCCATCTGCACCATGTTCGGCAGGTCCATCTCGAGCACGTCGCGGATCGCCTGCTTCACCACCGGGTGATTGCGCCCGATGTTGTAAACGCTGTAGCCGCTCAGGAAATCGAGGTAATCCCGATTGTCCATGTCGTAGAGATAAGCGCCTTCCGCCCGCGCGTAGACTTTGTCGAATCCGATCACGCGCTGCGCGGCCACGAGCGTGCGATTCAGATGCCGCTCGTGCAGTTGGTAGTTCTCGCCGAGCCGCGCGGCGACGATCTCCTTCAGGTCGAAACCCATACGCGTGGTGTATCCGATTTGTCTTGGAAACGCAAACCCCCGCCCGTCCAAATCGCGTGGTCATTCCGACCGGCGCGCAGCGGAGTGGAGGAATCCCGTTGTGGAACTTTCAAGGTAACGCCTCGGGATTCCTCGACTTCGCTCAAGATGACAGCTTGAGCCGAGTTGAGCACGGAACTGCATCAGCTACCGTGCGCGACACATGGCTCTCGTTTCCGATCCGCCGATCACTTCCGATGTCGTCGCTAAACACGGGCTGACGCCGGAAGAATTCGAGCGCATCAAGAAAATCCTCGGCCGCGAGCCGAACTTCACCGAGCTCGGAATCTTCTCAGTCATGTGGAGCGAGCATTGCTCGTACAAGAACTCGCGACGTGAGCTGAAGAAATTCCCCACCAGCGGCCCGAACATCCTCGTGAAGGCCGGGGAGGAGAATGCAGGTGTCGTGGACATCGGCGACGGCTGGGCCGTGGCGTTCAAGATCGAAAGCCACAATCACCCGAGCGCGATCGAGCCATTCCAAGGCGCTGCCACTGGTGTCGGCGGGATCATTCGCGACATCTTTACGATGGGAGCGCGTCCGGAGTTCTTGCTAAACTCGCTGCGGTTCGGGCCGATTACCGGCGATAGCCCAAATGCACATACTAACCGCCGGCTGTTCAAAGGCGTCGTCTCCGGCATCTCACATTACGGCAACTGCATCGGTCTGCCGACAATCGGAGGCGAGATCTATTTCGACGAAAGCTTCGAAGGCAACCCGCTCGTGAACGTGTTCTGCCTCGGCGTGCTGCGGCATGAGCAACTCGCCCGCGGCGCCGCGAGCGGTGTCGGCAATCCGGTTTTCTATGTTGGCGCGGAAACCGGCCGCGACGGTCTGGCTGGTGCGGCCTTCGCGTCGCGTGAGCTCACCGAGGAGTCGCGGGAAGATCGCCCCGCGGTGCAGGTCGGCGATCCATTCAAAGAGAAGCTGCTGCTCGAAGCGTGTCTGGAATTGCTCGCGACGGATGCTGTTGCTGGCATCCAGGACATGGGCGCAGCGGGCCTGACCTGCTCCACGTGCGAGACTGCGAGTCGGGGCGGCACCGGCGTCGAAATTGATCTCGCGAAGGTGCCGAAACGCGAAACGGGCATGACGCCGTACGAAACACTCTTGAGCGAGTCACAGGAACGGATGCTGATTATCGCGAAGCGCGGCAAGGAGCAGGTGGTGCGCGACATCTTCGAGAAGTGGGATGTACCCTGCGCGGAGATCGGTCTCGTCACTGACGACGGCATGATGCGGGTCCGAAACAACGGGACGGTCGCGGCCGAGATTCCCGCCAAGCCCCTCGCCGACGAAGCGCCGCTCTACGCACGCGAAGCGGAGGCTCCGCCGGCGACTCCGCCGCTCGACCTCACGAGTGTGCCGGAAATGGATAACCAGGACGCGCTCCGGCAGCTGCTCAGCGATCCCACCATTGCTTCGAAGAATTGGGTCTATCGCCAGTACGACCACATGGTGCGTACGGGAACCGTGGTGCAGCCGGGTTCGGACGCCGCAGTGTTTCACGTTCGCGCCGCCGACAAATTCCTCGCCGCGACGACCGATTGTAATTCTCTCTATTGTCGACTCGACGCGCGGGAAGGCGGCCGCATCGCCGTGGCGGAAGCGGCGAGGAATCTCACCTGCTCCGGTGCTGTACCGCTCGCGGTGAGCGACAACCTCAACTTCGGAAACCCATACAAGCCTGGCAACTTCTGGCAGCTGCGCGAGTGCGTCGAAGGCGTTTCAGAAACCTGCCGCGCCTTCGGCACACCGGTCATCGGCGGCAATGTCTCTCTCTATAATGAGAGCCCCGCAGGCGTGGTGGATCCCACTCCGACGGTGGCGATGGTCGGCCTCGTTGCCGAAGAGCGCCATATCACCACGCAATTCTTCAAGAACGCCGGCGACGTCATCATTCTCGTCGGTGAACTCGGTGCTGAACTCGGCGGTTCGCGATTCCTGAAGGTCTGCCACGGACGGAAGGAAGGTCTGCCGCCGCGGCTCGATGTGGAACGTGAGATTGCGGTGCAGCAGGCGGTGCGCGCTTTGATCCATGCGGGCTTGTGTCACAACGCACACGATTGCTCGGAAGGCGGCATCGCAGTCGCTCTCGCCGAGTGCTGCTTCACTCCGGAAGGTCCACTTGGCGCTGAGGTTCAGCTGTCGGCGAACGGAGCTCGTCCGGACGCTGCGTTGTTCGGCGAATCCCAGTCACGCATCCTTGTGACCGTCGCTCCTGCGGAGAAGGAGGCAGCGATGAAGATGCTGAACGATTCCGGCGTGCCCGCGACGGTGATTGGCGTGGTTGGTGGCGAACGCCTGCGCATCGCTGGCGCAGGCGCGGCGCTGGAGTGGCGCGCCGCTGATATTTACGACGATTGGTTTTACGCAATTGAGCGGGCGCTCGGCCGACAGCCTCCGGGCGTCCGGCACCGACGCACTGATCTGGGCACGTGCGGAACCATTGATTGAACGCCGGAGCGATTGATGGATTGTTGCGCAGGATGATGTCTGCTGAGCCGCTGATGGAATTCGAACCTGCGGACAAAACGATCTTCCCGCAGCACGAGTGCGGCATTTTCGCGGTCTTCGGGCACCCGAATGCCGCCGTCCTGACCTACTACGGGCTCTTCGCGCTCCAACACCGCGGTCAGGAGAGTGCCGGGATTGTCACCAGCAACGGCAACGGCTCCAGCTTCCAAATCCACCGTGACATGGGCCTCGTTTCGCAGGTTTTTGGCGCCGAGGAACTGGAGACGCTGAAAGGGACACGCGCGGTCGGTCACACGCGCTATTCCACCACTGGGTCCAGCACGTTGAAGAACGCGCAGCCGTTTGTGGTGGATTGCTTCCGCGGCCAGATCGCGATCGCCCACAATGGGAACCTGATCAACGCCGCCGTCCTGCGCGACGAGCTGGAGCGGCAGGGCTCGATTTTTCAGACGACGGCTGACAGCGAGATTATTCCGCATCTGCTCGCGCAGCCATTAAAGAACGGTGGCAGTCCGCTCAGCGTGCTGCGTCGTCTGGAAGGCGCGTTCAGTCTCGCCATCATGAGCGAGCGCGAGATCGTGGCGGTCCGCGATCCATTCGGCTTTCGGCCGCTCGTGCTCGGGAAACTCGACGGCGCTTACGTCATTGCTTCCGAGACCTCTGCGTTCGATCTCGTGCATGCTGAGTTCATCCGCGACATCGAGCCGGGCGAGGTGGTGATCATCAATGATGAGGGCATCCGATCGGAATGGCCCTTCCGCGATGAATCGCCGGCGTTCTGCATGTTTGAGTACGTCTATTTTTCGCGGCCCGACAGCATCGTCGGCGGCATCAACGTCGCGAAAGTCCGCACCGAAATGGGCCGTGAACTAGCGCGTCGGCACCCTGTTGAAGCCGACATTGTCGTGCCGGTCCCGGATTCCGGGAATTACGCCGCCCTCGGCTTCGCCCAGGAGCTGAAAATCCCTTACGAACACGCTTTCGTTCGCAATCACTACATCGGGCGCACCTTCCTGCAGCCGAGCCAGCTGATCCGCGATTTCGACGTCCGCGTGAAGCTGAACCTGATCAAGGAGGCCGTGGAAGGAAAACGCGTCGTGGTAGTGGATGACTCGATCGTGCGCGGCACAACGGCTCGCGCCCGCGTCGTAAATCTCCGTGAAGCTGGCGCAAAGGAGGTGCACATGCGCGTCAGCTGCCCGCCCCACCGGTTCGCCTGCCACTACGGCATCGATTTTCCAGATCCCGAAAAGCTGATCGCGAACAAACTCTCGATGCCGCAGATCTGCGACTATCTCGGCGTCGACAGTCTCGGCTACCTGGATGTCGACGGAATGGTTCGCGCCACCGGCAAACCTGAGAGCCATTTTTGCCTCGCATGTTTCACGGGTAATTATCCCCTCCCCGTTGATCCCGAGCTCGACAAGTTCATCATGGAGAAGCGCGAGGGTCGCTCCAAGGCGTTGGCTGCCGAAGAAGCGCAACCGACGTTATTTGCCGACCTGCGGTAGCCGCTCGTACCTCCCGTACTGTCATGTCGAGCGAAGCCGAGACACCCCGTGGCATTACCGCACGTATGGCGACGGGATTCCTCGGCTGCGCTGCGCTGCGCTCGGAATGACAAAGAAAGCTTACGCGTCTGCCGGCGTCGACGTTGACCTCGGCAACTTCGTCAAGAAGCGCATTCAAGCGCGTGTGAAAAGCACTCACGGCCCTGAAGTGCTGGGCAAGATCGGCGGCTTCGGCGGCTTGTTTGCGCCGGATTTCTCCGGAATGCGCGAGCCGGTGCTCGTCGCCAGCGTTGATGGAGTTGGGACGAAGCTGAAGATCGCCTTCGCGATGAAGCGTCACGATACGGTCGGCGCGGACCTCGTGAACCATTGCATCAACGACATCGCGGTGCTCGGCGCGCGTCCGTTGTTCTTCCTCGACTACATCGGTGCGGAACGACTCGAGCCGCCCGTGTTCGACCAGATCCTGGCTGGATTTACGAAGGCGTGTCGTGCGGCTAGGTGTGCGCTGATCGGCGGCGAAACCGCGCAAATGCCCGGCATGTATCGCAAAGGCGAATACGACCTGGCGGGCTGCATTGTGGGCGTGGTGGACCGTCAGTCGATGATCGATGGCACCCGAATCAAGCCGAACGACGTTGTGCTCGGACTGGCGTCGAACGGATTACATACGAACGGCTATTCGCTCGCCCGCAAGATCCTTTTCGCAAAGATGCGGCTGAAGCCCGACGCGAAGATGCGCGGCTGTAAGCACTCGTTAGGCGACGAGCTCCTCCGCACCCACAAGAACTACCAGCCGTTGCTCGCGCAGTTCGCGGCAGATGAAATCAAAGGCCTCGCGCACATCACCGGCGGCGGTTTGGTCGACAATCTCCCACGTGTCCTGCCGAAGGATTGCGATGCGGTGATCGACACTAACAGCTGGCGGACGCCGCCGATCTTCGAAGTGCTGGAGCACAATGGCGGCGTCGACCGAGAAGAGATGTATCAGGTGTTCAACATGGGCATCGGGATGGTGGCAATCGTCGCGGAGCAGAATGCCAGCAGGATTGCGAAAGCACTTCGGGCGAAGGTGATCGGACGCGTGGAGCGCGGAAGCGGCACCACGCGCTTGTTGTTCTAAACGGAGGGTTCTAATCTCACGCCATGGAGAAGCGGCAGCTCGGCAAGACGGATATGAACGTTTCGGTGCTTGGCTTCGGTGGCGCCGAGATCGGCTTCCAAGGCGCCACGCCCGAGACGGTGGAAAAGCTCCTGAACAGCGCTCTCGATGCGGGTTTGAACGTGATCGACACGGCCGAATGCTACGAGGGGAGCGAGGAGCTGATCGGTAAAGCTGTCGGGCATCGGCGCGAGCAGTTTTACCTGTTCACCAAGTGCGGACACCCACGCGGCGTCGGCAGCGAAGACTGGTCTTCGGCCTCGATCCTCGAGAGCATTGAACGCAGCCTTCGTCGCCTCCAGACCGATCGGCTGGATCTCGTTCAGTTGCACAGTTGCTCCGAATCCGTGTTGCAGAAAGGTGAGGCGATCGCCGCGCTGCAGACGGCCCGCGAGCGTGGCTATACCCGCTACATTGGATATAGCGGCGACAGCCGCGCGTCGAAGTTCGCGGTGGATTCCGGCGCATTCGACACTCTGCAGACGTCGATCAACATCGCCGACCAGGAGCCGATCGAGCTGACCGTACCCCGCGCAGTTGAACGCGAAATGGGCGTGATCGCGAAACGTCCAATCGCGAATGCCGCCTGGAAGTCCGGGCACAAGCCAATCGATTCGTATCAGCACACCTATTGGGATCGACTGCGGAAGCTGGATTACGAATTCATCCGCGGCCGCTCCCTCGATTATTCGATCGCGCAGGCACTGCGTTTTACGCTCAGCGTCCCCGGCGTTCACACCGCGATCGTGGGAACGACCAAGCCTGAGCGTTGGCAGGCAAACGCCAGGCTGATCGAAGCAGGCGCCCTGCCGGCGGCAGAATTCCAGGAAATCCGCGAGCGATGGGATGACATCGCGCCGCGTACCTGGGTCGGTCAGACATGAGACAGCGCAAGCTGGGCCGCGGCGGGCCGGTCGTCTCGGCCCTTGGCCTCGGCTGCATGGGCATGTCCGACTTCTATGGCGGACGCGATAACGACGAATCGCTCGCCACGATCCATCGTGCGCTCGAGCTCGGGATTACCTTCTTCGACACCGCGGATGTTTATGGGCCGCATACCAACGAGGAGTTGCTCGGACGTGCGCTGCAGGGGCACCGCGAGCAGGTGGTGATCGCGACGAAGTTCGGCATCATGCGTGACGCCGGAAGTACGCAGTTCCGCGGGATCAACGGGAAGCGGGATTACTTGCAGCGCGCATGCGAAGGAAGTCTGCGCCGGCTAGGGGTGGACGTGATCGATCTCTACTATCAACACCGCGTCGATCCCGCCACCCCGATTGAGGAGACCGTCGGCGCGATGGCAGAACTCGTGAGCGCAGGAAAGGTGCGTTACCTCGGGCTCTCCGAAGCGAGCGCGGAGACAATTCGGCGCGCGCATGCGGTGCATCCGATTACCGCTGTGCAGTCAGAATACTCTCTCTGGACCCGTGACCCGGAGACCAACGTTCTGCAAACCTGCCGGGAGCTTGGCATCGGCTTCGTTCCCTACAGCCCGCTCGGGCGTGGGTTCCTGACCGGCCAGATCAAGCGCTTCGAAGATCTGCCGCCGGACGACTACCGGCGGCAGTCACCGCGCTTTCAAGGCGAGAACTTCCAAAAGAACCTCGATCTGGTGCAGCGCGTCACTCAGATCGCGCACGAGAAACATTGCTCCGCGGCGCAGCTGGCACTGGCATGGGTGCTGGCGAAAGGCGAAGAGATCGTCCCCATTCCCGGAACGAAGCGGCGACGCTACCTCCAGGAGAACGTCGGCGCACTGGATGTCTACCTAACGAGTGCTGATCTCGCCCGAATCGACGAAGTTGCACCGAAAGATGCTTTCTCCGGGCCGCGTTATCCCGAAGAGACGATGAAGCTGGTAAACCGCTGAGCTAACTGGCCCGCGATCGAGACAGCTAGCTCGCCTGCGATTTACTTGCGGCCGCTGCCGCCGGCTTTCCGCCGTGCTGCCCAACGCGCTTTCATCGCGTCGGAAAGCTTCTTCCGTCCTGCTGCGGTGATGCCTCCCTTGCGCGAGGACGACTTCGCTGCGCTCGTTCCACTGCTGCTGCCGCCGCCGTTGCTGCTTGCGCCAGCGCTGCCGCCGCGCGATGCCCAACGCGTTCTCGCTGCTTCGGCGATCTTCGCACGGGTTGCTGCCGACATTGGCCGCCGCCGGCCGTCTTGTTTCGTGCCGCTCGCACGTGAAGTAGAGGTCGAGCTTGAGCTTCCACCGCCACCACCGCCGCCGAAGATAGAGTTAAGGCGGGCTTGTAATGAGTCAATCTGCTCGCGGATAGAAACCGCTTCGCGGAGTTGTTGTAGAGTTAGGTCCATCGCAGTAGGTAGCGTAAGCTACTCCGAGTGCAACTACCTCGTTCTCTTAGAAATTCCGGTCGAGCCGCAAAAAACAATCCGCTGGCGGGTTGAAACCGGTGCGTATATTGCGCCTCGACTACGGGCAGTTAGCTCAGCGGTAGAGCGGCTCGTTTACACCGAGTTGGTCGGGGGTTCGATCCCCTCACTGCCCAGTCTCTCATCCTTGTTCCCTCGCGCCAGTGGCAGCTACCATAGCCTCAGGCGATACCTTTCGCTCCACCCTCGCGGGCGGAGTGTAGCGGACGCCGGCACTTTCATGGCCTATCTCCGCTTTGTCTCTTATGCCATTCTGCTGCTGGGCTGGGTGGCCACTGCGTCGTCACAAGACGCCGTCGCCCGCGCAGTCATCGTCTCAGCGGATCGCCTTCCCGACGCCGCCTCTGGCGCACCCTTCACCGTCGAAGTGATCGACGCCGAGGAACTCCGACGCGCACCTCAGCTGCGGCTCGATGAAATCCTGCGCGCACAGGTCCCCGGTTTCAGCTTGTTCCGCCGGAACAGCAGCCGCACCGCAAATCCGACCACGCAAGGCGTAACGCTGCGCAACTTCGGCCCGAGCGGCGCAGGACGCACTCTCGTGCTGCTCGACGGTATTCCGATCAACGATCCCTTTGCGGGTTACGTCCTGTGGAACCAGGTGCCACCAACCGCACTCTCGGCCGTGCTGGTGAATCCGGGAGGTGGCGCCGGGCTCTTCGGCAACGGCGCCCTCGCCGGTACGATCTTCCTGGAGTCCGCGCGAACGGACGAAAATACTGCGGCATTGCAGCTCGCAGCGGGTAACCTCGACACGATGGCTGCTTCGTCAGCGGGGCAGCTGGCACGCGAGCACCTGACGCTGTCGTTCTTTGCAGAAAGCTTTGCGACCGGCGGCCATCCGGTGGTGCAGGCAGAACAGCGTGGGCCGGTCGACAACTCCGCCAGCTCCGACTCTCGCGTGGTGCAACTTGGAACCGCTGTGCAGTTGAACGACAGCTCGTCCTTGCGCGTGGTCGCTCGCGGCTTCGCTGAGAATCGCGGCAATGGGACGATCTACACCCGCAACGACACCGCCGGCGCCGACCTCAGCGCGGTGTTCACGACCAGGTTTCCTGACACGGATGCCGAGCTCCGCCTGAGCGGATATGGGCAACACCGCACCTACCAAAGCACCTTCAGCTCAGTGGATGCAGAGCGGAAGGTGGAAACACCGGCGCTCGATCAATTCAACGTGCCGGCCAATGCCGCTGGAGCCGCGGCCGTCTGGAGCATGGCGGCAGCCGCCGAGCATCGGCTGACGCTCGGCACTGATTATCGATGGGTCGAGGGTGAAACGAATGAAGCATTCCGCTGGGATGGGCGCGGGTTCACGCGGCTGCGTCGCGCCGGCGGCGAGCAAGCCTTCCTTGGCATTTTCGCGGAGGAAACGTGGCAGCCATCGAGCAGCACCACCGTCGTCGGCGGCATGCGCTTCGATTACTGGCAACTCTTTGATGGATTCCGCGAAGAACGCGACGTCGCGACGCGCAGCACAATCCGCAGCGACCGATTCGACGACCGCGACGGCACGAGCCTGAACGGGCGCCTTGGTGCTCGCGTTGAACTAACGTCCGCCCTGTCGCTGCGCGGAGCTGGGTACACCGGCTTCCGTGTTCCAACCTTGAACGAGCTTTATCGCCCATTCCGCGTCGGCAATGACGTCACCGAAGCGAATGCGGAACTGAAGCCGGAGCGGCTCGTCGGCGGGGAGGTCGCGATAGAATGGCGGCCGATCAAGCCGCTTCGCATAACGAGCACTGCTTTTTTGAATCAACTTCGAAATGCAGTCGGGAACGTCACGATTGCCATGGGGCCCGGGACCTTCGAGCCCGGAGGCTTCGTTCCAGCCGGCGGCGTCTTGCGCCAGCGACAGAACATCGACGTGGTGCTCGCGCCTGGGTTCGACTTCTCCTGTGAGTTCCAGATCTCGGAAGCCGTGACATTGAAGGCCAGCTACCTCTTTACCGACCCAACGATCCACAAAGCAGCTGACGCAGCACTCCGCGGCAACCTGCTTGCGCAAACGCCGCAGCATTCCGCCGCGGCGACGGCGGAGTGGAAGCCGGTGCAGAGATTGCTGCTGAGCGCGCAACTCCGCTATGTGGGCAAGCAGTTTGAGGACGACCAGAATTCTCGACAGCTCGCTGCCTTCACGACGGTCGACGCAGCACTCTTCTACGATTTCTCGGATCGCGTTTCTGCGGGATTGAAAATTGAGAATCTGTTCGACGCTGAAATCGAGACCGGCAAATCGGCAACGGGGCTGGTCAACATCGGAGCCCCACGCGCGGTGACGGTTCAGCTGCGCACTAGCCTCTAAGTCGCCGCAGCAAAACCATCCGCGGAGCGAAAAAGCGCCGGAAAATCTGCCTGCGCAGGTTACGGTTATTACGATGGCCGCTGAGGATCCGCCGACATTAGAGGGGCTTGAAGTTCGGACCTATTTTGTGCGGGAGCGCAATGCGTTAGTCGCGCGCGCTGAATTCGGGGAGCTTTACGTCGACTACTACCTTCACCAGGGGCAGTACGGCTACAATCACGCGCCGCAGCATGACGGTTTGCTGAAGGAAGCGCTCGCTGCGCTCACCTTGCACTGCGCGTCACGGCCGTGGAACGAAGCGTGGGCTTGGACGATTCATTTTCACCGCCCGCTCATCAATCTGTTCGTCACGGGCGACAACCGTCGCGGCATCATCGTGGGCCAGATCTTCACCGAGAATGTGAAGGACGACGGGCGGAATCTCTTCTGCGCGGACCTGGTGCGGGAGCGGGACGCATCGCGGCGCAGCACGATCGAGTTCGTGGGAAACGAGCCCTTTTCGATCGTGGAGGAGTTCTACAGTCAGAGCGAGCAGCGGCCGGCCCGCTATTTTCGGAATGGGCCCGAAGACTTCGTGATGGTGTCAGCGCAGCCGGGCTGTGATCTCGCGTGGTTCCACGATCTCGATGACGAGCAGGTTCGTCGGCTAGATGACACCGAAACACTGAGCTTGCTCGAGCAGCGCTCCTATCGCTGGGGCTGCGGCTGCTCGCAGGAACGGATGTTCTCCATCCTCGGACCGATGATGCGGACCGACCCGGAAGCGCTCTTCGGTGGTGAAGTGCTGCTGCGCATTAGCTGCCCGTGTTGTGGCGCACTGCACACGATCACGCGAGAGTCGCTGGAAGCGTACGTGGCGGAAACAAGTTGACGGTGAGCGGTCGTCGCCGCTCAGTTGCACGCCGGCTGCCCGGACGAATTTTCGCCGCCCTCCATGGAGTTCTACGTTTATCTCAACGGCGCGACGCGCGGGCCGCTGAGCGAGGAAAGAGTGCAGACGTTGCTGGCGGACGGAGTCTTGCAACCATCTGATCTGGCCGCGGATCAACCTGACGGTGAATGGAAGGCGCTCGCAGACTTCCGGCGATTTCATGCGATCGCGGTGAGAGCGATTGCCGCTGCAGATGAAGCGACGCCGGAGCCGCAAATTCCGGCCGAGCGTTCTTTCGTGACGCCAACAGCATCACCTCCCCCGATTCCGCCATCTGCTGCTCGTCTCGGCCTGTCGCGGTTGCCAGTGGACGCGCTGGGATCATATGCGCGCGCCACGCTCACGCCGGACGAGACGCCGTTCTACAAGACATCACTCCATTGGGTGGTGTTCATGCGCTTCGCGATCATGGCGCTGCTCGTCTTTCTGTTCATCGCAATGCCGTTCGCGATCGGCCTCCAGGCGTTGACCGGATCGGAACTCGGCTGGTTCGCCCTCCCACTTCCCGCCTTGATGATGCTCCCGCCGACGCTCGCCTTCGCAAGCAGTGAACTGGTCGTCACGGACCGACGCGTCCTCATCAAGACTGGCGTCGTCCGGCGGCAAACGCTCGAGCTGTTCATCTCCCGGATCGAGTCCATCGCGATCGACCAGGGCGTGCTCGGACGGATGTGGGATTACGGCACGGTCGTGATCCGCGGCACCGGCGGATCAGAAGAAGTCTTCGAGGCAATTGCTCATCCGGTCGAGTTCCGGAATTCGGTGCAAAGATTGCAGAGCGGACACGCGACGACTCGTTAGCCGCGGCGGAAGAAATCGTCGAAGGAACGCTCGACGCGCTCGAACAGCCGTTCCGCGTCACGTTTGGTACGACGGAAGAGCCGTTTAATCTCGGCTTTGACGACGTTGTCGTCTCCGTCGCCACTCTCCACCTCTTCCGTTTCGTCCTCGCCCCCGCGCGAACGACCGGTGCCGCGGCGCGGCGGCGCATCCTGCACTGCCTCCGTCATGTTCCGGCCGCGGAACATTCCTTCCACTCGCGTCACATTGCCTTTGTTGGCGCCGATGTGAATCGTCCCCACCGGCTGGCGCCGCTCATCTTGCAACGTCACCAGCCACACCGGATTTCCGCGCGTGTCGGTGCGCAAGGTGTAGTTCACGAGCGCAAACGTCACGTGTGATTTGTCGGCTGTATAACTGGCGACGCTGAACGCTCCGCTCGAGTCGAGATTCAGGCGAGCAGTGTTGATCGTGGCGCCGGCGCTCACGCCTTCGCCGACGGGAGTGCGCTGCTCGACGATCTGCCCACCGGACACTTCAATCTCGCGCACGCCGCCTACCGCCGCGCGATCCGCGACCCGCACCGTCCACGTCTCGGGCTGCGGATCTCCGTTCGTGCCGCGCACGGAAATGACGCGGCTCACGAGGCGGCGATCGATCTGCGTGCCGACGACGCGGAGCGCATCGTAGGCCGTGCCCTGCTCCTGCGCGAGCGCGGACGAAATCATGAACGCAACGATGAGGCACGACCGCCACATGGCCGGTAACGAACCGCGCTTTCGTATGCTGTCCACCCGTTTTCGGTTGCAGAATTGAACCTGCACGCGTGTATGTTCAGCGTTCGTCCGGCCGATGAAGAAGAAAGTCGAATTCTCCAGCCATACCGCGAATCTCGCTTTGATGCGGAAGTTCGTCCGGACGTTTCTGGACGCCTACCCCTTCTCAGAAAAAGAGCGGACGCTGATGGTGCTCGGCGTGGACGAGGCCTGCACGAACATCATTCGGCATGCCTATGATCTCCGCGACGATCAGCCGATCGCCCTTTCCGTGGAGGGGAAGCGCAATTGCGTCTGCATGCGCCTGCGCGATTACGGGCACCAGACGCCGCCCGAGAAGATGCAGGGGCGCGCGCACGATTTGATCAAGCCAGGCGGACTTGGATTGCACCTCATCCGGAACGCCTTCGACCAGGTCGATTACATCCTAAAGCGTCGTGGCACGGAGCTGGTGCTGACAAAGAAACTTGGATAGATGCGTGTTGATGCCGCGACAGTTTGTAGGGCGTTTGTGTCAAACGCCGCTCTTCCACACGTAGCCGCTCGGCGTTTCACAGAAACGCCCTACAATGACCACCGCTGAAGCGGCGCTGCGCAGATGAACCCGCCGGAACCAGATCCCTCCTTCGAAGTCTCGCTGCGGCCGCCTATGTTCAGCGAGTTCACCGGGCAGGTGAAAGTTTGCGAACGTCTGGCGGTGCTGGTGGAGGCGGCGAAAAAACGCGGCGACGTGCTCGAGCATATCCTGCTCAGCGGTCCGCCGGGATTGGGAAAGACAACGCTGGCGCACATCATCGCGAACGCGATGGGCGTCAACGTGAAGAACACGAGTGGGCCCGTGATCGAGAGAGCCGGCGAGCTGGCGGGGTTGCTGACGAGCCTCGAGAAAGGCGACGTCCTTTTCATCGACGAAATTCATCGGCTGCAGCCGACGATCGAAGAATACCTTTATCCGGCGATGGAGGATTACCGGCTCGACATCATCATCGACCAGGGACCGCAGGCGCGGAGCCTGCGCCTGCAGCTGCCGAAGTTTACGTTGATCGGAGCGACCACGCGCGCGGGGATGGTGAGCGCGCCGCTGCGGTCGCGCTTCGGCATGACGGCGCGGCTCGATTATTACAACGCCGAAGAGATGCACAAGATCATCACGCGGAGCGCGGGTTTGCTCGGCGTGGAGATCGATCACGCCGGCGCGGCGGAGCTCGCGGCGCGCACCCGGGGAACGCCGCGCACGGCGAATAATCTGCTGCGCTGGGTGCGCGATTATGTGCAGGTGAAAGCCGATGGAAAAATCACGGCCGATCTCGCCGATCGCGCGCTCACGATGCTTGAGATCGATCGCGATGGCTTCGATCAATGGGACAAGCGCATCATCGAAGCGCTCATTCACAAATTTAACGGCGGCCCGGTGGGCTTGAACTCGTTAGCCGTCGCGATTGGCGAAGAAGCCGGCACGCTGGAGGAAGTGAACGAGCCCTACCTGATCATGGAAGGTTACATCAAGCGGACGCCGCAGGGACGCGTCGCGATGCCGAATGCTTATCGCAAGCTCGGATTGAAACCCCCGGCTGGCGCACAGAGCGATTTGTTTGGAAGTTAAACCGATGCGCACCCTCGCCGTTATTCCGAGCGAAGTCGAGGAACCCCGTGGCATCACGAGCGGTAATACTACGGGGTCCTTCGACTCCGCTCCGCTTCGCTCAGGATGACGGGCAATCTGTTCGACAGCGCGGCGAAAATCCTCACCGTCGCCGAACTGACGCGCGCGATCCGCGGCACGCTCGAGACACGGTTCGGAGCGGTTTGGGTGCAGGGCGAGATCTCGAACTACAAGCTTCACCCTTCGGGCCATCAATACTTCACGCTGAAAGACCAGCGAGCGCAGATCGCGTGCGTCATCTTTCGCAATACGCTGCCGCCGTTTCGCCCGCCGCTGTCTGACGGCGATCAGGTGCAAGTGTACGGCAACGTTTCGGTCTTCGAAGCACGTGGCCAATACCAGCT
>JACDCC010000229.1 GCA_013694595.1 Chthoniobacterales bacterium
GAGAGCAGCGTTTGGTCGTGCATCCCAAGCTTTCCACACCAAAGTGACAAATCGTACCAGCACAAAATGTGGGATGCCGGCAAATAAATTCACTGCTCCCCCTCGTGCGTTTTGAAACCACTTCTAAGTTTAATTTGGCCAATGCCCGCGCCAGAGACGAATGGGCCTCTGCGTTATCGGGGTGATTGAGCACTAACTGGCGAGCGAGTTTTGTGGCTGCAATGTAATTGCGCGCGGCTAGCTCACGCTCGTATTTCTCCATGTTTGGATCCGCTCTTAATTCACTGGAGGGGTCTTGCAGTGAACGAAGTTTTGCCTTCGCTGATGCCTTTTTTGACAAGTCGGTTATCCGTTCCGCAGGAACGGCAAAGTTGAGCGACTGCCCCTCGCGCAGAACCATCGTCGCGACGCCTATCACCTTTCCAAGGTCATTCAAAACCGGCGATCCGCTGGAGCCCGGCGAAATGGCAGCGGTAATTTGCAGCCAGTCTTGTCCTCGCCGAGATTGCGCTTGGCTGAAACGATGCCGCCGACAGCGTTCCTTCGAGGCCCATTGGATTACCAATAACGGCTATGTGCTGTCCCACGTGGATGTTCTCGCCGGAACTGAGTTCCAGAAACGGCACATTTTTCGCGGCAGCTTGAAGGATTGTAATATCGTTTTCTGGGTCATCTGCCGCGATGCCGTCAACCTGATACGTCGCTCCGGTTTCGCTCTTCAGGGTGATCTTCACCGCTTCATTGATGACGTGATGATTCGTCACAACTCGCCCGTCCGACGAGATGAAAAACCCGGAACCTGTGGAGATTCTCGTTCCTGAACCGCTCTCGGCGATGACGAGCAGCACACAGGGCCGAACCTTTGCTACTAGGTCTGGAAGGTCGAGGCCGTGGGCACGAATGAGGAGCATCGCCTCGATCGATAGAAGAACGATGAGTGTAATCCTTCGCATCCTCGCCCGTCGACAGACGCCAAAGTCATTTAATGCTGGGGTCGGTCTTAAGTAAATGATCATTCGCGCATACAGTCTTAAACGGACACCGGACCGGACTTCCGCGGGGGAATCGGATCGCGTCGGGGGGTTGGGGCCAGTCCTGAGGAACGTCACACCCGCGCGGATCCGCTCGAGGCCCGGGGCCGAGGATCGATTGAGACTCAGCTTTCGAGTTCGCTCAGGTCAGCGATGTCCTGCGTCATCCGTTCCCACGACGTCAAGTGCCCACGCGGTTCCGCGTTTAATCAAGAACGAATCCGCCGTCAGATCGAAGAGACCACTCCTATTACGACCGCGAGAAGCTCCAGGACGCCTCGCTAAGCTCGGACAAGGGCGGCGCCGGCGGCGGCATGCCCGGTGGCGGCGGCATGGGTGGCATGGACTAGTCAGACGATCTGGAACTGTTGAGGGAGAGACGCAGATGACGGACCAAAGCTCCCAGGCTTACACCGCCAGCATCACGATCACCATTGGCTTCGACGCGCAGCATCGCGCGTCGGTGAAGTCAGTCTCGAAGTTGAAAACGCGCGTCGAGTAGGCGCTTACCGGCCGGGCCTGTTGTCTTCGGCCGAGAACGCGATCGGATCCTGATGAAAAAATGCGGCGAGTTGGTCGTAGAGCTTCCGGTTCTTCGCGCGCAAGGCTCGCGGCCGCTCGAAGAACGCCTCCGTCGCGACCGCGAAAAACTCCGCCGGATTCGCAGCGCCATAGGTGTCGAGCACGCTCTCCGTTCCCGTCTCCTCTGCCTCACGCAACGCGTCGAACTCGGGCCGCATCACCCGCGCCCAGGTCAGGTATTCCGCACGCGTGCGCAAAGCCGGCGCGCCATCCGTCGCGGCATCTTCGAAATCCAGCTGATGCGCGAACTCGTGCATCACCAGGTTGTGGCCATCGGCCGGATCGGCAGCGCCCTGCTTCACGTCATCCCACGCCAGCACGAGCGATCCCATGTGGCGCCCGGTGTGCCCCAGCCGGTTGTCGGGACCATGCTCCCACATGCCCTCACCGACATAACGGTCCTCCTCCACAATGAAAGTGGAGGGATAAACCAGAATCGAGGTCAGCTCCGGGTAGTAATCGGTCTCGCGATGCAGCAGGAGGAGACAAGCCTGCGCCGCGATCGTCACCCGGATCTCGTCTGTCAGCTTCAGTCCTGCGCAACCTTCGAACCGCTTCTCCGCCAGGAACACCTGCACATGCTCAAGCAGTTCCTCCTGATCGGTCGTCGGCAGGCGTGCGAAGATCGGCAGGTTGCGCGCGATGATCTCCTTCCACTCTGGCGGAAAAGGCGCAGTCCGCAGCCGCTCACGTCGCAGTCGTTTACGCTCGGGGATCTTCATCGTGGTCGGAAGTTCCCGACGATCCTGCCACAAACAGCTGAATCGATGCCAGCGAAACGACGGCGCGACGATGCCGCTTTCATGAACGAAGTCGCGCCGCAGCTCGGGATTGAATAGGATTTTGAGCGGATGACGAACAAGACCGAGACATCGAGCAACAAAGGCGGACGTCGGGCATCGGCTGTCTTTGCCGCTGCTTCGCTCGTCGCGGTCGCCTCGGGCGCGGCGACGCTGGCCGGGACCGGCCTGCCGTCTGGTTCCTGGATCCGCAATGCTATCGCCTGGCTCGTCGGAGCTCTCCTGGCGATGGGATTGATGCTCCTCCGCAGTTCACTTCCACTGGCGAGAGTGATCCTGGGCCTGGCGCTCCTCGCCGTCGCAGGCACCTATCTCGCGCCGGCACAGGGCGGAGTTCACCGATGGATCGATGTGGGTCCGCTGCACGTCAACGTGGCAGCGCTGCTCCTGCCTCCGGCCGTGGTCGCGTTGGCTTTCTGTCGCACCGGGCTCACGTTTGTCGCAGCCATCGCCGCGTTGCTCGTGCTGCAGCCGGATGCATCGCAGGCGACGAGCTTCCTCGTCGCCGTGATTATCCTCCTGGCTGGCTCAACGGCGCCGCACGCGCGTCAGCTCACCGCGATCGCGGGGGCGGTTCTCGTTGCCGCGATCGCATGGAGCCGTCCGGACCCGCTTCAGCCAGTGGCGGAAGTGGAGGGTATCTTGCCGCTGGCGTTCGCTGTCTCGCCTGTGCTTGCCGCCGCCGCGGCGCTCGCTCTGGCGGCAGCTTCTTTCGCGCCGCTCGGTATGCGCAACGCCGCCGGTGCGGCGCACCGCATCGCCGCGCTGGCGCTGACCGGCTACTTCATCTCCGCTGCAGTTTGCCCCGCTTTCGGCGCCTTCCCCGTACCGCTCGTCGGTTTCGGCATGAGCTTCCCTGTAGGTTATTGGCTCGGCATTGCGCTGCTGTGCGCGAACGGAAGTTCCATCCAGAAATGGTCCCGCTAAGAAGTAATCAGCCGCCCACTGCGAAGACCTTTTCGCCACAGATGGACACGGATGAAACACAGATGCAGATGGAATCCGGGTCCTTCTGATCCGTGAAAATCCGTGTCAATCTGTGGCTAAACCGCCCTCTCGAGTCTCCGCTGCCTAGCTCCCGTTCGCCGCGCGTTCCAGCGCGGCCAGGTCGAGCTTCTCCATCTGCCAGAGCGCGCTCGTGACCCGCTGCACGCGCGCGGGATC
>JACDCC010000241.1 GCA_013694595.1 Chthoniobacterales bacterium
TCAGCGGCATCGAAGGCGCATAGCGCTCCGGCATCGGATCGACGCGCCGTGGCGGTTCGGAAAGCGGGACGAGACTTGATTGATCGCGCAGATCTCGATTTTCCTGCAGGACCCGTAGATGATCAAACGCGCGCGACACGAGCGCCTGGAAACGCCGGCGATCGAGTTGCAGATCTTCCGTCGCGTAGATGCCGGCCTGTTCGGCCTCGCGTAGCGGCTCGGACCGGAGAGTGCCCAAGGCGGTGATGAGAACCTCGGGCCATTCCTTCTGAATTTGCCCGAGTAGATCACGGGCATCTTTCGCGCGCAGGTCCAGCAACAAGACCGCGGGGCCCGCCTGCTGCAGCACCGCATCGAGGCGGTCGGGCTCGGTGACATGCCGCACCTGTGCGAGCACGCGAAGGAAAGCCTTCGCGCGGCGGGCGAGATCGGCGTCCTGCGTATACAGGATGCAAACAGGTGAGGCGGTCAGTGTCATGCCGCCGCCACCTCTTCCTGAATCCGGAAGAGCGGCAGGTAGATGTGAAAGGCAGTGCCCTTCGCTACTTCACTTTCGACCTCGATCTCGCCGCCATGCTCCTGAACAATCCCGTGCACGACCGATAACCCAAGCCCCGTGCCGTAATCCTTCGTGGTGAAGAATGGATCGAACACATGACCCAGGTCTTCCGCGCGGATGCCTTCGCCGTTATCGCGGATGGTGATCCGTAACAACTCATCGACGTGGTGGTTGCCGTTCTGCGCGGCGCGTCCGTTCATCCGCCCGACCCGGTTTTCGGCCGAACGGATTTCGGTAGAGACGGAGAGCTCTCCGCCTTCTTTAATCGCCTCCATCGCGTTCAGGAAAAAGTTTAGGAAAACCTGCTCGAGCTGATCGGCGTCAGCTCGCAGCGTATCAACTTCGGCGCTCCAGGACCGCGACAGCTTGATGTCCTTCTGGTAAAGCCGGTGCCCGACGAGCATGAGCGATTTCTCGAGCACCTCGTGCACGTGCATCGGTCGCAACAGCGGCTTGGCCGGCCGGGCGAAGCGTAGCAGCTGGTTCACCAGCGAATCGATACGGTCGATCTCGTGACCGATCAGATTCGAGAAAGTCTCGCGAAAATCGGAGTCGTTATACCGCTCCGGAAGCAACTGCGCGAAGGTCTTGATCGAGACAAGCGGGTTCTTGATTTCATGAGCCATGCCGGCCGAAAGCGTGCCGAGACTCGCGAGGCGGTCGCTGCGGCGAATCTGCGCTTCGAGTCGCTTCACCGCGGTGATGTCGGTGAGCACCATCAACGCGCCGAGCCGTTCGCCATCGTCACCGTGGAAGACGGAGCTGCTGACGCGCGCAATGACTCCGGGCTCCTCGCTGCCGAGGAGCACCTCGGAGTTCTCGTGACGCTCTCCGGTCGCAAGCGTGATGCGCAACGCATCGCGCAGGTCCGGCGGCAGCCGATCGATCTCCTGGTCGAGCACACTGGCCGCCGCGAGACCGGTGAGCTGCTCCGCTTCGCGATTGAACACAGTGATGCGTCCGTTCCCGCCTGCTGCGATTACACCGGTGGTCAGGTTCTCGAGGAGCGTTTCGTTATAAATCTTCGCGTTCTGAACTTCCGTGAAAAGCTGCGCGTTCTCGATCGCGACCGCCAGCTGCCCGCAGAGAACCTGCAATGCATTCTGCTCGACGCTGCCGTAGATCCGGCCGGCCGTCCGGCGGCCCAGCAGCATGACGCCCGTGAGATGGTCACGGCTGAAGATTCCCATCGCCGAAGCGATACCGAGTCCACGCATCTGCCCCATAACGCGGTCCAGCTCCGCACTCGGTCGGACCCGGTGAAGCTCATCGAGCACCACGGGCGCGCGCTGCGCCTGCAGGTATTTCAGGAGCGGATCCTCGGCTCCGAGACGGACGAGCTCATCGGCAGCGGTGCCGCCATGCGCGTGCTCGCGCCACGAATTCCTCTCGTGGAGTAATATGCGCACGCGATCCGTCCCGACGGCTTCCGCGATCGTGGCGGCGAAGCGCTCGAGAAGATCCGAGAGGGTCGTGATCGAGCTGAGAATGGCGGCCGCTTTGCTTACCGTGGCGCGGAAATCCAGGCCGCGGGCGTTCATGAAAAGGCGATCCGCGAACGATTGCGAAACTCCCCGCGCGGGCGCCATCGCAAACGCCACAGTGATGGCGGCGACAATGTGCGCGAACGTGGCGCTCTCTTCGGGCATGACCGGGGCGAAGACTTTGCTGACAAGCCACCAGAGCGCGCCGTAGAGAGTCAGGAGATACGCGGTGAGAACCACGTACGCCATCACGCGCCGGAAGAAGAACCCGACGTCCATGATCTTCCTCGTCGCGATGCCATAGGCGATCACCAGGCTGAAGACGACGACGCGGAACGGCGCAAAGCGGACGAGGACCGCCTTGGAAACGATCGGCTGGAGAAGGATGCCGAGGATTGCGAGAACGACCAGGGTCACCCCGCCGAAGACGACAAACTGCAGCTCGACTCGCTGCATCCCACTGCTGGCTCTGAGATCGCGCACGTACCAGAAAATCGCGAGCACAACAGCCCCGACGAAGAAGAGGACGTAGGCCGGGAAGAGAGGGCCATAGACCGCATGGGGAACAGCACCGGGTAACAAGGTGTCATCTGCCAGGGTCGCGTGCTGCAGGAAAGCCGGTGTGTAGCAGAAGACGACGACCAGCAAACTCGGTAATCCCCATGGGATCATCCGCCGGCGCATCTCGCCCCAGCCGGTGGTGCGGCAGACAATCCCGAGGCGGAGCAAGTTGAACCCGTTCACCATTAGAATGCCGGCGGCCGAGGCGTTCCGGATCCAGAATTCCGCCTGTGCCGCGTCCGCGGCGTTGAAGGCGTAGTGCAGTGACAGCAGCCACGCGGAGATGAACAACGACACCAGCAGAAAACTCTGGTTGGCATAGTTCCGGTAGTTCGCGCGGAAAACAGCCAGGCCGAGCCCGAGCTGGGTCAGAAGCGCTAACCCGAGCGGCACGCTCTCGATGTTCATTCGGCGAAACGTTGGACGACCATGCTGCTGTTCCCTCCACCTAGACCGCGGACGTTGATCAGAGCGGTGTTGATCCTGCGCTTCCGGGAGCGGTTCGGCACGTAGTCGAGATCACAACGAGGGTCGGGCACTTCAAAATTCGCCGTCGGAGGAATCACGTCGTGCTTGAACGTGAGCCCGCAGGTGATGAGCTGCATCGGACCGGCCGCGGAGAGAGGATTGCCGGTCACGCCTTTGATCGAGCTCACCGGGATGGTATAGGCGCCGCGTCCGAAGACATTCTTGATCATGTCGTTCTCGACAATGTCCAAGGCTGGATGCGATGGCGCGTAGGCGCAGATGTAGTCGATCTCCTCCGGTCGTTTATCCGCGCTGCTGATCGCGGTGCGCATTGTGTGCGCGAGCCCGAAAACCTCACCGGACACGAAATCATCACCTTGCGTCGCGTACCCGCAGATTTCCATGTAAGGCGTCGCGCCCCGGGCGACGGCGGATTCGTATTCCTCGAGGAGGACCATCCCGGCACCCTCCGAGATCACGCCTGAGTCTCTCAAGCGGTCGAACGGCCGACTCGCGTGGGCCGGATCGGAGTTGTTCGTGGAGCTGAGCCGCGCGGTCGCAAAGCTTGCCATCGAGAGCGGCGTAATCGGCGCATCGGTGCCGCCGGCAATCGCCACATCAGCTTCGCCATTCCGGATCATGGCGACTGCTGATGCGATCGCGTCCAATCCGGACGGACAGGCGGACGAGATCGTCGTCGCACGCGCGGAAATGCCCAGCGCGAGCGCGAGCATCTGTGTCACCGCCTGCGGCTGGCAATCGAACACTCCCGCGCTCACCGCGCCGGGCCCGCGCTGCGTCAAATCGTTGAAACCGCCTTCGAGGATCTCCATCGCAGTGGTGCTGACGCCGACCATCACCGGGAAAGGATGATCGATGATCTCTCTCGCTGGATCGAAGCGGCCGTCTGCCAGCGCCATCTTCATGGCGGCAAAGGCGAGCTGCGTGTGACGGGCCATGCGCTTTGGTTTGTGCTTCACCTCGATGTAATCCAGCGGATCAAAGTTCTTCACTTCGCCCGCGATCCGGCTTTTGAACCCGGTCGAATCGAACAAGGTGATCGGCCCGATCCCGCTGCGGCCCGCCACCAGCGACTTCCAGAACGCGTCGAGGCCGATGCCGTTCGGCGCCAGCACTCCCATGCCCGTGACCACGACTCGATTCCGTTTTCGCATGCTTTAAAGAGGTGGATAAGAGGATAACGTAGAGCGACACGGCGGCATTCTAGCGACTACCGAAATTCTAGTCATTATGTTTATGGCTCCGTCTCCGCCGCTCCTTTTCACCAGATTCTAGAGTTATTCACAAGTTGCATCTTGTTTCCCGCGACACTTTGTTTAACCATTGCCTCGCCTCGAAGCACGCCGCATCCCGTAACCCCGCCGCCGCACATTTAGCTTCAGACTGCGCTCCCTCCGCTATGACGGTATCGCCCGAACTCCCTCAGGTCCTGGTCATCGATGATGAGATGGGGCCTCGCGAGAGTTTGCGCATGCTGTTGAAGCCGAACTACCGGGTGCACACCGCGGATTCCGTGGAAGCCGGCATTCGCCTCTTGCGCGAGAAGCGCCCCGACGCCGTCGTGACCGACATTCGTATGCCGGGAACCAGCGGGATTGATGGGCTGCGGCGCATCCGGGAGATCGATCCACACGTGGCGGTTATCATGCTTACCGGGTTTGGCGCGTTGGAGACCGCGCAGGAAGCATTGCGGCTGGGCGCGAACGACTACATCAGCAAGCCTTTCGACGCGAAGGAGATGCGGGATGTAATCAGCCGCAATGTCGAACGGACGCGGGTGCATCGGACAGGCGAGCATGCGGCCAGCGAGATCCGGGAGCTGAACAGCCGGTTGTTGAAAGAGCTGGCGCAGAAGGAGCGGCTCGCGTCGCTCGGTCAGGCATCCGCCGAGTTCGTGCACGATCTCGGCAATCCGCTCACCATCGTTTGGGGATATGTGCAGTTGCTGGCGAAGAAGCTCGAGCAACAGGAAAAGGGGCAGGGGGCTGAGAACCCGACTTCAGCGAAGGAGCTGAACATCATCGAGCAGAACGTGCGCCTCTGCCGGGAGCTGCTGACAATGTGGCAGAGCTACGGCAGCGAGGATGCCTCACCGAACAAGCCAATCTCTGTGGCGGAGATTGTGCGGGAAGTGGTCAAAGGCGTGGCGACGATTGCCACGCAAAGCGGCGTAGAGCTGAAGGCTGATGTTTCCGAGGATCCCTGCACGCTGCTGGGCCATGCGGTGCAGATCAAACGGGCGATCCAGAACGTGATCGTAAACGCAGTGCAAGCTGCTGCGGAAAAGAAAGGCTCGGTCACGGTGACGTGCCTGCCGAAGGACTTCTACATCGACGTCCGCGTGGAGGACACCGGCGTCGGGATTGCGCCGGCGCAGCTGCAGAAAATTTTTGAGCCCTACTTCACGACCAAGCAGGGGAAGAGCGGAACGGGGCTTGGTCTCTATATCACGAAGAAGGTGGTCGAAGACCACAATGGCTCGATCAAAGTGGACAGCACGCCAGACGCCGGCACCACTTTCACGATCCGGCTGCCGCTGCTCAACAACTGAGCAGCCAGTCGCGCGCGGCGTTCTTCGGTTCCGGATTGTGACGGCGCTGCTGCGGCGCGGAGATTAACTTGTCACTGCGGGAAGCTTTCGTTTTGCTGAACAAGTGTCGAGTTATCGCGTTGCGCCGATTTTCCTGATCAGGGCGGCGGGGGTGCCGTTCGACCATCTGGAGCGGCTGGCGGCGCCGCAAACCGCTGCACTTGCTCGGGAACTCCTCGTTAGGCGAAGCGAGCTGGCAGCTGCTCGCGGCGACGCCGAACGCATTCTCGGGACGCGCGAAAGCTGCCTCTCGGCGGAGGTCTCGCGTGCCGGGCGCGCTGCGTTGCGCTCCGGTGTGGCGGCGCGGAATTCCGGCGAGCCTCTCCCCGAAGAGATACTGCGGTTCGTCGAGATCGCTGATGTTGTAGCGAAGCAGGAGTCACAGCTCCAGAAGACCCTCGAGGTGGAACTGCAGAACGCGCGCGCCAGCTTGTACGATTCAAGCCGGACTGTGCTGCCGGCGTATCTGGTTTTTGGCGCCGGTGAATTTCGCGATCGTCTGGCGGAACTCTCCGGAGAGCACGCCGGCGGAAACGGTCACCTGCCGCTGCGCAATTCGCGCACGCGGGAACGCGAGCGTCACCTGCTGCTTTACCTGCAGCGAGTTTCTGCGAAGAACGACACCTTCAGCGAATTCGGTCCTTCGGCTTGGGGACGAATCGAAAGGCAGACGTCTCCGCTCTCGCTTGCGCCCGAGGGGGGGATCGCAGAGCGGCGGAGTTTCCTCGAGCGTTGGGCGGCGCACACGCTGGCCGCGGCGTTGAACCAGGATGCAGAGGCGCGAATGGAATTCGCTCCGCGCCCCAATCCAAACGGCCGGCTCACGGGTGACGAATTCATTCTCCTCGACAGCGCCGCCACCGTCCCGCTCGCTCCTGAAGCGGTTGAACTCGTCCGGCGGTGTGATGGCAAGACGCCCGCGCACGCGTTAGACACTTCCACCGAATTACTCGAGATGCTCGCTGCGAGCCGCGTGATTCTTTGGCAGGCGGAGGTGCCGGCGCTCGAACCACAGGCGTTTGACGTGGTCCTTTCCGACGTCGTGAAGTGGCGCGATTCTCCCGTGCGTGCGCGGTGGCTCGACCGCGCGGGATCACTCGCATCCCTGCCGTCGCGGTTCAAAGAAACAGCCGATCTCGCGCAACGCTCCGCGGCCATGAAGACCGCGCAGCGCCTGCTGGATGATCTCGGTCCGAAGCAAGCGGCTCAACGTTCGTTGTACTCGGCGGCGAACCCGATCGCGGAGGAATGTTTTCGCCGCTCGTCGTTCGTGGTGAGCGAGACGCTCACGGAAGAGCTCGCACGTGACATCGAGCCGTGGGTAAATCTCTGGCGAGACACGTATGCGTTTGTGGCAAGCCGAGTGGCGGAAGGGCTGCAGGGATTGTTCCGCACGGCCCCCATCCACCATGGTGCCGTCACTCTCCCCGCCTTTCTCCAGCACTGTGCGACTCACAAGCTCTCGCTGACCGGCCACGGTATCGTGGCCATGGCGCACATGGCATTCCAGGAAGTAAAAGCCGCCTTCCGCAAGAGCGTGAGCGCCCGCAGCGATGCTGCCGAGTGGGAGATGAGTGCGGACGACTGCGCGTTCGTGCGAAAGAACTTCGAGTACCCGAAGTTCGATGAATACACCTACCCGTCAGCCGATCTTCAGATCTCCGCCGAATCGCCGGAAGCGGTCGAACGCGGCGACTACCAGTGGATCGTGAGCGAACTTCATCCGCCGGTCGCAATGTTGCATCACGCGCTCTACTGGAGCTGTCCTGATCGTGTCGCCATGGCGCGCGAACTCGCCAGCACCACCTTCGGTCGACCGGCCGTCCACTACGGCTTCTTCGCGGCGGATTTCACCGCGCACACCGTCGTCCGCCAGATGGATGTGCTGCCGGAGCAGATGACATTCGTCGCGCCACAACGCTCTAACCCGCGGTGGCGCACCGTCCCGCCGGCTGAAGTCGAGGTGTACATCGAGGAGAGCACCGGCGACGTCTGTCTGCGAAAACGCGGCTCCCACGAACATCTCGGCTCCTTTGCGCGCGCCTGGATCATTCCACTCGGTTTCCACCCCTTCTTCTTCGGGCGCGCGCCGCACATGCCGCGGCTGCGGTGCGGCAAAGCGATCGTGCAGCGCCGCTCCTGGACGGTCACGCTGCCGGAACTGGGTGGCGGAAATTTCACCGGGATCTCGCGTGCGCTGGTGCTGGCAGTCGAGCAGCTACGCAGCGCGCGGGACTTGCCGCGTTACGTTTACATTCGTCCAACGGAGCAGGCGCTTCGGCGGAGCGGCGCGGAAGGCCGCGACAAGGATACCAAGCCTGTGTTCATCGATCTCGAGAGCTATCTCTCGCTGGAGATTTTCCACCGCTGGCTTTCGAAAGCCGGCGAGGTGGAGATCACGGAGATGCTGCCGGACCCTGATCACCTCCTGTGGCGGGAGGCCGATGGCCGGCGAACGTTCGAGCTCCGCACGTTGATCGTGCCGCGGTCATGAAGATCATCGCGGTTGCGAACCAAAAAGGCGGCGTCGGTAAGACGACGACGGCAGTCAATCTTGGCTGCGCGGTGGCGCAACGCGGCTATCGCGTGCTGCTGATCGACCTTGATCCGCAGGGGAACGCGACGAGCTCCTTTGGCTTGCAGGAACTGGAAGGCGAAAGCCTCTACGACCCGCTGATCGGCGGGGTCCCGGCGGCGGAGAAGGTCCTGCCGACGCGGTTGAACGGGATGTTCATCATTCCGGCTGATCTGGATCTCGCCGGTGCGGAGATTGAAATCGCGCGCGGGGAGAACCATCTTACGCGGCTGTCGGAAACGCTGGCGCCGTTCCGTCGCGACAAGACATTCGATTTCATCTTCCTCGATTGTCCGCCGTCGCTCGGAATCCTCATGACAAACGCGCTGGCGGCGGCCGACGAGTTGTTAACGCCGATCCAGTGCGAATTTTTCGCCTTGGAAGGACTGGTGAAAATCGTGCGCGTGATCCAGCAGGTCCGGAACTCCGGGGCGAATGACCGCATAGAGATTGCAGGCATCGTGATGACGATGTTCGACGGCCGCACGAATTTGAGTGGGCAAGTCGTCGCCGAGGTGCGGGAGCATTTTCCCGAACGCGTCTACGATACGGTCATTCCGAGGACCGTTCGCCTGAGCGAAGCGCCGAGCTTTGCTAAATCGATCTTCGAGTACGACCCGCACGGCGTTGGTGCGCGTGCTTATGCGAAGCTGGCGGATGAGTTCCTCCGGCGACATGGGTTGCCGATCAACGAGCCGGCGCCGGTGACGATCGACTCCTAGAGGCGGAGCGCCGCGGCTCCCGGAAAACAAAAAACGCCGTCGCGCCGGAGCGCGAGGGCGTTCTGAAGTTTCTCTGTCTGTCGTTAGTCGACGGAGATGCCGTACACTTCCACCAGCGCGACACCAATGCCGTTGTCCGCGCCGGGCACTACTGCCGTGTATGCGCCGGGCTCAAGGTAGGCGACTAAGGCAGCTTCCTTGGAATTCTGCGGAGGAATTCCAGTTGCCCTAATGACCGCTGCATTGGCATTCGTCTGCCAATCGTTGTTTTGCGCGATCTGGACTGGAGCGCCATCGCTTCGACGGGAACAGTGTCACGACAGGATCAGCGAGCACTGGTTCAGTGATGCCTTGGTTGGCGAGCGACGGACCTAGCGCCCGGATCAACAGCACTTCGCGCCACCCGTGACAATGAAACCGGCGATCAGCTGGCCCTGTGGCGTGTTATTGACGAAGGCACGGGTGGAGATGTTGCCGAGCTGGTGGTTCGCCGATTCGCGGAAGCCGCGGACGTTGAGTTTCAGGTCGCCGAGCGCGATGAAGCCGTGCAGGCCGCTCGGGTTCAAATTAATGTTGCCCTTGATCGTGTCGAGCGAAGTCTTGATCGAGAAGTTCGCGTGGAACTTGAGTCCGTTGGAGTCCTTGTCGCGATTGTGCTTCTCGTCATCGTCCTTGTCGCGGTCGTTCTTGTCGTCAGAGCCAGGCTCGAGGTTGAGAGGGCCGGAACCACCGAAGTACGTGGTGCCGTCCTTACCGACGAAGAAGACGTTGCCTCTTGAGTCGATCAAAAGTGTGACGTCCATGTGGCGTCCGCCGCCGTTCTCAGCGCACGCCCAGCCTTTGAACCGTCCGCTGATCGAGGAGGTGGGACCGAAGATCTCACCGGCGTTGATGGTGAACGTCTGGCCGCGGAAGGTGATAGTCAGCACGGCGCCGCGTAGCGTGCCGGTGATCGTCTCGCCCGAGCTCGTGGTGAGCGTGAAAGTGCCATCCGCGTTAAAGGAGGCGCTGCCGACGGTGACCGGTTGCCCGAGTTATCAAACACGTAAGCCGAGAGGGCATTGTTCCCCTCGACGAAAAACACGATCTTACCGTCGCCGGGCAGATCGCCGTTAAAAATGCCGCGTTTGCTTTCCTGAGCGACCGCCGGCATCGCGAAAGCGAGCAAGATTGCGCTGAGTAGAAGAGTCTTGGTGAACACTTGTTTCATGATTTTTCCTCGGTTGTTCAAGGGTTCATACTTCCTACGTGACTAGCGCAACAAATGGCTGTCAACCGAAGGCAAATTCCGCGGCTTGATTGTTGGGAAAACAGCATTTTTACGGCCGACGCGCATCTAAGTTCCTCCCGAACGGCGTACTTCTGCAGAGACCATGGGATTTGCAAAAAAAGCTGGCGATTTTGGCGGACGCCGCCAAATACGACGCCTCCTGCGCCAGCAGCGGAACGACCAGGCGCAACTCACGCGCGTCCGGCGGTCTCGGATCCACCACCGGCTCGGGAATTTGCCACAGCTACACGCTGGACGGAAGTGCGTGCGGTGTGGAATCGCGGCCAGGCAGCGACTTGGGAGGGGCTGGTGGCGATCGAGCAAGCGCAGCCCTTTTTCCTCCGTGGGGAGAGTTCTTGAACCCCATCTTTATGGGTATCTGAAGGAGCGCGGGATCCAGCAGACGCGTTCGCGTCCCTATCGCAAAAACGATCAAGCGCATGTCGAGCAGAAGAATTACACCCATGTGCGACAGCTCCTGGGCTACGAGCGCTTGGGCGAGCGCGCCTTACTCGCTCCGCGGAACCAGTTGCTGGAGTTATGGAGCCTGTGGAAGAACCTCTACTGCACGACGATGGAACAGCTGAGCGCGACCCGCGAGGGGAGCAAACAGAGGCGTCAGCACTTGAAGCGGCCCCAAACTCCGGCCCAGAGGCTACTCGCCAGCGGCCAGCTCAACGAGAGCCAGCGTCGGCGGATCGAAGAGCATCTCGAGAGGACCAATCCCTTCGTCATGAAGGTTGGGATCGAGAAGCTTTTGGGACAAATTTGGAAAAAGAGAAGCCGACTGCTGAGGCCGTGGATGGGAAGGAGGACCTTGCGATTTTTGACCTCCCTGCGCTACGCTCCGGGAGGTCAAAAACCGCAATCAAACCAACCACAACCGAAAAAAGCCACGGTGTCCTCATATGAGGCAACAGGCTCGTGGACTGAACCAGTGGGATGTTTTTCGAAGTTGTGCCCGAGAAGGATCCGACAACGTTGCGGGCTGGTGACGAGTTCCTAGTGCGTGTGCTGAAAGATGGTCAGCCGTTTCGCAGACTTCTCCCTCAACGCGGTGAGCGCCGGCGCGGGAAAGGGCGGAACGCCAAAGACGGATTCGCCGATCGCGTCGCCTCCAAGCTGGAGAGAGAGGGCCGTTGGCTCTTCCGTGGAACGGACATCCGAAAGTCGAACAAGCCGGATGTCGATTGGGAAAGCGACTTCGCGATGCTGACGCTGGAGGTCACAGCGAGAGAGGCTCGGCCTCTAAAGTACTGATTCAGAGCCGCATCGGTGGCTGCGGGCTGCACCAGAAGACATAACTCACCCGGATACGACAGCAGCTCAAGGATCGCACTCGTAACGACTCCGCCGATACGCTTCATCACCTTCGCGCCTGCTTGTGTGACGGTGACCACATCCCCCGTCGGGCGCACTCCTCACAAGCGTGCAGAAGACAACTCTATCTTTCAACGCGCCTCAGTTGTACCATCGCCCACGAATCTGTGAGCACGATTTTGCTACTTGTGGTGGTGACTTCATGCCTCTGGCTGGGCGCCCTCGCGGCTTGGGCTTTATTTTTCGGCAGGATGTGGCATCTGCCCTGGAAGACGGCACTCCTGTTAGTTTACCCTCTTTGGTGGTATGCGCAGGTGCTCGTGACCCGCGGCCTGGGGTGGTTTAGTGGCATCAACCAACCCTCCTTGCTTACGGCGACTGGCCTGCTCCTCGTTCTTCCAGCACTGGGCACTTTGCTCCTTGGATCGAGAAAGGTTTTGGTATGCGAGGAGGCGTCGGAGGAAGCAGTTTCTCCAGACGCTGCTGCCAAGGCGCCCCCTGCAGCCGCTCCGTCCAAGCTGCGAGCGCTCAGGCGGACGTACTGGCTGGAGAGTCTGGTCTTGATCTCTGTGACTTTCGCTGGGGTGAGGGCGGCGCTGCTTTGTGCCCCGCGCATTTGGGACCTCTACACTTACCATCTGCCGATGACCGCGAACTGGCTGCAACAAGGCTCGCTCGCTCCCTGGCCGACCATGTGCCTGCGACAAGTCACCCGGGCGCCGGCCGGCCAAATCCAGCAGCTTTGGGTCGTCGGCATGCCCCATACCGACGTATTCGTCGAACTCCCGTCGATTCTGGCCACAGCCATCGCGATTGTTTTCGTGTGGGAAGTCGCACAGAGGTGGGGAGCGTCCTCGCCCGTTTCCCTCTCGGCCGCTCTTTCACTCTTGGCCGCACCCCAAATT
>JACDCC010000268.1 GCA_013694595.1 Chthoniobacterales bacterium
GGATTTCGCCGATGTCTTCTCCCTTTTGATTAAACAGCTCGGCGCCCATCACCTTGCTGCCGCGAACGAGTTTCGCGTTCGGCTTCATCGGTATACCGAAGCGCGAATAGCTCTCTTTGAACCAGCCTTCGGTGAGGTTCGGCCAGCTATTGACCTTGAAACTCATCTCCGGCGTGAGCTTCGACTTCTCAACATCGACCACGTAGCCGGGCGAGTCCTTCTTGCTCTGCTGGATGTGTTTCCAGGGCACTGCCGTGATGTTCTCACCGATGCCGAGCCAGCCACCGACGGCGAGCATTCCATGCGTGATGCCGCCGGTATTCTCGTCGAAGACGATGTCATTGATTTCGCCGATGTGTTCGCCCTGTTGATTAAACAGCTTCGCGCCCACGAGTTCGCTGCCTTTGACGAGTTTGCCTTCCGGCGCCCTGCCCTTGGTGGTTTTGTTGTCCGTTTGTGCGAGCGCCAGATTCGCCGAGACAGCGAGCGCCGCGCACAAGCTTATTGTGCTGATTATTGTTCGTTTCATGCCCATACCGTCAGCCGCCATTCTGACGAAAAGCTTTCTCGGGCATTACAACGGTGTAAGCTCGCGAGCGCGAGCAAGTCCCAATCGCCGGCGCTGATGGCCACGACCATCGGCCGCTGCTAAACTAATCAGGCGAGAGCACTGGTGTGCGCGCTTTCGTCTCACGCCCTGTCCAAGCGGTGGTGCGCAGCCTCTTGGCCGCGCGCGTCACCGGGTCGGCGTCGGACGCGCCGCAGGGGTATTCCCGGGCGAACCGCCAAGAGGTTGCTTCGGCTTCGCGCGTACGGCCGGCGGCGCTTTGGCCTGCAACGCTTTCAACCGCTTTTGCGCATCGGCATCATTCGGCTTCAGCTTGAGGATGGCTTTCAGATCCGCCGCCGCCTTGTCGTTTTGATCGGCTAACGTGTAGGCGTAGGCGCGCCGCCGATAGGCTTCGACATCCTTCGGTGCCGCCTCGATTACCTTGGTGAAATCCTCGATCGCCTTGTCGTATTGCTTCAGATTCCGATAGGCGAACCCGCGCCGGGTCCGGCCTTCCACGTCGATCTTCCGCGTGCGGTTGATCGCGACGGTGTAATCGTCGATCGCTTTCTGCCACTGCTTCTTCTGCATGTAGGCGTAGGCGCGAAAACGCCGCGCCGTGGCGTCGCGCGGGGAGATGTTCACGGCAACGTCGAAATCGGCGATCGCGTCGTCGAGCCTGTTCTTCTCGCGCAGGCGAATTTGACCGCGATCGAGGTAGGCATCGGCATTTTTCGACTTCAGCTCGATCGCCTTCGTGAAATCCGCCTCAGCCTTCTTGAGCTTGCCGGTGACCTTGTAGACCTCGCCGCGATTGCTGTAGTTCTTCGCGTCTTTCGGCTGCTCCTCGATCGCTTTCGTGAACTCGGCGGCCGCCTTGTCCCATTGCTTGCTCCTGGCCGCCGCGACGCCCTTGCGCGTGTGGCCGCCGGGATCGCGGGCCGCTTCGATGTTACCGGCCGTCAGCAGCAGCGAGGTGAAGGTCAGGCCGATAGCGAGGGTGATTTGATTGCTGTGTTTCTTCATGGTGCTTGATTCTGTGGAGGAGTGTTCCAGCGCGATAATAATTTTCGCTCGGCCAGACGATTGGCAGCATGATGGCGACAACTCGTGACCAGCTCAACCTTCAATCAAGAGCCTGACGGCAAGATGTCGAGCGCATTACAAACGCGTAACGGAGCGAGAAGCGGAACCCGCCACTTCTCCGTCTCGCGGAAGATATAAGAACCGCGCCCCGGAACCCAAAATCATGCTTCGCAAATGGTGGATTGAACTGCGCTCCAGTCTCTGGTTTGTCCCGAGCCTTCTCGTGCTCGGCGCGGTGGCCGGCGCATTCGCTCTCATGGAGATTGATATCCGTTTCGGTCACCGGCTGGGCGCGGCGGCGTGGCGTCCGCTCCTCGGTGCCAGCGCCGACGGTGCGCGGAGCATGCTGGCCGCGATCGCCGGGTCCATGATTACGGTCGCGGGCGTGGCGTTCTCGATCACGATCGTGACGCTCTCGCTCGCCTCGACCCAATACACGCCGCGCATCCTGCGCAATTTCATGCGCGACCCGGCCAATCAAGGCGTGCTTGGAGTTTTTGTGGGCGTCTTCACTTACTGTCTCATCATCCTGCGCGGCATTCGCAGCCCGAGTGAGGGGCAGCCCTTCGTGCCGCTGCTGGCGGTTTTTGTGGGTGTGCTGCTGGCGCTGCTCGGCATCGGCTGCCTGATCTTTTTCATCCATCACGTCGCCACTTCGATCCAGGCCTCTCATATCCTCAGTGCGATCGCAGCCGAAACGACGCGCGCGATCGATCATCTCTTTCCCGACGAGCTGGACGAGGAGAGCGAAAGCAGGCGGAAGGAAAACACGCTCGACCTCATCGAGTGGCAACCGATCCACGCGGAGCGGAGCGGCTATGTCCAGGTCGTCAACAGCAGCGCGCTGATCGATCTCGCGCGAAAGCACGATCTGCTC
>JACDCC010000291.1 GCA_013694595.1 Chthoniobacterales bacterium
CCGCGATAGCGCACCCAGAACGGCGAGCGACCATCCGCCTGCGCGGCAGCCTCGGCTTCGTTCCATTCGCTCCAGAACGGCTCATCGAAAAACGGCGCGCGCGCGAGCCAGCGTTCCACCATTGTCAGCAGACTCGGCTGCTTCTCGAACTCGGAGATCTCCGCGAAGTCCTTTTCGTTGAACCCGCCGAGCTCCGTGTGCTTGTAATAATCGGGGCGGAAGCGGTTTTCCATCCGCAGCCCCAGTGCGGCTTCGATCTGGCGGAATTGTTTGCTTTGGAAACCGGAGGCGCCATGCAGGTGCTCGCGGAACTCGAGAAAATCGAGCGGCGTCATCGTTTCGAGAACGTCGACCTGATGGTTCAACAGCTTCCAGATCTCGACGATCCGCTTGAGCCGATGCACCACGACGTTCATGTCGGGCCCGTCGTCGTCCGCCGCCGGTTTGCTCAGCACTTCGCCGCACGCGGTGAGCTCGTGGCGGATCTGTTTAAACCAGAGCTCGTAGGCCTGGTGGATGATGATGAAGAGCATTTCATCATGCGCGAGCAGGTTGCCTTTCTGCAGGCTGAGCGGCTTCTGCAGCTCGAGGAGTTGATCGATCGCGAGATAGTCGCCGTAGTATTCCGGCTTCTGCTCGTGATTGAAGGGGCACTCCATTGCGCAGAAGTGTCGCGTATCGCTGCGGGCTGCGTCAATGCGCGCGGAACGTGGAGCGACGCGCGTTGCGTGGGAACGGAATCCGCGGGACTTTCACGGCGCATGCATTGGAAAATCTTCGCAGTCTCCCTCGCGCTCACAGTCTCCGCCGCTGCCCAGACTTCGCCACCAGCCGGCAAACGCCCATTCACCTTCGAGGACATGATGGCGCTGAAACGCGTGAGCGATCCCGTGCCGTCGCCGGATGGAAAATGGGTTGTGTTCTCAGCGGTGGAGGTGAACCTTGAGGAGAACACGCGCAAGTCGCGGCTCTGGATCGTGCCGGGGGCCGGAGGCGAAGCGCGGCGCCTGAACCTGACCGAGAACGAAGAGGAGCGGCCGCGGTTTTCACCAGACGGCAAACGGCTGATCTGGACCTCGAAAGCCACTGACCCGACGCAAATCTGGATCTGCAATTTCACTCTGGAAACCGGCGGCCTCGACGGCACCCCGCAGCAGCTGACCACCATCTCGACCGGCGCGGAAGGCGGCATCTGGTCGCCTGACGGCAAGAACATCCTGTTCCTGTCGAAGGTTTACCCGGATTGCAAAGACGACGCGTGCAACCAGCAGCGCGACGAGGAGCTGAAGAACAGCAAGGTGAAGGCGCAGGTGTTCGATCGGCTGCTTTATCGGCACTGGAATGCGTTCGCCGAATTCAAGCGCAGCCATTTGTTCGTGCAGAGCACAGATGAGGTGGGGCGAGACGCTGTCGAGCATGGGGCACCGGCAACGCGAGCATCAGGCTCGACGGAGTCTCTCCCTACCAGCAACGCGGCACGCGACATCACACCGGGCGATCACGATGTGCCTCCGTTCAACCTCGGCGGTCAGGATATGTATGCGATCTCGCCCGACGGGCAGGAGGTCGCCTACACGAGCAATATCGATGAGGTCGAGGCAACCAGCACGAACAACGAGATCTTCCTCGTGGCGATCGCGGGCGGCACGCCGAAGAAAATCTCCACTGCAGCCGGCAGCGACGCGACGCCACTCTACTCGCCCGACGGAAAACATCTCGCGTGGCTCTCGATGGCGCGCGGCGGTTTCGAAGCGGATAAGGCGCGGCTGTTCATTTACGACCGACAATCGGGCAAAACGCGCGACGGGAGTGAAGGCTTCGACCGCTCAGTCGGCGGGTTCGTCTGGACGCCGGATTCGCGGACGATTTTTTTCACGGCCGAAGATCGCGGCGAGGCGCCGATCTACGCGCTGCCGCTCGACGCGAAGGAGCCTGTAGAAGTAGCACGCTTACATGCGGATGAGCTCGCCCTCCCGCGTGACGGCAACCATCTCTACTTCGCGCGCGCGTCGATCACGGCTCCTAACGAGATCTGGCGGCTCGACGTCTCGGGCTCGCCGGCCGAAGTAGTAAAGCGCCAGCCCGCGGCGGTCACGCGGATGAACGAGCCGGTGCTTTCGCAGATCGCAATGCAGCCACTGGAGCCGTTCACGTTCAAGGGCGCGCAAAACGCCGACGTGTCGGGCTTCATCGTGAAGCCGCCGAACTTTGATCCCGCCCAAAAGTATCCCGTGAAGTTCCTGATTCACGGCGGGCCGCAAGGCGCGTGGGGAAACTCATGGACATACCGCTGGAACGCGCAGCTCTTGGCCGCCTCGGGCGGGTACGTGGTCGTAATGATCAACTTCCACGGCTCCACCGGTTATGGGCAGGCATTCACGGACTCGATCAGCGGCGACTGGGGCGGGAAGCCTTACGAAGACCTGATGAAGGGGCTCGACTACGTGGAGAAGACATACCCGTTCATCGACAAGACGCGCGTTGCTGCGATGGGCGCCAGCTACGGCGGCTACATGGTGAACTGGATCCTCGGGCGCACGGATCGCTTCAAGTGCACCGTGTCACACGCGAGCGGGTTCAACACCGAATCGTTCTGGGGCACGACAGAGGAGCTTTGGTTTGCGGAGTGGGAGTTTGGCGGACCGCCTTGGAAGAGCCGCGAAGTCTACCGGAAATGGTCGCCGCATCTGCAGGCCGAGAAGTTCAAAACGCCGACGCTGGTGGTGCATGGGCAGCTGGACTACCGGCTCGATGTCTCGCAAGGGTTTGAGCTGTTCACGACCCTGCAGCGGCTGAAGGTGCCATCGAAGTTCCTCTACTTCCCGGACGAGGGACATTGGATTAACAAGCCGCAGAATTCTCGCCTCTGGTACAAGACGGTCAACGACTGGGCGGATCAGTGGTGCGGTGCGAAATAGATTGCTGCGTCGCATTTGAGACGTTACCCTGTATCAAATGAAATCAGCGACGTTGCCTCCGCCGGCGCAACGAAAACCGCCGCAGGCGAAGTCCGCGGCAGCGAAGAAAAGCTCGCGCGCGCCGGACCAGCTGGTGAAAGCAATCGAGAAAGGCCTCGCCTTTAGCGAACTCGAGACGTTGCGCGCTCACCTTGATCTGCCGCTGGAACAGCTCGCGGAGAAACTCGGGATCGGGCGCGCGACGCTCCACCGCAGGAAAGTATCGGGCCGGCTGGATCCTGACGAATCCGACAAGGTGGTCCGCTTCGCGCGGCTCTTCGCTCAGGCGGAGGAAGTTTTCGAAGGCAAGCACGAAGCGCGGCAATGGCTTTCGTTTCCTCAGTACGGATTGGGCGGTGCGATCCCCCTCGACTACGCGCGCACCGAAGTGGGAGCACGAGAAGTAGAGAAGCTGCTCTTTCGGATCGAGTACAGCGTCTACGTGTGATGCCGTCCGGCTGGCGGATTCAGAGAGCAAAACATAGTGCCGGAGCCTTCTCGAGCGAGGGTGCCCGTCGCGGGGGCGGCCGGTGGAATTCAGTGGGCGTGCCGCTCGTCTATTTGAGCGAACATCAGTCGCTCGCTGCGCTGGAAGTATTCCTCCAGCCGCAGCCGCTCCGAGCGAAGATTCGATACATCGCGCTCTCTGCCGACTGGGATGAGTCGCTCATCGAAGTGCTTCCGGTGGCCGGGTTGCCGCCGACGTGGCGTTTGTTACCGGCCGGTCCGGCGAGCGCTGCTCTCGGTGATCGATGGATGAGAGAAGCTCGGTCAGCCGTCCTCGCAGTTCCGAGCGCGATCATCCCGGCGGAGAGGAATTTTCTCATCAATCCAGCGCACCCGGATTTCAGGCGAATCCGGATAGGCAAGCCGGTGCCGTTCGAGTTCGATCCGCGGATGTTTAACAGGTAGCTACGTCGGCGGCCCCGGCGGCACGCGATTCCATCGTGTGGCCGAAGCAATCTCATCCGACCTCAGCACGAAACATCTCAGCAGCTACCTCAACGATCATCTCGCCGGCGCGGTCGCAGCGTTGGAACTGGTCGAGCACCTTGCGAGGAACTATCCGGACACAACCCTGGAGAGCTTCTTCGCCGATCTACACGCCGACATCTCCGCCGACCAGGACGTGCTGCGCGACTTGCTACACACGTTCGAGGCGAAGGAGAGCACGGTGCGAAAAGCCGGTGCCTGGCTCGCGGAAAAGGTGGGTCGCGCGAAGTTCGGACTGAACGAGAACGACGTCAGCGGCACTGGCTTGCTGGAGGCGCTCGAAGGCCTCGCGATGGGGATCACTGGCAAACAACTGCTCTGGCGCGCACTCGCGGCCGCTTCAGAAGTGCTGCCGCAGCTGCGCGGACTCGACTACGAGCAGCTGGAACAGCGTGCGCTCGAGCAGCGCGGTCGCGTGGACCAGAAGCAGCTCGCCGCGGCGCGCGAAGCATTCAAACCCGCCAACGATTAGCGTCTGCGCTTCTTCGGCGGGTTGAAAAACTTCTTCAGCGTCTGGTCGAGCGGGCTCAAAACGCGGCCGCCGGAACTTTTACGCCCCTTGCGGCCGCCGCCTCCGGCTTTGCGGACGCGCTGCTCCTGTTGACCGATGATTTCCCAGCTGAGGTCTGGCCGTCGAGCCAGGGTGAAGGTGTTGTTCGCGTAACCGTTGGCTTTGCGTGTGCCGGCGGCGTTCGCCAGGTCGAACCGGATACGGCATCGAACGACGGTATTTTCCCCGCTTTTGCTGATGTTGATCGTGTTTCCGATCGAGAACTGCCGATCGAGCCACTGCTGCACGTAAGCGAGCAGCTCGCGCCGGATGTGTTCCTTATCGACGGTGCCGTGGTGGAAATATTGAACCTGCTCCGCGTAGTAGGCGAGCTCGTCCGAGACGTCCTGAGTTTCGCAGGCTTCGAGGTATTTCGTGAGCCAGGCGCGCATTTCGTCTTTGGTTGGTGCGGGTGCATTCACCGGCGCCGGCTGGGAGGGCGGCGGGATATCGCTCGTCGCTGCCGCTGCCACTGCTCCGGGAGGGCCGCCGCGGTCGCTGCGCAGCACTGGACCTTCCGGGAGGTTTGCGACCTGCGCTGGGCGTTCTGAAATCCCCATCGAGCGGAGCGTGTCTTCATCCTGCACGCCTGTGACGGCGAAGCCCTTCCGCTGCTGATACTCACGGATCGCCGCGATCAAGGCGGGCGTCTGGCGACCGTCGATGTCGCCGTAGAAAAGGTTGCGCTTCCGGAGCTCCTCCTGGACGGCACGGGTCGCATCGTCAGCCAACGCGGCGGGCGCAGCCAACAAAGTGGCTGCGGCCAGGAGCATTCTCAGGACTTTTCGCACGCGGTTGTTCGTAAGCGGGGCAGCTGGTGGATTCAACGTTTTATCTGTAAACAGCCGCCACAGTACCTCCTCCGACCTGCTGGGTGGAGCAGACGGCGGACCCAGCCTAACGAATTCTGGCTGTTTCGCCGAAGTGCTTCGCGAGATCCTGCAGGTGCTCGTCCATGTTTTTGGTTTCGCCGAAGAGCTTCATCATCAGACGCGTGACTGGGTTCTTCACTTGCGATTGTTCCGTCAGCGCCACCTCGGAGCCTTTCCCGGCGGGGGTGATTGCATAGGTCCATGAGCCGACGAACGGTCCATCCACATCGCCCATCGAGCGGACGAGATGGTGAGGCGACCGGCTTTCGGCCGTGACGATTGTCATCTGGAGGTTGCCTTTGAACGTTTGGCGGGTGGCTTCTTTGCCATCGATCGGCGGGAGCAATTCCACTTTCTCCAGGCTGTGATTCCATTTCGGCATGTTCTGCGCGTCGGCCACGAGCGCGAAGACAGCTTCCGGTTTTTTTTCGAGGCTGATCCTGCGCGTGTGCATCTGGTTGCCCGGAATCGTGAGACCAAAGAGATACGCGGCTCCGACGAGTGCCATCAGCGCGGCAACGATACCGAGGAGGATTTTCATGCGGCCGCAAACTGACAGATGATCCGGAGAGAAACGAGCCGAAACCGGAAGCGGCTCGGGACTCCGCTACTTATGCGTGGCGACATGGACTCCGGTCCAATCGCCGGTTGGCGGGTTCTTGATGAATTCCGCGCAACGCTGGAGGTAAATGGCCGCGACGCGGTCGTCGGGTATATGCTCTGCACATTGCTGAAAGAGCGCGGCGGCCCCCGTGAAATCAGCCTGTTGATACGCAGCCTGCGCGTAGACGTAGCCCTCGAGATAAGCCTCAAACGCGCTGGCGCGTGACTCTTCAACTTTACCGACCACAGAGTAGAGGTCCAGCGCCTTGCTCTTACCTTTCACCGCGACACGGTCGATAAATTGTAATCTATAGGACTCTCGCACCAGGTCGGCGACGGCTTGTCCGATGAGCAATTCGCGGTCGTACTGTTTCGTGAGGCCTTCCAGCCGGGCGGCTACGTTTACCGCATCGCCGATCACCGTGATCTCCTTCTTGCGCGCAGAACCGATATTCCCGAACACTACCTCGCCAAAGTTGATGCCGCAGCCCATCGCGAGCGTCGGCATTCCGCGCTCCGCCCAGTCCGTATTCAGTCGTTCCAGACTTGCACGCATCCGGAAGAACGCCTGCACCGCCATCGTTGCATCCTGCGCGGCGCCGCTGCTGTTCAGGTGTCCCCACACGGCCAGAATCGCGTCGCCGATGAACTTATCGATCGAGCCGCGGAGCGCGAAGATGTCGTCCACCATCGCGGAGAGATACTCGTTTAGTTGCGTGACGAGCTGATTCGAATCCAGGCTCTCGGAGATGGTGGTGAATCCTCGGAGATCGGTCATCAACACAACGACATCAGCGCGCGTCCCGCCGAGGGCGTTCAGGTAACTCGCCGGGTTATCCAGAACCTCCCGCACCACGTCGGCGGAGACGTAAGATTCGAGCGTGCGGCGTACACGGAGCTTTTCGAGCGTCTCGTGCGTGTAATCGTAGATAAACGTGCCGAGGCCCGCCGTCGCGAAGGTGAGGAGCGGCGGGATCGCGAACACGATCGTATCGAGTTGATCGTAGGCGAGCTTCACCGCGCCGAGGAACGCTGCGCCCGCTAGAATGAAGGCACCCGCGCGGAGCCACATTCCAGCGAAGGCGATCGCCAATAGCCACGCAGCCGCGGCTGCCAGGGCGACCAGTAAATTCGCCGACCAAGGCGGCGCCTCGCGGATAAACGCGTCGTGCAACAGCGCGTTCAACGAATTCAAGTGAAGCTCCGGCCCCGGCATCTGGCCGAAGGGAGTGGAATGCTCGTCATGCGCCCAGTTTCCCGCCGGCCCGATGAGGACGATCTTGTCCTTCAGCGAAGCCCCGCCGCCGAAATTTCGTTCCCAATAAAGAGGCACGAAAATTTGATACACGGGCACCGGCGGAAAGGTGCCCGGCGGCCCGCTGAAGCGGAAGAAGCGCGGCTCTGCCATGTTAGGCAGCGTCGCCTTGCCTGCCACTCCAGCAGCGCGCGCCGCCAGCGAATACGCTGCGTTCTCCGCGGAGTCTCCCGGCGGCGGTCCGCCTTGCAATTGGTCGAGAGTCGCCGCGTGCTGCGCGCGTCGCACGACTCCATCGAACTCCGGCCAGAAATTGACGTAGCCCACGCCGGGATGTTCCGGTGTCACGTCGGGCAGGAGGCTGACCGACGGAAGCGTGAGCGCCCACGCCTCGCGGCCCGGCCCGATCACTTCCGAGATGAAATTGCTGCCGAGGATGATCTGCCCGGGAGACCGCTGGAGAGCGGCGCGGAATGCATCGTCGCCAGGACCCGCCTTGAGCAAAAGAAGGTCCAGCACCACCGCGCGCGCGCCAGCCGCGAGCAGCCGCTCTGCCAGCAGCCCGTAGATCTCCCGCGACCACGGCCAACCTGCGGCCATGATCCCGAGCGCTCGCGCTTCCGGGCTCTCCGGTGCGATGTTTTGGTAGAGCGTGCGGAGATCGAGGTCTGAAACCGAGGTCGAGGTGCTGTCGATGGCGAGGAACACCAGCCGCTCGTCCGGCGGGACGAACCGCCCGGTCCGCGTGAGCACGTCACGAAAGCGATGCTCCCAGCTGCGCAGCGTCTGCCCCGCAGAGCCGGTGAGCTCCAGTTGGTAGAGGAGCGCGACAAAGCAGAACACCGCAGCGCAAATCAGAGCATGAATGAACCTGCGCGAACGTCGAAACCGCACACTGCTTCCTACAAAGCGGCGCGGCGCGGCGCAAAAGCTTTCACGCTTGACCTTTAGCCTCGGGCAAGAGTTTCATCCGGCTCATCCTTCCGAGTCGATGGTCCACCAGCCTCTCTGTGGCGGCCCTGGCCGCGTTCGCATTCCTCAGCCCAGCGGCGATCAGCGCCGATCTCTCGCAGGCGGTCGTGCGGCAGAAGGTGAACGTCGTCACCGTGGCGGCTTCCATCAACGCCAGCGCGCAGCCGGTCTCGCAGGGAGCCGTCGTGCGGGACGAGAATGTCGTTCGCACGGGGACTGAATCGCGCGCGGAACTGGAGTTCGGCGACCTCACGCTGGCGCGCCTTGGAGCCAACTCGATTTTCACTTTCGATGCCGAAGCGCGCGCCATGAATTGCATGCAGGGTGCGGCCTTATTCTCGAAGCCGACGAACTCCGGGCGCGTGGAAGTTCGCGCAGGGGCGATCACGGCGGCGATCACTGGCTCCACCGGGTTCGTCTCGAATCAGCCGAGCGCGACCGCGAAGAAAGCCCGCGGCGCTTCGAGCCGCGAGGAGCGCACTGCGATGATGGGCATGCTCGAGGGCAAGCTGCGCGGCAGCGCGGTTTGGCGCGACAACAACGGCAAGGAGCGCACGTTCCGCTTTGCGCTTGGCGCTGGCGAAATGATCGTCGCGCAACCGGGACGGGCGCCAGTGGTCGTGCAATTCGACATCCCGCGGTTCCTCAGTACCTCGCCGTTGATCACCGGCTTCAGCGGCACGTTGCCGAACATGAACCAGATCAACCGGACCGTCGCCGAGTACCAGGCGGACGAGCGGCGCGGCTTCATCCAGCGCACCAATGTGATGGTCTCGAGCCAGCCGGTGCAGGTGGCATGGCTGAACTCCTCGTCCGTGAACCGGAATTCGTTCGATGCCAGCGTGGACCAGCTCGGCCACAGCGGCAGCCGGCCAGGCGGTGAGGAGGCCGGATTCGTTGATGTCGGCGGCACGGGTGTGATCCGGGGACAGCTCGTCTGGAACACTTCCGCGGATCTGGATTTGCACCTGATCCTGCCCGACAACCAGGAGGTCTTCTTCGCAAACCAGCGCGTGACATTTAACAATGGGCGCGCCACTGCGGAGCTCGACGTCGACAACCTGGGCGATGACATCAATGTCCCACCGAGCATGCGCGTCGAGAACATCGTCGTCAACGGCGTGCCGCTGAACGGGCTTTACACTTTCTTCGTCAACAACTTCAGCGCGTCGAACGGCTCCGATCAGTTCACGTTGCGCATTAGCGGCAACGGGACCACGCAGACGCTGACCGGAACGCTCTCCCAGGGGCAAAACAGCCAAACCTGACGCTGCAGTTTGGCAGCACCGGACGTTAAACGATGACTTCGTTCACCCGCGCGCTGCGCCATCTGCTTCCCGCGTTTCTCCTGCTCGGCTGGAGTGGGCTACACGCGCAAGACAATGCGGCCCAGATCGCCACGCAACAGGATGTCGCCCGCCGTTCCTTCGACGAGCGGCTGCAGCCGGATGAGGAGGTCAGCGTGGCCGATCCGGATCTCGGCGAGATCAACCTCGTGCGTCGAGCGCCGCGGCCGAAGATGTTTACCTTTTCCACCGCCCAGAGCTTCCACTTCACCGACAACGCGTTCCTCGTACCGGAGAATGGAACCAACGCGCTTTTTTGGAATGGCCGTTTCGATGCTTCGGTCGTGCCGTACGCGACGCGCAACTTCACGCCGAGACTCACGTTCGAGCAAAACTTCTTCCGTTACGATGACGTGGCGGAACTTGACTTCGACTCGCAGAGCCTGCAGCTGGACCTGAAGTTCGATCTGACGCCGGACGACTCCTGGTTCATCAATACGTCGTACGCGGCGGCGCGGCTCTATTCGCCGCGTGAAGACGTCGATGAGTTCTTCCGCTACGGCTTGCTGAGCGCCAGCATCTCGCATTTCCGCCAGCTGGGTCAGTCACCGGTTTATTTCGCTGGAACGTTCGGCAGCAACTACCGGCACGGCGATCCGTCGGAGTTCGATCGCGTCACTGCGTTCTTGAATGCGGCGTTTCTCTACTCGCCGCTGGAGCATTTCCAGCTGACGGCGTTCGTTCGGCCGGAGGGGCAATTCTATACCAACGATCCAGTCGACAGTTCACGACACGACCTGAATGTCAGCGTCGGCATCACTGCGAGCATCACTCCAATGGATTACGTCACGGTCGGGTTCACAGCTTCGTTTGTCGGGAATTACTCGTCGTCCGATCCGAGCGATTACGAAGTTTTCTCTCCGAGCGTCGTGCTCGGCGGCCGGATCGCGTTCTGAGTGGCGGGAACACCAGCCCCGCTGCCAGTGCGTGGCGCTTCGCTGTTGGTCGCGAGTTGCTGGCTCGCCGCGATTCTTGTGGTGGCGAAGGCTGGGTCCGGCGAAATCCCGTGGCTCCCGAGTTTGGCAGCGGGGCTGCTAACGCTGGTCGCATCTTCATTCGCTGATGTGCTGTTCGCGCTCGCTTGCGGCGCGATCGCAGAAGTGGCGCTCCTGTTGGTGCGACACTTGAGCCGTGTGACAGCTCGCGAACACGCCTTGTGCTTTACCGCTAGTGCAGAGTGTCGGCCGAACGCACCAGCTGTTGACCGTTTCACAGTAGTCGAGTGCACACGGTGCCTGCGCGAGATCCCTCGCCGTTTGCGCGGCTCGGGATGACGGCTCCGCGCGTTTGATCGCGCCAAAGACGTCTGCGGCTCCGATTCAAGCATTGAGAGATCGTGCGATTGCGCCAGAATTGCTCAACGGCCTGTGGCTCGCCGGCAAATACGATGCAACCCACGATCCTCATCGTCGACGACGAGAAGCACACGCGCGACGGACTGCGGCGTTTGCTCGAGGAGGACTACGATGTCTACATCGCCGCGGATATCGCGAGCGCAATGGACGTCCTCGAGCGCGATCAAATCGATGTGCTGCTCACCGATCTGCGTCTTGCCGGTGACGATGGGATGACGCTGATCGAGCGTGCGCTGAAGCTCCCGCGCCCGCCGATTTGCCTCATGATGACGGCTTATGGCTCCGTGGATACTGCGGTCGACGCGATGAAGCGCGGCGCCTACGATTTCGTCACCAAGCCGCTCAACCTCGATAAGGTCGAAATGCTCATCGCGCGCGCGCTCGGCAGCCGGCGGATGGAGCAGGAGAACCGCACACTGCGGCAGCAGGTGGACGAGCGCTACGGGCTCGAAAACATCATCGGCGAATCGGCGGCCCTGCGGGAAGTGCTCGACACGATCCGGCAGGTGGCGCCGTCATCGGCGAACGTCCTGATCGAAGGCGAGAGCGGCACCGGCAAGGAGCTGGCGGCGCACGCGATTCATAATCTGAGCCGGCGCAGCAAGGCGAAGTTCGTCACGGTCCACTGCGCGGCGCTCTCGCCGACGCTGCTCGAGAGCGAATTGTTTGGGCATGAGCGGGGCGCGTTCACCGGCGCGCATGAACGCCGGATCGGTCGGTTCGAGCAGGCGAATGGCGGCACGATTTTCCTCGATGAGATCGGCGAAATCGACCAGAGCACGCAGGTCAAATTGCTGCGGGTGATCAGCGAGGAACGCGCATTCGAGCGTGTCGGTGGCAACCAGACGTTGAAAGCGGACGTGCGCCTCGTGGCCGCGACAAACAAGGACCTGGCGAAGCTGGTCAGCGAAGGGAAGTTCCGCGACGATCTCTACTTCCGACTCAACGTGGTGCACGTCACCATGCCGCCTCTGCGCGACCGGAAGGAAGACATCCCGCTGCTCGTGCGCAGTTTTTTGCGGCACTTCTGCAAGGTCAATGAGAAGCCGCTGCTCGAGCTGACGTTGGACGCGATGAATCCGTTGCTCAGCTACCACTGGCCCGGAAACGTGCGCGAGCTGCGGACGGCCATCGAGCACGGGGTGGTGATGGCGAGCGGACCAAAGATCACGCTGCGGGAATTACCGATGACGCTGCGACAAGCGGCCGGCGGCGGAATGTTGTCGGGCGCTGTGACGAGGTCGAAGACCGGCGCCGAAAAGTCGAGCCCGCTCGATCTGCACGAAACGGAACGCAAGCTGATCATGCAAGCGCTCGCGACTACCAACGGCAACATCACCGCAGCCGCTAAGAAGCTCGGGATCAGCCGCCGAACGTTGCACCGCAAGATCAACGAGATGAATGCTGCCAAAGGCGCGCCCCCGCAATCAGCGGACGACATGCAGCTCGGTCCAGCGCAGCTCGGCTCCACATGACGATCCGGGGGGCGGGCAGCGGCGATTTTCTCCATGGGAATACAACGATTCGGCGACGGTGATCCTGCGCAGCGTCGCGTGATGTCCGTAATGCCATGACTGCGACCTTCGCGTGCGGGACGTTTCGGCTCCGGGCGAGCGCCGCGCGTGCCGTCGCCGCGTTGCGAACCGCCTGGTGGCGCTTTCTCGGGATGCAGATCGGAGAGGGGACGTTGTTGCCGAGGGTGCGCGTAACGTGGCCACATGAGGTCTCGTTAGGCAGAGACTGTGCGCTCGAGCACGAGATTCACTTCAAGTACGACGGCATCTACGCGCCCGGTCCGACGATCATCGTCGGTGATCGCGTGTTCATCGGTTTCGGGTGTGAGTTCAATGTGCGGAAGCGGGTGGAGATTGGGGCCGATTGCCTGATCGCCTCCGGCTGCAAGTTCATCGACCACGATCACGGCATCTCGCGGCGCGACATCTCGATGCGCGAGCAAACAGACGGTGCGGAAGCAGCGATCGTTGTCGAGCCGGATGTCTGGCTCGGCGTGAACGTCGTGGTGCTGAAGGGCGTCACGATCGGCCGCGGCGCGATTATCGCGGCCGGCGCGATCGTCACGACCGACGTGCCATCGCATGAGATCTGGGGCGGTGTGCCAGCGCGTCGACTTTTGGAACGCCGCGGGGGTTAACGGCATGGGAGCAACCGTAAACGTCGACGGGCGTATCTCTGACGAGCGGGACGCCGTCATCTCGGTGTTCGATCACGGGTTCGTCTATGGCGAAGGAATCTACGAGACGCTGCGGACGTACGGCGGGCGACTGTTTGCCTACAAGCGGCACATGCGACGCCTGCGGAACTCCGCGAGACTGATCGATCTGGGGCTCGGGTTCACCGACGATGGACTGGCGGCGCAGATTGGCGCCACGATCTCCGCGACGAACCTCGAAGGTTTGGAGGCATACGTGCGCGTGCTTGTCACCCGGGGCGTTGGCGAGCTCACGTACAACCTGAAGGCGACACCGAAGCCCTCGTTAGTCATCATCGTAAAACCGTTCGCCGCGCCGCCGGCCGAGCTCTACGAGAACGGCGTCAAAGTTCTGCTCGTGGACGTCGTCCGCAATCACCCGCAGTCCGTGAACCCGATGATCAAGAGCAACAACCTCCTAAACCAGGCCCTCGCGGCGCAGCAAGCGTTCAAGCGCGGCGCGTTCGAGGCGGTGCTGCGGAACTACCGCGGTGAACTGACGGAGTGCGCGACGGCGAACCTGTTCATCGTGAAAGGCGGAACGGCGCTGACGCCACCGCTCGAGTGTGGTCTGCTGCCGGGCATCACGCGCGAGGTCCTTCTGGAGGTTGGACGTGAGGCTGGGATCGAGATGCGTGAACAGGTGCTGCACGATGACGATCTCTTCGGTGCGGACGAAGCATTCCTCACGAGCACGACACGTGAGGCGCTTCCGATCGTGACGGTCAACGAACGAACCATCGGCAGCGGAAAGCCTGGAGCGATCGCGCGGAGGCTGCTGCAGGGCTTTCGCGATCGCGCCGGAATGCGCTGATCGGGAAGCCGCAGCGTGACCTTGGTTTTCCGGTTTACGAACAGCCCCCCGGGCGTTTCAGTCATCAGGTGGCGCAGGTAAACAAACTATTCGGGACCGACGGCGTGCGCGGAGTTGCGAACGTGGAGCCGGTCACAGCCGAGACCGCACTTAAGCTCGGACGCGCCGCCGCGCACGTTTTCACGCAGCTGAACCCGCGCACCCTGCCCGCCGGGGCGCGGCCGAAAATCGTCCTTGGCAAGGACACACGGCTCTCCGGTTACATGCTGGAGAACGCGCTCGTCGCCGGCATCACCTCGTTAGGCGTGGACGTGCTCGTGATCGGACCGCTGCCGACGCCCGGTGTGGCCTATATCACCCGCTCCTTGCGCGCCGATGCTGGCATCGTCCTCTCCGCGTCGCATAACGCCTACGAAGATAACGGCATCAAGTTCTTCCGGCACGACGGGTACAAGCTGGATGACGCAATCGAGGACCAGATCGAGCAGCTGGTTTTTAGCGCCGAGATCGATTCGGTGCGGCCGACGGCGGGGAAGATCGGGCGCGCCACGCGTATCGACGACGCTCTGGGGCGCTACGTCGAGTTCGCCAAGACCAGCTTTCCGCGGGGGATGTCGCTCGAGAAAATGCGCATCGCGGTGGATGTCGCGAACGGTGCTGCCTACAAGTCGACGCCCTGCATTCTACGCGAGCTGGGTGCCGATCTCACCGTTGCGCACAACACGCCGAACGGCACTAATATTAACGCGGATTGCGGCAGCACTCATCCCGAAGAGATCCAGCGCATTGTGAAGGAGAGCGGCGCACAGGTGGGCATCACCCACGATGGCGATGCCGATCGCGTTCTGCTTTGCGACGAGAACGGCGACATCGTCGATGGCGACGAGATTCTCGCGATCGCCGCCACGGAGATGCTGCGCGAAGGGCGTCTGCGCGAGAACACATTGGTGGCGACGGTGATGAGTAACTTCGGCCTCGACGAAGCGTTGGCAGCGTTTGGCGGGAAAGTTTTGCGCACGAAGGTGGGCGATAGGTATGTCATCGAAGAGATGGTGAAGCGCGATCTTAACGTGGGAGGTGAGCAGAGCGGGCACATGATTTTTCGCGACTTCAGCACGACCGGCGACGGAATTGTTTGCGCCCTGCAAATCCTGCGGATGATGAAAACGACCGGAAAGCCACTCAGTGAATTGAAGCAGTGCCTCAAGAAGTATCCGCAGGCGCAGCGGAATCTCCGCGTGGCGCAGAAGCCGCCGCTGGAGCAGCTGCCGGACGTGATGAAGCTGGTCGGCCAGGCAGAGCAGGAGCTTTCCGGCAAAGGGCGCGTGTTGCTGCGGTATTCTGGAACGGAGCCGAAGATCCGTTTGCTGATCGAAGGACGCGAACTGGCGCACATTAACCAGCAGGCGAATCGGATCGCCGATGCTATTCAGAGCGCCATCGGAGTGAATTGATGACCCTCATGCGAGTAGTGGAAGCGCTGCTCTTCAGCGCGCAAAAGCCGCTCACGGCACGGGAGCTTCTGTCCGCGGTGAAGGGCGCGGGTGATGAAGATGAACTGCAACAGCCTAACAAGTTTGCCAAGACTCCGGAAGCGGAGGTCGCGGCCGTGCTCGAGCAGCTGAAGATCGAGTACATCGAGCAGGGCCGCGCGTTTCAGGTTCTCGAGAGAGCGGATGGATGGCAGCTTGCGAGCGATCCCACTTATGCGGTCTGGGTTCGGCAGTTGTTCCCGGCTGCGAAACCGCAACGGCTGAGTCCGCCGTCGTTGGAGACGCTCGCGATCGTGGCTTATCGGCAACCGATCACGCGCGCGGATATCGAGGCGGTGCGCGGAGTCGCAGTGGATGGCGTGCTGCAGAGTCTGATGGAACGCGGGCTCGTGAAGATCGTCGGGCGCGCGGAAGTTCCCGGCCGGCCGCTGCTTTACGAGACGACGCAATTTTTTCTCGAGCATTTCGGCCTGCGAAATCTTGAGGAGCTGCCGAATTCCGAGGAATTGCGGCGCCGCTATTTGCCGACGGCTGCACCTGCAGCGGCGGCCTCGGCAGCCGATACGCCGACGGTGGCTGCTGCGGAGGAGGAGGCCCCGAACGAGGAGCCGCAGGGGGCGGCGGAAGCCTCCGCGCCAGCGCTGCCTGAAGCAGACAAGGCGGAGCCAGAAGCGAGCGGCCGCTAAACCTGCGCGATTTCGCGGCGGGCTCGCGGCTCCGATTTCACCGGAAGCGGCGCGCGTTCCTCCGTCAGCTCCACCTTTTTCATCTCGATTTTCGCGAAGCTCAGAACGACGGGCGCGAGGATAATGCCGGAGATCCCCATCAGGCGTTCGCCGATAATGAGCGCCAGCAGCGTGAGCCACATCGGATGATCGATGCGACTGCCGATGATGCGGCTGTTGAGGAAGTATTCCAGCTTGTGAATCACGACGAGGAACACCAACGCCCACCCGGCTAGCTGCGGCGACATCGTGAAGGCGACGCCAATGATAATGGTGTTGGTGATCAAGTTGCCGACGATCGGCAGCAGCCCGCAGATAAAGGTGAGGATGACGATCAGCCCTGCGTAGCGCAGCCCCACGCTGAAGACGAAGATCGACGTCAGCGCGGCGTTGACGCCGGCGATGATGATTTGAGCGCCCATCACGGTCTCAAAGCTCTGGTACAAGGATGCGAAACGTTCTTTGATGCGGTCGGTGTAGTAAGTGTAGAGGTTTGGCCGCGCCCGCCGCCGCGTCCGTTTCGTCTCGAAATCGGGGTTCAGGAAGACGCCGACGGCGACCACCACGCCCACGACGAGAAAGACGAATTCTTTCGTGGCGATTTTCACGTATTTGCCGAGGTGACCGAGCGTATCGCGGACACTCTCGAGGGTCACCGTCCGCAAGCTTTCCATGTCGGTGAATGGGAGCTCGATACCACGTTGCTCTGCGAAGCCGACAAACATCGGGATCGCCGTTTCCGCGATCTCCGGCAGCACGACAAGTGCGCGCTTCAGGAAGAAAACGAAACCCCAAAAGCCCACCGCGATCAGGACGAGAAAGAGCGTGACTGCGATCCACTTCTTGCCCCAGAAGGCCAGCTTCGTGAGCGCGAGATAGCAGAAGAGCGCCGCGATAAACGGCGTCCCGAGGTGCAAGGCCGCGACGAGGATCAGCAGAACAGCGAAGACGCCGTAGGAGATCGCGACTGGTCGTTTCATGGGATGCGCGGCCGCAGGGATGTTTCCGCAGCGCAATTTACGCTGAATCCAAGTGGCGTCATGAGCGTTTCTCGTGCCGCGTAAGCAGGCTCGGCTCATTGACTTGCGGTGTGCTCTGCCGGACGGTCACGGCCTGTATGAAAACATTCGTCTTCAGGTCGGGAGCGCCGCTCTTCGCGCTCGCAGTGCTCTTCGGACTCACCGGCTGCGGCAGCTATAACCGTCTCGTCACGCTCGAGCAGAACGTGAACAAAAAGTGGGCTGACGTGCAGTCGGTCTATCAACGCCGGGCGGACCTGATCCCGAACCTTGTGAACACCGTCTCCGGCGCGGCGAACTTCGAAAAGTCCACTCTCACCGAAGTGACGAATGCACGCGCCAGTGTGGGTCGCGTCACGCTCGATGCGAGCAAGGCGCCGACGGATGCTGCTCAGCTGCAGGAATTCCAGCAGGCGCAGGGGCAATTGAGTAGCGCGTTGTCGCGGCTGCTGCTCGTGACGGAGAACTATCCGCAGCTGCGCGCGACGGAGAACTTCCAGAATCTGCAGGCACAACTCGAAGGCACAGAGAACCGGATCTCGGTCGAGCGGAACAACTTCAACGCGGCGGTGCAGGAGTACAACACCGCGATGGGTCGATTCCCGACGAACATGTTGAACAAGATGTTCGGCTTCCAGCCGCGGCCGTTCTTCACCTCGAATCCGGGATCAGACGTGGCACCGACGGTGAACTTCAACGCGTTCGGCGCATCGCCGGCGCCAGCCGCACCGGCTCCACCAACAGGGCGGCCGAACGTACCCGGCAGCACGCCGCCCACCGTGGACCCGGCACCGAGTCCAGCGCTGGAGGCAACGCCGTAAGCCACGCACTGCTCGTTATCCTGGAGGCGCGAAGACGCCGAAGGATCTCACGTGGGGAGCCTGGAACATCCATGAGCGTGCGGAGGCGCCACGAGCCTGTGCGAGGTCGCTTGCTGTCTTCGCAGCTCGGGAGAACGTGGGCGTTGCTTCTCGCGGTTTGCCTGTTTGGCGCGGGTAGCGTCACCGCCGCGGAGGTGATGCCGCCGAAGCCAGCCGGTTATTTCAACGATAATGCCGGCGTCGTTTCAAAGGAAGCCGCGCTGCAGTTCAACGAGCAACTCGCGCAGTTCGAACGTGAGACTTCCAATCAGATCGTAGTCGCCGTTTTCCGCAAGATGGAGACGGACTCCTCGATCGAGGATTACACGCAGCGCATCGCCCAATCGTGGGGTGTCGGCCAGGCCGACCGGCGGAACGGAGCGGTGCTCTTCGTCTTCGTGGACGACCGGAAGATGTTCGTGCAAGTCGGCTACGGCCTCGAGGGCGTGATCCCCGACGTGACTGCGTTCGATATCACGGAGCGGCACATCAAGCCGAAGTTCCGGAATAACGACTACGAAGGCGGACTCGCGACCGGCATTGATCTGCTCATGAAAGCCGCCCGCGGCGAATACACCGGCACGGGTAAGACGGTCTCGGAGAGTTCCACGGAGGAGGAGGTCACCGGGAGCGGCTGCATCCTACCTATTCTGATGCTCCTGTTCGTCATCTACGTTGCTACCCGCGGCAGGAAGCGCCGGCGTGGCTGGGGTTATTCCGGCAGCGGCGGACCTTTCATCGGCGGGTGGTCGAGCGGTGGCGGTGGCGGCTGGTCGAGCGGATCGTCGGGCGGCGGGTTCAGTGGTTTCAGCGGTGGCGGCGGGAGCTTCGGCGGTGGGGGCGCAGGGTCGAGCTGGTAAACGGCATGGACACGAAACAATTTCTCAGCCGGCTCGACGATCAGCGGATCGTGGCGGCGATCGCAGCGGCGGAGGCGAACACGTCCGGGGAGATCCGGTTGTTTATCCAGCGCGGCAATATCGCGGGGGAGCCGTTGGCGTATGCGCAGAAGAAGTTCATCGAGCTTGGGATGCAGAAGACGGCGGAACGGAATGCCATTTTGATCCTGGTGGCGCCGCGGTCACAGAAATTCGCCGTCGTGGGCGATGAAGGTGTGCACCAGAAATGTGGCGTCGAGTTCTGGCAGCAAATGGTCGACAAGATGCGCGACCATTTCCGGCGGGAGGAGTTTACCGATGCCCTCGTCGAGGCAATCGAGACCGCCGGTGAGCTGCTGGCGCGGTGTTTCCCGCGGAAGCACGATGACCAGAACGAGCTGCCGGACACGCCGGTGGAGGGTTGAGCGTTCACTTGGCGTCACCGCCCCGCGCTGTCATGTCGAGCGAAGCCGAGACATCCCGCCGCGAACCACTGGATGTGCCATGGGATTCCTCGACTTCGCTCGGAATGACAGCGTGAGGGCGCCGTCGTGATCGTGTGCTTGCAAATGCCCGGCGCTGGTGTTCATTCCGGGTCCGCAGCGAGTATTTACACGTTGCGCCGTTGGTCCCTGGGGTTCGCGCCGCCTGGCGTGAAGCCGTACTCGCCAGGGGTAACCCGGCGCTTTCTGAAAGGAAGAAGTCGGAAGGAAGAAGGCAGAAGTGTCGTCACGCGACAGCGTTTCTTTAATTCATAATTCCACCTTCTTAGTTCCACTATGCCAGTTCGTTACGGTCGTTTTGAAATGCCGAAGACGCTCTCGAAAGAGGAGAGCACGGCCACTGAAACTTACGCCAGATTCACCGCCGAGCCGTTTGAAGCCGGCTACGGTCACACGGTCGGAAATTCACTCCGCCGCGTGCTGCTTTCGTCGCTCGAGGGCGCTGCCATCACCGCAGTGAAGATCACCGGCGCGCAGCACGAGTTTGCCACTTTGCCGGGCGTCGTTGAAGACGTCACCGACATCGTGCTGAACCTGAAGCGCGTGAAATTCAAAGCCGCCGAGCACGAGCCGCGCAAGCTCTCGCTCACGGTCAACAAGGAAGGCGAAGTCACCGCCGGCGACATCCAGGTCATCCAGGGCTTTGAGGTTCTCAACCCTGACCAGCTCATCTGCACGCTCGACAAGAAGCACAAGTTCGACGCCGAGCTCGAAGTCCGTGTCGGCCGCGGTTTTGCTACCGGCGATGAGAACAAGCGCGCCGATCAGCCGATCGGCCTCATCCCGATCGACTCCATCTTCTCGCCGGTCACCCGCGTGAAATATGCGGTGGAAAACACCCGCGTCGGCCAGCGCACCGATTACGACAAGCTCGTGCTCGACGTCTGGACGGACGGACGGCTCACACCGGACGAGGCTTTGCTCCAGGCCTCTGCGATTCTGCGTCACCACCTCGACGTATTCGTGAACTTCAACGAAGACGTGATCGAGTTTGACGAGACGCCAGCGGGCGTGAGCGAAGAGAACATGAAGCTGAAGAAGCTTCTGAACATGAGCGTCAACGAAATCGAGCTTAGTGTGCGCGCGGCGAATTGCCTGAACAACGCCAACATCACCACCGTCGGCCAGCTGGCCCAGAAGAGCGAAGCCGAGATGCTGAAGTATCGGAACTTCGGCAAGAAATCGCTCAACGAGATCAAGGACAAGCTGCAGCAGTTGCAGCTCGGCCTCGGGATGAAATTCGATCCGGGTCTGGTGGAAACGCCAGCACCGGGCATGGGTGGCGGAGACGCGATGGGGAAGAATGGCGCCGACGACTCGGAGGCGTAAAGCACTCGTTAGACCTCAGCTGAGGATTTATCCATGAGACATCAAAAGAAGACGGTGAAGCTCGGCCGCACGGCAGAGCATCGCAAAGCGTTGCTCGCGAACCAGGTTTGCAGCTTGATCGAGCATCAGCGCATCAAGACAACCCTCGCCAAAGCCAAGGCCGTTCGTCCGCTCGCGGAAAAGATGGTGACGCTCGGCAAGAAAGGTTCGCTGCATGCGCGGCGCACCGCGATCGCAACCCTGCGGCAAGCCGACATGGTGAAGAAGCTGTTCGAAGATATCGCGCCTCGCGCAGCGGATCGGAAGGGCGGCTACACACGCATCGTGAAGCTCGGCGCCAGGAAGAGCGATGCCGCCCCCATGGCGTTCATCGAGTGGGTGGATCTCCCGATCGCGGAAGAGCCAGCGCCGGAGGAGAAGGGCAAGAAAAGCAAGGCCGCTAAGACGACGGATGCACCTGCTGCGGAGAAACCGGCTCGCAAGACTTCGTCGAAGAAAACTACCCCTGCTGCTGCGACAGAAGCGGTGGCGGAATAACGTTTCTCTTCGTTAATTTATCTCGGAGGCGGCGGTGCTCACTTGGGCACCGCCGCTTTTTTGTTTGGGGAGGTGTAGTGCAGATGCACCGTCCCGCATTTGGGACGGCATGATCCCAAGCGTGATATGTAAAAGACGCACTCAAGCATTGGACACTTTGATAACCTGCTGCTGCGGAGATACTTACGACTAATCGATTCGAGTGGCACGGGCCTTGCATAGGAGGGACAACCAACCAACTATCGAATGAAACAGAAAAACACCTACTCACTCCTCGTTAACTCGGAAGAGAAAAACCGCAGCATGTTCGAAATCAGCGTTTACGGCCTCCTCGTCGCCAGCATGGCTTTCTCGGCCCTGGCGTTCGCGACTCAGTCCGTTGTGCTTCCCGGCAAATCCAAGTCACCGGCTTCAGCCGCCTCGAGCATCGAAGAGCCGGCGCAGCCAGTCCTGATCGCGGCCCGCGGTTAAGTTTGAGGTATTGCGC
>JACDCC010000135.1 GCA_013694595.1 Chthoniobacterales bacterium
GTTCAAAGATCGGCGCAGCAAAAGCGCGTAGCCGTGGAAGGGAAGTGCGCGATCTGCGGTCGCGAAGAAACGCTTACGCGGCATCACCTGATCCCGCGGACGCGCCACAGCAACAAGAAGAACAAACGCGACTTCGAACGCGTGGTCGTCAGGCAGGTGGTCGGCATTTGCCGGCCGTGCCATTCGCAGATTCACGCGCTGCTCTCCGGGAAGGAGCTGGAGCGTGAATACAATACGATCACAAAGTTGAAGGCGCATCCGGGCGTGGCCAAGTTTGCGGACTGGATCGCAACGAAGCCGCGCGGCTTTAGAGCGATCGTGCACAAAGCGGGTGTAGGCCGTGTCTCCTGACACGGCGCGGTGTGGCGATGATCGAGAGCAGCCCTGTCGCAGTCCGCCGCGTCAGGAGACGCGGCCTACATCGATGCGTTCCGCTCCCGCGGGCGAACGCACGCATGTAGCGCGGTGCCTAGCCTCCGTCACGGTTTGGTCGTCGGCGTGTGGTTAAGTTCCTTGATCAGCGCCGCAGCGACGTAGATCTTCTCGAGCGCTTCCTGCACGGCAGCCGAGGAGACAACGATTGTGCGATTTACGCGCTGATCATAGCCGTAGGAGCCGCCCAGCGAATGGATGTTGCCGTCGAATGCAGCGCCGAGCACCGAGCCGTCACGAGCGATGACCGGGGAACCCGAGTTGCCGCCGATGATGTCGTTCGTCGTGACGAAATTGTAGACCGTCTGCTGGTCGATCTTCTCTTCCGCCGCTCCGATTTTCTTGGCGATGTTGTACGGGAATGCACCGGTGGCGCGGTCGAACAGGCCGTCGAATCGCGTGGCGAACGGCACGTCTTTGCCGCGCTCGTTCCAGCCTTCCACCGCGCCGTATGAGATACGCAGAGAGAAGGTCGCGTCCGGGTAAACCGATTCGCCGAACGCGGCAAAGCGTGCTTTCGCCAGCTTGGCTTGCGCGACCGTGACCGGCCCGTCGTATTCAGCACGGTAACGATCGAGAATCGGACGCGCGTGCTTCTCCACTGCCAGTGCGAACTGGATCAGCGGGTCCTGCGACGCCTGCACGGATTTAAGGCCGCCATTCCAGAGCTCCTTGCGCACCTTCGCGTCGGCGAGCTTCGTTCCGGTGACGAGACGCTTTGCGAGTTGCTCGGGCGATTCTTTGCCGAGTAACTCCTTCACGCGAGGATCATCCGCCGTGAGGAGCTCTCTGGTTTTCGAGAGCCAGAACGCCATCGTCATTTCTTCCAGCCAGGGATAGGTTGGCTTCTCGTCGGTGAGCTGTTTCTCGAGCAACGGCAGACGTGACTCGGCGTAATTCGGAAGGCGTTCGGTGGCTGCTTTCTCGCGTTCAACCGCGCTGCGGACCAGCTCCCGCGCATACGTGAAAAGGTCCGTGCGCCAACCGGCGCGCTCTTCTAGCATGAAGTAATCGGTGAAGTAGGGGCGGAACTTCGCCACTGCCTGGTCGATCTCAGTCCAGGGATCACCGATCTCCGCGTTGCCTTTTACGCGATCGCGCAGCTCGCGTTCTGCTTTGCTGAGGCGCGCTGTGAATTCGTCATCCCGCAGCGCCTGCCATTGCCCGATGAAGACCTTGTAGCTGTTTTCGACGCCGTGGAGTCGGCTGTTGCCGGTGCGGGTCTTCTCCGGGTCATCATCCATTTCCGCGAGGAGCCGGCCGCGATACTCGGCTGTCAACGGCACGAGGATGGGGAAGTAATCGTCGCGACGAAAATCGAACTGCGACGTGGTGAAGAGACGCTGCGTGCTTCCGGGATTCCCGACCACAAAGGCGGGCTCGCCCGCCTCGGGCCCGCGTGGATTCCACTTCAGGAACTGCGGCGTCGCAGCTGGCTTCCCGTTTTCGTAAACGCGCAGGAAAGCGGCATCCAGATTGAACCGCGGGAAATTGAAGTTATCAGGATCGCCCCCGAAGAACGCCGCCTGTTGTTCGGGTGCCCACACGAGCCGGACGTCGGAATATTTCCGGTAGCGGTAGAGCTTGTACTGCCCGCCGCCGTAGAGCGTCACCACCTGGCAACGCTCTTTCTCCTTGTCGGTGCACGATTCGTTCTCGATGGCCGCGATCTCCGCATCGCGTGCTTTCGCCAGGTCGGCTCCAGTCTTCTTGCCAAGCGCGTTCTGCACGCGCGGAGTGACGTCGCTGATCGCGGTGACAACTTCCGCCTGCTGCCCGGGGCAGAGGCGTTCCTTATCGCGGCTGTCGGCGACGAAGCCGTTCTCAATGTAATCCTGCGCCGCGGTGGAGAGGTTTTGCACGCAGGCACTCACGCAGTGGTGATTCGTGAGCACGAGACCGTCGGGCGAGACAAAGGAAGCGGAACAGCCGCCGGTGAGCCGCACGGCGGCTGCCTGCACGCGGTCGAGCCATGCTTTGTCGGGCGCCCAGCCGAATCGTTCCTGCACTTGTTTGGCGGGGAAATTATCGAAGGTCCACATGCCTTCGTCGGCCGTCGCGACCAGTGCGAGGCAGCCGAATGAAAGAGCGGCACAGAGAGCGACGGCGAAACGACGGAGGGTGTTCATTGGAAGTAAGTTCGTGCGAAGCGGATGCGAAGCGCGTAGCGCGGAGTGATTTCGTGCGCGCGGACGAGTTTTTGCGTTACAACAGGCGCTCGCGGCCGGTGTAGATGTTCATCGTTTCGCCACGAACGAAACCGATCAGCGTCTGATTGCTCTCCCGCGCGAAGTCCACCGCCAGCGTCGTCGGCGCTGAGATTGCCGCGACAATCGGAATCCCGGCGGCGAGCGCTTTCTGCATCATCTCGAAGGAAACGCGGCCGCTGAGTAAGAGCACGCGATCCCGTAGCGGCAACGAGCCGTCCAGCAGAGCCGAGCCGATCAGCTTATCGAGCGCGTTATGCCGGCCGACGTCTTCGCGGAGCGCGAGCAGGTTGCCGCGCAAGTCGAACAACGCGCACGCGTGCAGACCGCCCGTTTGGTCAAATGTCTCCTGCTTCTCCCGAAGCAGCGCTGGCAGCTTGAGAACTGTGGCGGCGCCCACCCGGCAGTTGGACTGGATGGGCGGAAACTGTTGCCGCACCGCATCGATGGTGGCCTTGCTGCAAACGCCGCAGCTCGAGGAACTGAAGACGTGCCGCGTCAGCTTCGCCGGATCGAAAGCCGCCGGGTTGCGCAACGTGACATTCACCACGTGATCCGCGGCGCTGCTGCCGCATTTTGTAATGTCGAAAATGTCTTCGCGGGCGCGGATTAGATTTTCTGTAACGAGAAAGCCGGCCGCAAGCTCCCGATCGTGTCCCGGTGTTCGCATCACCACCGCGACACTGTGTCCTTCGACGCGGATCTCGAGCGGCTCTTCCGTCGCGACCGGATCGGCCGCTGAGACCTGATCGGCGGATGCACCGGCTCGTGACACAACTCGCGAGATAACGATTTCACGCCAGCCGGCGGGTTGCTTTGCATGCGGTGTAGGCCGCGCCTCCCGACGCGGCGCGGGTGCGACGTGGTGAGCTGCAGCGGCTGCGGTGTGGCGCGGTGCTGGGTCGCGTCCATGAGATGACATATCCTCCGCGGCGCCCGGTCGGGAGACCGGGCCTACATCGCGTTGATCGCCTGCGGGTTGTGAATGCGCCGTTTGGCCGCGTGTCGGCCGCGTCTCCCGATGCGGCGGGCGGTGGAGATCGCCAGCTTGCCCGGGCTCGTCCGACGCAGAACTCGCGCCTACATTGCCCTGCGGCCAAACGATCTCACCGCCAAAGGGCCACGCATCTGCATTTTCGGCGAAACGGGCGCGCACAGGATTGTTGCGGATGTATTCCCATTTCTCCGAATGCGATTCGTCGCTGCGCAGGACGTGATCGAAGAAGCCGGTCTGCCACTTGAATTCACGGTCGGCGACGCATGCTTTTAACGATTTGATCCAACCGCCGAGCGTCACGGCAGCCGGACCAGGCGTCGCGAGAAGATGAAGGTGGTCGGGCATGAGCACGTAGCACGTCGCGCACCAATCGTGGTGCGAGGCGGAGTTGATGAGGAACTGCCGCATGCGGGTATGCACCACCGCTGTCGCGAGCACGTTGCGGCGGCTCGCGGTGCAGATGGTAATGAAATACGTGGGCTGGCGATCGTTAAGCCAGATGCGATCGAGGCGGCGGAGACGCTTCGGCCGATATTTCATTCAGCTGTTATCGTGCATCTACGCGCGATGTAGGCCGCGTCTCCTGACGCGGCGGGCGTGCGACTTACGATCCATGCAGGTGTTTGCCTCGTCCTCATCGCGCCCGGTCGGGAGACCGGGCCTACATCGCGACGCCTGCGCCTCATCGCTTTTCGCCAAACGGCGGCAGGTGGCTCATGTCGCCGTCACCACCGGACGGCTGATCGTGAGATGCCGTCGAAAGGGTTGGGCTCGCGTGCGGTGGTGGCGACGCGACGCCGAGCCGCTCAACGCGAACGACAGCATTGTAATCCGGAACGCCCCCCGTCTTGTCGACCACGCCGCGCTGGATGAGTACGTTCCCTTCTGGCCAGTGGACCTGCAGATTGCCCGGTGCGATGGGTGCGAGGAACGCGCGGCCTTCGTAGCGGCCGACATCGTTTACGAGCGCGACGCGATCTCCGGTGCGCAGGTGTAATCGTCCGGCATCGTCTTCGTTCATCAAGACGGCGTCACGCGGCGCGCCGTTCAGCGGATCGACTTCGGCGTAGATCAAGGTGTTGAATTGTTTCCCGCGTCGCGTGCTGACGTGGAAGCTGCCCGGCGGGCGCTTCAGCTCCGGCAAGTCGATCGCTCGGAAATGTCCTTTCCCGTCTGGCGTCGGAAACTTGCCGCCTTCGCATAAATGGCGCCCGCCATATTGAATGGCGTCGCCTGTTTCTCTGAAATGCTGCACGCCATCATAGTAAGGGACTACCTCTGCGATCTCCTCCCGAATCAGCTGGCCGCTCTCACAGCCGAGCAGATGAGCCCGGGCTGGATCAACCATCGCAGCCAGCTCCCGCAAGATCAGCCATTCCGTCTTTGCTTCGCCGACCTGCCGCGGGATTTGCGGCGAAAACATCACGCGGCGCTCCGTGCTGGTTTCAATTCCGCCGCCGTCCTGCTCGTAGCGCGTTTTCGCGGGGAGCAGGATCACTTCCTCTCGCGCGGGGATGAACATCTGGTCGGTGAGGATGATGTCCTGATGAACGCGCAACGGCACGTTGCGCATCGCTTCCGCGACGTAATCGGGCTCCGGAAGCGTGCGGAGGAAATTGCCACCCAGACAGTAGAAGAGGTCGAGCTCGCCGCGATGCGCTGATTCCACCATCTCCGT
>JACDCC010000324.1 GCA_013694595.1 Chthoniobacterales bacterium
AAGAAGCGCCTGATTCGCATTTTGTCCCAGCACACGGGACAGCCCGAAGAGAAGGTGCACCACGATTCCGACCGCGATTACTACATGTCGGCGCCCGAGGCGAAAGATTACGGGCTCGTCGACGAAGTCATCAAGTCTCGCAAGGAAGCGAAGTTGCTCGACGGGGCAGTGCCGGAGCGATCCACTGCGATCGCGGAAGCGGCACTTCCGCATAAGGTCGAGGAATAGAAACTGCTATTTAAGGCGCCAAATACATGGCCCGCGCTTCCAACCTTACGATGTGTTCCTTCTGTGGCAAAAGCCACGCGGAGGTTCGTAAGCTCATCGCCGGACCCGGCGTCTACATCTGCGACAGCTGCATCAACGTCTGCAAGAGCATCCTCGACAAGGAGTTGAACGAGGATGCGCGGCGGCAGTCGTCTAATATTCGCGTCCCGAAACCGGCGGAGATTCGGCGCCAGCTCGATAGCTACGTCATCGGCCAGGAAGTCGCGAAGAAGACGCTTGCAGTTGCGGTTCATAACCATTTCAAACGCGTGCTGCAGAGCGCGCCGCCGGCCGATTCATCGGCAGCGTTTCAGCCCGATCCATTCGCTGAAGTCGAGATCGAGAAGAGCAATATCCTGCTGATCGGACCGACGGGCTCGGGCAAGACTTTGCTCGCCAAGACGCTGGCGAAGGTCCTCGATGTGCCGTTTTGCATCGCAGACGCGACGACGCTGACGGAGGCTGGCTATGTCGGCGAAGACGTCGAGAACATCATTCTGCGCCTGCTTCAGAATGCGGATTACGACGTCAAGCGCGCGGAGATCGGCATCGTCTACATTGACGAGATCGACAAGATCGGTCGCAAAACTGATAACGTGAGTATCACCCGCGACGTCTCCGGCGAGGGGGTGCAGCAGGCGCTCCTGAAGATTCTCGAAGGCAGCACCTGCAACGTTCCACCACAGGGTGGCCGCAAGCATCCGCACCAGGAATACATCCAGGTGAACACAGACAAAATTTTGTTTATCTGCGGCGGCGCATTCGTCGGCCTGGAGAAAATCGTGCAGAAGCGAATCGGCAACAAGATGATGGGCTTCGGGGGCCCGTCACTCGAGGCCGAAGAAGCGCTGGCGAAGGCTGCGGTGCGACACGTGGAGCCGGAAGATCTGCTGGGCTTCGGGATGATCCCTGAGTTCATCGGGCGTCTGCCGGTCGTGACGGCGCTCGACGCCCTCACGGAGGACGAGATGGTGATGATCCTCACCGAGACGAAGAACGCGATGATCAAGCAGTACACGAAGCTCTTCTCGATGGAGGGGGTGCGCTTGAGTGTGACGAAAGACGCGTTGCGTGCATTGGCCGCTCAGGCGGTAACGAAAGGCACAGGCGCGCGCGCTTTGCGCTCCATGCTGGAGCGCATCATGCTCGACATCATGTATGACGTGCCGAGCCGGGAAGACATCGCGGAAGTGACGATCAACCGCGCTGTGGTTGAGGGCAAAAAGCTGCCGCTCATTCGCAAGAAGCAGGACAAAGACGCCGCCTAAGTGCGAAACCGCTTCGGGGTTCGCACCTCGAAATCAGCAGCTCGTCGGCTCGCCTGCGGCAACGCCGTTGCAATGGTGCGGGCGCATCAGAGTTGAACGTTGGACGTGCAGCGTTGGACCCGTTCGGCTTGCGCTCAGGGCAGGCCGTTGAACGTTCTGCCTTCCGCGCATGAATGCCATCGTCATCAATACCGGCACCGAGTTGCTGCTGGGGCACGTGCTGAACACGCACCTGCAGTTCATTGCACGTGAGATCTTCCCGCTCGGTTTCCGAGTGGCCCGTCAGTTGACGGTTCCCGACGGCGTCGCCATCCAGGAGGCGTTGAGTGAAGCGTTCTGCTCAGCAGAGCTCGTGTTCGTGACAGGCGGTCTCGGCCCCACGAGTGACGACATCACTCGCGACGCAACGGCGGAGTTGCTCCGGCTGCCGCTCCAGAGAGATGCGACCGTTATCTCAGCGATCACAGCCCGACTGACGGCACGAGGGTTCCCGATTACTGAGGCGGTCCTTCGTCAGGCGGAGGTGCCTGAAGGCGCTGTTGTGCTGCCGAACGCCAACGGAACGGCGCCCGGGCTTTATCTGCCTTCGGCAGAGAACCGGCCTCACGTTTTCCTTCTGCCCGGACCGCCGCGTGAGCTCCACCCGATGTTTCGTGAATCGGTGGCGCCCATTCTCCAGAGCATCAGGCCGGCGCAGCGGCTTGAGGCGAGGACCTTCACGTTGGCGTGTGTGGGTGAGTCCGTCGTGGAAGCGGCAGTCGGCGAGCAGATTCAATCCCTTGGCGAGGTGGAGCTCGGCTACTGCGCGCGCGCAGGCGAGGTCGACATCCGCGTCCTCGGCGGTCGTGCCGTGCTGGACCAGGCTGAAGCTCTGATCAAGCGCGCGTTCCCGGACGCGGTTTTCACCTCCTCGGGTGAGAGCCTGGAGGCGGCGGTCGTACGGTTGTTGACGGAGCGAGCGCAGACACTTGCGACGGCGGAATCGTGCACCGGCGGCTACCTGGCGCACCGCGTGACGAATGTGCCGGGCTCGTCCGCGGTTTTTCTGGCGGGTCACATCACGTATGCGAACGAAGCGAAACAGCGAGAGCTGAACGTCGCCAGCTCCCTGTTTGAACCACATGGCGCGGTGAGCGAACCGGTAGCCCGGGCGATGGCGGAAGGCGCGCGACGGAAAGCGCACGCAGATTACGCGCTCGCCACTACTGGCATTGCAGGTCCAGCTGGAGGTTCAGGCGAGAAGCCGGTGGGCACCGTATTCATCGCGCTCGCCTGCCGGACGGGTGAGACCATTGTGGAGAAATCGCGCTTCCTGACGGACCGCGAAACATTCAAGCAGATGACGACCCAGGCGGCTCTTGAGATGCTGCGTCGTCGGATCATCGCGACGCTGTCGCCACAGTAGCTCCCGCCGCGCGGATCAACGCTCGACTTCGACCGGTGTGCCGTGCTTTACGCGGTTGAAGAACATCTCCGCGCTTTGCGGCGGCATGCGAATACATCCGTGCGACGCGGGGTAGCCGGGCAGAATACCGACGTGCATGCCGACGCCGTCGCCGGTCAGGCGCATAAACCACTTCATCGGTGCGCCGACGAAGTGCGTGCCGCTGGGCGCGGAATCAATGCGAACGCTGACGCCTCCTCGCACCACCCGGCCGGAGCGATCAACGAAGTCACCGTAGATGTTTGAACGATGATCCTTGTCTTTCTGCGTGATGGTGAAGTTGCCAGCCGGTGTCATCCCCGCGCGCTTCCCGGACGAGATGGGGGTATCGATGGCGATCTGGTCGCCATCGAGCAGATAGGCGCGCTGCTTTGAGAGCGAAACCACGACTCGCGAGCGGTCAGACGTGAACCCGTCGTAAACTCGTTGATTGATGCTGATCGGCGCCTGACGGCTGATCAGCTCCGTCGCTTTGCGCATCGGCTGATTGGCCGGCGTGACCTGTCCACGCGGCGCATTCAACGGCACGCCGGGGCGCGGCGCGGTCGCGGGCCCGCCTGGGCGGGGTGCGGTCGTGGGTGGTACCGGCCGTGTCGACGGCGGCCGCTGCCCAGCAGGCGGTGCCGGTGTTTGCCGCGGCATCTGCCGAGGGAATTGCGCGACGGCAGAGCCGCAGATGAGCAGGAGCAGCGCGGCGGCCGCGGCAGGGCGTAGGAATTTGGTCGTCACGTCGTTCAGCTTTGAGAGTAGGTGTTAACGCGCTTCAGCCAGCCGGCAAGCCAGCGAGATTCCTGCCGCTCCGGTGGCGAGTTCTCGACCCGCTGTGTCAGCACCTTGCGCGCCGAAGCGGCGAACTCTTTGGCGGCCGCAGCACCGTTTCCAGTGCCGGACATGCCTTGCAGCACCTGCAAGAGCCCCCAACCCTGGCCGCGGTAGCGCTCGCTCTCGAGCACACCTTCACCTTTGAAATTTACGTAATCGACCAGCGCGTAGCAGCCCTGCGCTGTGCTCGCCACGCGGCCGAATTGTCGTTGCACGTTCTCGCGATCAGCGGCCGCCGCGCCCGACAGCATCTCCGGGAGGGCTTGTTGCAGGCGTTGCACGAGAAACTGTGCCTGCAGATCGACGGTATCGGCCAGGAACTGCCGTAACTCCTTCATCTCCGGCGACTCGCTGGCCGCGAGAAACTCGGCTCGCGTCTTCCACGGGCAGCCATCCGGATTAGCTCGGGCCACCTGCGGCAACTTTGCGCCACGAGCCGAGGCGGAACTCACGAGCTGCGGGAAGCTCTCTTTGAAAGGGCCACGGACGCCTTTCGGATACCAGATGAAATGACCGATCCCGAGGGAGGCGAAGTTCTCTCCGGTGTTCCACGAGGTCAGCCCTGCGATCGTGCCGGCGCACTCGTTTTGCCAGATTTTCTTGCCGATGCGTAACGCTTCCGCACGGGAGAGGTTTACCGTCTCTGCCATTGTCGACGTCGAGATGAAGAGGCCGCACAAGGCCGCCGCGGCCGCGCCACGCCATCGTCGCCACCACCTTGACGCGGCCGCGTTCCTACCTAGCGTGCACATCTCCGCGGCGGTGCTGTTCACCTCAGCCCTCGCGTTTGTCCCGGGTTTTATCATGAAACAATCTTACATCTTCCTCACGGCACTTCTCCTCGCAGTTCCTGCTTTCGCTCAAAATCAGGGCGATCTCAAAACGGAGAAAGACAAAGTCAGTTATAGCATCGGTCTGGATATTGGAACGACTTTCAAGAAGCAAG
>JACDCC010000332.1 GCA_013694595.1 Chthoniobacterales bacterium
CCTCTGGTGATCATAGCGCAGTGGCCCCACCCGTTCCCATTCCGAACACGGAAGTGAAACGCTGCAGCCCCGATGGTAGTGCTTGTATAGCTTGTGCGAGAGTAGGACGTCGCCAGAATTTATGCCCGGTATCTTGGAAACAAGGTGCCGGGCTTTTTTCCTTTCGCAGACGCAGTTTCGCGCGACGCCACAGCTTTGATCAGCCGACGTGGCCCCCAAGTTCTCCTTTGGCGGTAAGCCGCTTCAGAAGTGCCTCCCGCCTTGCAAACTGCCGGAACGGCAGTGCGGGGTAGCCCATCACCTTGCTGTCGTCCGGTGTGTCCTCCACGACCGCAGTGCCCCCGCCAATCTGGACCCGGCTGCCAATCTTTAAGTGACCGGACAGCCCGCTCTGACCGCCTACCGCGACGTAGTCCCCCAGCTCCGTAGAGCCCGCGATGCCGACCTGGGAGACAATCAGGCAATGCCTTCCAATCTTCACGTTGTGGCCGATCTGCACCAGATTATCGATCTTGGTCCCCTCGCCGATCACCGTCTCGCCGAACGCTGCCCGATCAATGGTCGTTCCGGCACCGATCTCCACATCATCTTCGATCCGCACGATTCCAATCTGGGGAATCTTGTGGTGCTTCCCGCGATTCGTAGCAAATCCATAGCCGTCAGACCCGATGACGGTATTCGCGTGGATGACGCAACGGCGGCCTATCACGCACTCCTCGTAGATCACTACGTTAGGATATAGGACGGTTCCGTCGCCCACGACCGCGCCAGCTTCCACGGAAACGCCCTGGAAGATCACCACCTCGTCACCGATGGTGACGCCATCCCCGATCGCGGCGAATGCCCCGACAGCCACGTTGCGACCGAGTTTGGCGCCCGGTGTGATGGACGCCTGAGGTGAAATGCCTGCTGGCATCCGACGCCTCGTGAACCAACGGGTCACCACTTGCGACATCGCGAAATACGGATCGTCGACTCGGACCCAGCGCACATCGTTCCCGCCAATCTGCTTCGGGACCAGCACCGCAATGGCTTTTGTCTGCTGCAGCTGCGGTGCGTATCTCGGATTGCTAAGAAAGCTGAGTTCGCCGGCCGCCGCCTCTCGCAGCGTATTCACTGCCGTGACCGAGAGGCCTCCAGGTCCGGTGTATTCGCCGCAGACGAACTCCACAATTTGACCGATCGGAACCGCAGGCACCGCCGCATCTTATCGGCCATTGCCAGGATTGAAAGCCCGGTGTGCTTCTTCAACCTTCCCGTCGGAACGACGGCGACTGCTACGGCCAGTAAGGGCCGGGTTGCTCCGAGACTCAAAGAGCGATCGACGACAAGGCCTTAGCGGGTGAGGAATCCGATCCTTGTAGTAATGAAAATAAAAATGTTCAGTGTCTTTGCGGCCGTGACGGTGGTGCTTTGCAGCGTCGCCGTCGCCGCACCCTCAAGAACTTACCAGGTTACCGGGTCTGTCCTCGAGGTCAACGAATCCATGATCGCAGTGCAGAAAGGTGACGAACGGTGGGAGATCATGCGCAATGCCAGCACCAAAACCGGCGACGCTGTCAAGGTAGGCGACCGGGTAACGATTGAATACACAATGAGTGCAACCAAGATCGAAGTGAAGGCTGACAAAGCCGCCAAGGCGGAAGCACGCTCATCGGCCGCTCCAGCTGCCTCTTCGCAAAAGAAATAGGCCGGAAGCTTCGCAGACCTACCGGCGCCGACCGCCGCCGCCAAACAGGCCGCCGAGCACTCCGCGGACGATCTGTCGGCCAATTTGGCTGCCGACCGTGCGGGCGGCGCTTTTCGCCACCGTCGTTGCAAGGGTGTCGTAACGGCCCCCGCGAGGGCCGATCGTCGGCTGGAAAATTTTTCCAAAGATAGAGCCGCCCTCAGCCGCCGCGCCCGCGCCAGGTTTCGACGGCGACGAGGTTGTCGCCGCGCCTTCAGCGGCCAGTTTATCTTTTGCGCTGGCTTGCAGCCGCTCGTACGCAGACTCCCGATCGACACTCTTCTCGTAGTGACCGGCAAGCACCGACGCGCCGATAATTCGCTTCCGCTGCTCCGGCGTGATCGCTCCGAGATGGCTCCGCGGTGGCACAATCTTGGCGCGCTCGACAACGGAAGGCTTTCCCTCTTCGTTCAACATTGAGACGAGGGCTTCACCGACGCCCAGTTCGGTGATGACCGCTTCGACATCCAGCTTTGGATTCTGCCGGAACGTTTGCGCTGCCGCGTGCACCGCCTTCTGGTCGCGCGGAGTGAATGCCCGCAGCGCATGCTGGATTCGATTCCCAAGCTGCCCGAGCACCACGTCGGGAATGTCGAGCGGGTTCTGGCTCACGAAGTAAACACCAACGCCTTTCGAGCGGACCAATCGCACGACCTGCTCGATTTTTTGCTCGAGAGCCCGGTCGATGTCGGAGAACAGCAGATGCGCTTCGTCAAAAAAGAACACCAGCTTCGGCTTCTCCGGATCCCCCACTTCCGGCAGCTGCTCGAACAGCTCCGACAGCAGCCAGAGCAGAAAAGTCGCGTAAACCTTCGGCGACTGCTGCATCAGCTTCTCGGCCGCGAGCACGTTCACCACTCCCCGCCCATCCTGCGTTTGCAGGAGATCATGGAGATCGAGAGCAGGCTCGCCGAAGAACTGGTCCGCGCCCTGACTTTCCAGCGCGAGTAGACTCCGCTGGATCGCTCCGGCGCTGGCAGCGGAGACATTGCCATACTCGGTTTTGAACGCGGCGGCGTTCTCGGCCACGTGCTGCAGCATGGAGCGAAGGTCTTTCAGATCCAGCAGCAGCATCCCGTTGTCGTCCGCGATCTTGAAGACCATGTTCAACACGCCCGCCTGGGTGGCGTTGAGTGCCAGCAACTGCCCGAGCAACAGCGGACCCATTTCGGAGACTGTGGCGCGCACCGGATGGCCGTTCTCACCGAAAAGATCCCAGAAAACGACCGGGCTTCCTTCCCCTGCGAAGTCAGCGATTCCGAGCTCCGCCACGCGTTCCAACACCTTCGGGTGCGTTCCACCCGGTTGGCTGATGCCCGCCAAGTCGCCTTTTACGTCGGCAACAAAAACCGGTACGCCAAGCCGGCTGAACCCTTCGGCGAGTGTTTGCAGCGTGACGGTCTTGCCAGTTCCGGTTGCTCCGGCGATCAGCCCGTGCCGGTTGGCCAGCTTCGGCAGCAGGTAAAGTGGTTCGTCGCTTTGGGCAATCAGGATTGGAGCGTTCATCAGGATGTTTGGATTCTCTCCGCCGGGATGAACCTTGTCCAGATGGAGTGCTCCTCGTCAGCGTGTGACCGTTTTCCTGCGCGCTGAAAATCGAGGAACCTTTCAGCTCTACGTTATTGATGAAACCTTCGCGGAACGCCGGCGGCTCGGAAACGACATTTCGCGTGGAGTGTAGAGCTGCGCGCGAAAAAAATGGGCGAAGCGATACAAGCGCCAAACCCGTAGCGCACAGATGCAAGCACGTCAGCCGCCCGACAAAATTGCCGCGTATCATTCCCGCTCCTGCCCTAGACGCGCAGGGGCCGCCAAGAATCACTGAACCGCAAGCGGCTCTGAGATCGGTTCCGACACTGAAGTGTCGAGCGGCACCGCATCCAATGGCGCCGGCTCGATCGACAAAATCTGGTACTCGCTGGCTCCTTGTTCAGCCCCGAGACTTACCGTCTCCCCCACCCTGTGTCCGAGCAGCGACTGACCGATTGCCGTTTGATACGAGATCACTCCGCGGTCCGGATCGCTATCCCAAGCGCCGAGAATCGTGTAGACCTCCTGCTTGCCGGAAGCGACCTCGCGCAATGTTACGATCGTCCCGATCGAGACCTGCGATGTGTCCGAATTCTCGAAGTTGGTCCCGCGGGCGCGGTGCAACATGACTTCGAGCTCCGCCTTTCGCCGCGCCAGCACTGCCTGCATTTCCTTCGCGGCCTTGAACTCAAAGTTTTCGCGAAGATCCCCGTAGGAACGAGCGATGCCGATCTCCTTGCTGTTCTCCGGGATCTTTTTGTTCACGAGCTCCTCGAACTCGTTTTTCCGTTTGTCGAGGCTGCTCCACGAAACGATCAGCGACTCAATCTTCTCTTCCTTTTGCTCGCCCGTGATAACGGTGTCGAGTTCAGGGTAAAGCTTGATAATCCGCGCCAGCAGCGAGCGCTTCGTCAGCTCATCGAAAACGGGCGTGAGCATCAGCCGGCGCATGCCGTCGCGAGCGACGCTCGTCTCCACGCCGGTGAACATGTCGGGAATCAACTCGCGATCGTCGAGGATTAGATCACGCAGCTTGCTGCCGCGGCTGTTCTCGTTGTGCTGGTCCCGCTCGAGGGCCGATAGAATTGCGCCGAGCAGTTCAGGCGTCATCAGATCGCGCCAGTTGCTGTCTCGTTCGCGGCAGAGCCAGACGAGCGCTTCACTCGTGAGAGAGTGCTCGCGGATGCCGCGCTGGAGATACGCGCGGAGCTCCTCCTGCTGCCCTGCCTCCGCGAACACGCGGGGAATCTGGGCGACGGCGCGCGCATTGTTGCTCTGCATCAGCTGGAACGCACGCGCCGTCCAGGCAGGACCGAGGGCAAGCGGAAGCATGTGAAGGATGCGACGCTCTTTCGCTGAAGGAAGTTTCGGCAAGATCGTCACCATCCGGGCTTCTTCGTCGGCGATGATCCGCTCAACGGTGAGGCTATTGGAACTGGTCAGCTCCGGGCAACGCTGCATCAAATCATCGCGCGCCAGGAGTAATTCGAGCACCAGCGCCGCATTGAACCGCTGGTTCCGCTGCGCGGCCTCTTCGATCGCATTGACCACCGGCTGCAACTGCGCTGCCGGGTCACTGAACTCGCTATGGAATTTGATGATCTGATCGAGCGCCGCCGCCTGCTCTTTCGGCTGGCGCGCCTGATTGAAGAAGGTGATCAACTCATCGGCGCGCGAGACCTTCTCAGTCCGTAGCTGAATTGGCTCCGTCTTTTTGGTCGGGATGTGAAAAAATCCCTGCTTCTTCAGCGACTTCGTGGTGGAACTCCACCAGCGCTTCCATTCTGCTTCGTTGAAAAGATCGCCAACCATCATCTGGCTGATTTGCGACACCGTGGCCGAGCCGCCGACACTCTCCAGAATATTGCGAACGACGCCGGCTGGATCGGTCTTCAGCAGTTCTTTCACGCCGGGGAGATCGTTCGCTTTCCGCGCCAGGAAATGCTGCGGCGAGATGACCGCGAGATTCTCAGCGGCGTAGGTCAGCTGCATCGGGTGACCCTTTTTGCCTTGGAAATCGATCACGATTTGGTTGAGCAGGAGGTTCCACTCCGCGACGCGCCCGAAGCCCCAGCTTTTGTGGAGGCAAAAGGTGCCAACCTTTAGTTGATCGAGCTGATCAGCCGCCTTGGCAGTCAACTTTCCTGATTCGACAAGTTTCTCCAGTTCAGCATCCATTCAGGCGACCAACGGTACGGTGAACGGAACGATTGACCAGTGAAAACTCGGCCGCAGCGGACCGCATCGCACTTTGTAGCAGCGAGTTGCCGCAGGGCGAGCAGCATTGCGCCCCCGCGGATTCAGCTGCAGCGGCTTTGCGTTTGCGGGCGCTAGGACCGCGTGGGACGCTACGCGCCGTGCCACTCTGGTTTTGGATCGCCTTTCACATCGGCGTCTTCATCGTCCTCGCGATCGACCTCGTCGGCTTCAATCGCAAAGCGCACGTCATCACGATCCGCGAAGCGACCATCTGGAGCGTCGTCTGGGTGACCCTCTCGCTGAGTTTCAATGTGCTCGTCTGGCATCTGAAAGGGCCGCAGGCCGCACTGGAATTCTTCACCGGCTACCTGATCGAGTACTCGCTCAGCGTCGACAACATCTTCGTCTTCGTCCTCATCTTCACCTACTTCCAGGTGCCGAAGAAATACCAGCATCGGGTGCTGGTGTGGGGCATCATCGGCGCGCTGATCATGCGCGGCGTGATGATCGGCGTCGGCGTCGCCCTGGTCGAGCGGTTCCATTTCGTCCTCTATCTCTTCGGCGCCTTTCTGCTCATCACCGGCATCCGCATGATGATCAGCAAAGGCGAAGAGATCGACCTCGAGAGCAACTTCATGCTGAAGTTCGCGCGGCGCTGGGTGCGCGTTACGCCCGAGTATCACGGCCAGAAATTTCTCGTGAAAGTCGGCGACGCCTGGATGCTCACGCCCCTCGCACTGGTGGTGCTCTGCATCGAGAGCATGGACCTGGTTTTCGCCGTTGACTCGATTCCCGCGGTCTTCGCGATCACGCGCGACCAATTCATTATCTACACGTCGAACGTCTGCGCGATCTTGGGTCTGCGCTCGCTCTATTTTGTGCTCGCACACGTGATTGACCGCTTTATCTACCTGAAGACCGGCCTCGCGATCGTCCTCAGTTTCGTCGGCATCAAGATGCTGATCGCCGACCTTTACAAGATTCCAATTTGGGCATCCCTCGGTTTCATCATCAGTGTCCTCGCGGCCACGATCACCGGGTCGATGCTTGCGACGCGTGGGCGGCTGCCGAAGGAAGTGCGGAAAGCCGCGAAATCGGACACTCCGCCGGTCGAAAAGGACCTGGAAGAAAACGTCGAGAAGAAATGAAAGATTGCCGCCGCGGCCTGGAACGATTTTACTGCCTCGAGCGTCTATGAAAACTCTCGTCGCCGCTGCGCTTCTCATCGGACTCGTCGGACTGTGCCGGGCTGACATCCACGATCCGCCGTCGAATCAACATGGGCCGACGCGGAAGCTCGGACGCGCGGTTTCGAACATCCTCTACGGCTGGTCAGAACTGCCGACGACGATCGCGAAGGTGAACGAAACCGAAGGCAATTCCGCTGCGGCCGGCTACGGGGTCGTGCGCGGCGTCGGGCGCAGCGTCATGCGCATGCAGGCTGGAATTTTTGAGCTGTTGACATGGCCGATCCCAGCCGTCCGCGGCAGCTATTATCCGGTGCTCGCGAGTGACACACACTGGATTCACTCCGGTTACAAGGAGTTCCCGCCGGAGCTCGGTAACGAGTCCCGCTACCCCTACGTCCGCCACTACTAGGGTGCACTGTAGCGGCGCGTCCGTCATTGGCCGCCGTTCCTCAGCTCACGGCACCAGCTCAGCCGTCATCGTTCCGCAGCTGAAGTTTGTCGCGATGGCCTCCGTCTCACTTCACATCCACGACGTCGCGTTCGGCGGAAACGGCGTCGGCCGACTGGAAGGCAAGGCGGTCTTTGTGCCGTTCACGATCGACGGGGAGCAGGTTTCCGCGCGAATCACGAAGCAAAAAAAGCAGTTCGCCGAAGCTGCGCTCGAGCAAGTCATTGCAGAGTCGCCACATCGCACAAAACCGGAATGCCCCTACTTTGGACGCTGCGGCGGTTGCAGTTACCAGCACATCAGCTACGAGCATCAGCTGGAACTCAAACATCGGCAGGTGGAGCAAGCCCTCCGGCGCATTGGGCGTTTCGAAGAGCCTCCGATGCAGTCGATGATCCCCTCTCCCAACCACTACGGCTATCGCAACCGCGTTACCGTCCACGCAGAAAATGGCGTGATTGGCTACTATCGGCGCGAGGCGCATGAGCTTATCGACGTGACGCTCTGCCCGATCGCCGCGCCGGAGGTGAACGAAGCGCTGGCGGAATTACGCGCGCGCAAGCCGCGCGACGGGCACTACACTTTGCGTGCTCATCCGCGCCCGCGCGTGTTCGAGCAAACCAACGACGAGGTCGCCGCAGCGCTCGCGCAACTCGTCGCCAGAATCCTTCCAGAACGACAGGCGCTGTTAATCGACGCCTACTGCGGCGCCGGTTTTTTCGTGAAGCGACTGCGCGACAGGTTTGATCGAATCGTAGGGATCGAGTGGGATCGGTACGCCGTCGCCGCCGCGCGCGAGAACGCATCCGAGATCGAAACCTACATCGAAGGCGATGTCGACCTCGAGCTCGCCACCCACCTGGCCGGCGCGGACCTGTCATCGACCAGCGTCATCATTGACCCGCCCGCCACTGGGATCGGGCCGAATGCTCGTCGCGCGCTTGTTGAGCGACCGCCGCACACCATCATTTACGTCTCCTGCAATCCCGCGACCATGGCGCGCGACCTGTCGGAGCTGCGACAGCAGTTTATTCTTCGGTCGGTGACGCCTTTGGACATGTTCCCGCAAACAGCGGAGATTGAGTGCGTGGCTCACCTCGAAAATGCAACGAACGCGACCGCGGGCAGCAGCGGTTTCTAGGCTGGCCGCTCCGGCCGTTGGCCTCCATTTGCAGCCGACGCTTTGGGCCTCGTTGAACGATGTTGAAAACGCTTGCCCGCATCGGAGGGCCACCTGAGACTCCCCCGCTCGTGGAGCTCCCGCATGGCTGATGCAATAGTCCCACCCGGCGTTCATCGGCCGCGCAATGTCGATTGGAAACGCGCCGCCGCATTGCTCTACGGCGACTGGGGCACGAGCAAAGCGTACGTCATCGGTCTCGCCTTTGTCGCCGTGGGATTCTCCTCTTTCCCGATCATTCTGGCGGTCTGCCTGCTGACCGCCGTCGTCGGTTACAACTACATCATCGTCTGCACGCACTTTCCTGATGGAGGAGGCGTGTACTCTGCGGCGCGGCAGCAGAGTCGCTTCCTGGCCTCAACCGGCGCGCTCCTCCTGGTCGCGAACTTCGTCATCACGGCCGCACTCAGCGGCTGGGCGGCGGTGAGTTACTTCGGCATCCCGACACATCATGCGCCGGTCACTACGATGGTTCTCGTGCTCGTCGTCGGCGCGATGAACTACTTCGGGCCGCGGCACAGCGGCAGCGCCTCCATCTGGCTCGCGATCCCGGCGGTGCTGGTCGTGTTGATGATCATCGGTCTCAGCACACCACACCTGACGACGATCTACCTCGAACCGCGACACGAAGATCTCAGCCACACGTGGGTTGCGTTCGTGGGGGTAATTCTCGCGCTCAGTGGCGTCGAAGCGGTCGCGAATATCACTGGCGTGATGAAAGCAGATCCCGGCTCGCCGCCGGATAAGCCGAGCGTCAAACGCACGGCCACGAAAGCGATTCTGCCGGTCGCACTCGAAGTCGTGATCGGCACCGCGCTGCTCGGCTGGGCGATGCTCTCGATTCCGAAGAATTTCGCGCCTGAGCTGAACGCGCACAAAGAAGACATGCTGCGCTATCTCGCGGAGTATTACGGCACGCTCGCGAGCACGCCCGGAGTTGGTTCGGTTCTCGGAATCGTCGTCGGCGTCGTGTTCGGCCTGCTGCTCTTCAGCGCCGTCAACACCGCGGTCGTCGCGCTGATCGGCGTCATCTACATGATGGCGCAAGATGGCGAGATGCCGAAACAGCTCGCGCGCCTGAATCGCCACGGCGTGCCGTTCATTCCGCTGATGATCGCGATCGGAATCCCGATCCTGGTGCTCGCGATGACGAAGGAATTCGAGAGCCTCGCCGGCTTGTACGCGATCGGCGTCGTCGGCGCCATTACCGTGAATCTCGGCGCCTGCACGTTTAATAGACGCCTGCCCCTGCCGATTTATCAGCGGGTTCTAATGGGCATCACATTCGTGGTGCTGGCGGCGGTCGAGTTGACGATCGCGAAGACGAAACCGGAGGCGCTGTTTTTTGCGATGTGCGTCTTGTTTGTCGGCTACGCCCTGCGCGCCTACTCACATAAGCTCTCCGGACTCCAGACGCTGACGGTCACCCGCGGTGTGGCCGAAATGGTGACGCCCGAGACGGCGACTGCGCTTCA
>JACDCC010000335.1 GCA_013694595.1 Chthoniobacterales bacterium
CTGACCATTCTAAACCGCTCCGCTACTGTCCCCGCAGCTATTGCTGCAGTTCCACGTTCGCTTCGCGGTGTTCGTCCGATCTTATCCATTAAAATAAGATTTCCTCGCGGTTCCGAAGAACCGGTACAGAAAAATGTTTAATCAAAGAAACTCGACGTATAACGCACAATTCAATCTTCGCTGACTATCTACTTCCACCTTCTGACTCCGTCTGTCGCAGCGGTCGGATGACCACTGAAACTCGTGCTGACGAAATCCAGAATTGCTCTGTCAAAGATCTGCCGTTCTCGGTCCTCCTCGCCGCAGTACAAACCGATCTTCGTTTACACGAACAATCGGCTCGAACGATTGAGCCAGGAGGGGAAGAACACTTCGGGAACTCCGAAGCCGCAGTGTCGCGGGACGAGCAACATAGTGTGTTCGGAATCTCCGTCAACACTAAATCTTCAACTTTTGAAGATTTTTTCGCTTTTCAGCGAATCGCAGGTCCCGCCTGCGGAGCGATATCTTTGCACGTGTTTTGCGCACGTCAAATCAGGCGGTGCAAAATTTCATCCGGACAGGTGAAATTTGCCTGGCTTGTTCGGCAGGAAAGTCCGAGATCGTCGGGAAAACCACCTTGGTGATAGCTCAGTTCCGGCATGATCGCGCTCGGTGATCACTTTCCTGATGTGGCCATGGCACACCTGCCGGAGTGCGGCCGCGCGGGCAATGATGAGTCTGCTCGCGACTCCCGCGCAGGCAGAGATTGATCGCCTTCTCTCCGAAAGCAAAAACCGACCCGGGTGGAACATTGCGCCGGCGATCCACGAGCCGGCGAGCCTGAACTCCGCGCGCGGAGTTCGCGTTTCGATCTGCAGTTGCTCGAAGGTGTCGCGCGGACGTTCGGGCCAGCCAAGGAAAAGAGATCCTTCACGGTCGACGTGTTCGAGGACCTGCCATTGAAGGTCGAGGCCATGCACGTCGAGATGTATGGCCCGGCACGCTTCGTCATCCACGGTGTCGTTGCTGCGGCCGAAAGCATTCCTGCCGGGACAGTGCTCCTGTCGGTGGTCAATGGCGTTCTGCAAGGCAAAGTCAGGACGGCGGACGGGCGAAAGTTCGCAATCGACCATCTCGACCGCCTGACGAAGCGTTTTCGAGCACGGCAGCGATGGAGGCTTACTGTCAGCTGGCGGTTGCGTCCGCGAATACGATGTTCGCGAACAGCGCGGTCGCCGCGCGCGCGCGGCTGGTGCACACCGCGCGAGTTGATTACGCCGAATCTGGAGAGGTCGCGCTCGATCTGGCGCGCCTGACGATCCTGCCGACGGCTTCATGGATGTCGTTGCTTCGCTGCGCGAGCAGTACGGCGCAGACGTGGTGCATCTTTTCGGCTCGAGCGGCACTTCGCTGGCCGGTATGGCGACTGGTTCCCCAAGCGAACGCCACGCCGTTCTGATGGGCGGCAGCACCACGATATTGGTGCACGCATTTGGGTCATAATTTCGGCTGCCAGCATGATCGCGCGGCCGCGGGCTCCGGCGTTTCCTCTTATGGTTTTGGCCACGTCTTTAGCGGTGACGACGGGCAGAAGTATGGCTGCGTGATGTCTTACACCGGGAATGCAGACGCGATTCAAATCTGCCAATTCTCCAATCCTGACGTCACCTACACGGGCACGCCGACGGGGGTGCCAAAAGGTCGCCCTGACAGCGCCGACGACGCGAGGATCATCGATGCGACAGCACCCGTGCTCGCCTCCCACCGAAGCCGGACGGGTCCAGCAGCCGTGTTCCTGTCTTCGCTAATCCACCGCGCGCGAGGTTTCCCATCACACCGGCAGGCTCGACTAGTCCCGTGCAGAACATTTTCCTGACTAATGCGGCGGCGAGCAGGCTCCGGCCGCTAGGAAGTGCGCGACTTCCAGATCACCGGAGACGCGAGCGCTTTCATGGTCCAGGTGTACGACCCGACCACGCGCCAGTACATCTCCGCAAACAGCTTCACGATCCCGCCGCAACGCGGAATTGTCTTTGCCGTGCGGTTCCGGCCCCTCCCGAACAACCTGGCGGAAGCGAATATCACCTTCACGATTCACGACCCCACGCATATCTACTCACCATCGGCGATCTGGCTGTTCGGCAATGCCAGCGCGCCCGCGCTGAAGAATATCTCGACGCGGGTGCGGCGTAGGGGAGGGGGAGAATGCCTTGATCGGCGGTTTCATCATTGGAGGAAGTGCGCCGCGCGGCAATCCACTGCTCGACATCCACAATGCTGACGGCGTGCTCCTGACCTCGAGCAACAACTGGCGCAGCGACCAGGAATCGGCATCCAGGCGACTGGGTTCAGCCGACGCGTGACGTCGAAACTGCAATCCTCTCAGGCGCGCCAGCCGGCGCCTACGCTGCGATCGTTCGAGGTGCAGGTGAGGGAACCGGCGTCGCGCTCGTAGAAGTCTACGCCCTCGTGTTCGTTAGCCTGCGCTCCTATGAAGCTGCCACCGAAGTTTGTTAGTTTGCACCCGTACTTCAAAGCGCATCCTGGTAAACTGGAGACGCTTAAAGCCGGGCTGCCGGCATTTCGCGACAATTCGGCGACAGAGGAGCGGAACATCTTCTACGACTTCACGATCAACGGGGACGAGATCTTTTGCCGGGAAGGGTACGAGGGCGCCGAGGCGTTGCTGACGCATCTGCAGAATATCGGTCCGCTGCTCGGCGAAACGTTGCAGATCGCGGACTTGATCCGGCTGGAAGTGCACGGCCCAGCAGCGGAGCTGGAGAAGCTGAAGGGACCACTGGCGCATCTCAACCCGCAGTGGTTCGTGCAGTACGAGGCGAAGTAGGAATCAAGAAGGATGAAGATCTTCGCAACGGTAATCCTCGCGATGCTAACGTGCTCGGCCGCGGCGGTGCCGAAAGGCGGACCGCGCTACGAGACTGACGCAGGGACCGTCAGGTTTTTGCGGCGTTATCTTCTCTCGGGTGGAGACATCTATTACCCGCTCGAAGCTGCGCAGGCGAAGCAGTGGGAAGCGGCTTTTACCTGATGAAGCTGCGGCCCGACGGCAGTGTTGAGTCGGTCACTGCGAAGCGCTCGACCGGCCACAAAGGACTGGACGAGCATGTGACGCGGACGTTGCAGGCGTGTCGTTTCAAGCCCAGGACGAAAGCTCCGCTGCTTTGGCTGGTGAGCTTTGCGCCGCCCGCGACGGTGATCGTCAAGGCATCGCTCGTGCGGGATGAAAAAAGCATCCCCGTTTTGCCCTGACGGGACAATGCGGCCGGAGGGCGGGGGGGTTAATCCTCCTCCCGCACGCCCCGCGGGATCGCGAACTGCAGCTGATGCCGGAGCGCGATGGTTTCGCCGTTCTTCAACCGCACCTCAACGGGGATGAGGAAGATCGCCTTTTGCCGGTCGCCTCGGTCGAGGATGTAATATACCGCGCCTGAAAGCCCTGCGCGCGCTTTCCGAGCCAGTCTCACTTCATCATGCCGCATCACTTCCGGCCGTGTCGACCGGAACGACACGATTCAGCGACTGACCCCGGGGCCCGGGCACTTGGTCGTCCGCGGCGCCTCGCAGGCATATCGCAACCGTCGATGCCTTCACCGCTGTCGAGTGATCGCTGATCCACTGGCAAAGATCACCGAAGGCAGCGTCGTGGTTTGCCCGTTGTTCAGTGCATGACCCACCAACTGCGCAATTGCCGGAGCACGTTCGTCTTGCTGGCGACCGGGAGTTTTTGCGCCCAGCGCCCATTCACCCGCAGGCGAAACGTGCGGCTGCTGCTAGAGAAAGGCAGGTCAATCAATTCCAGCTTGAGTTGCTCGCCGGTTTCATGGTTCTTTAGGAGCACGCTATAATGCGCTTTGGGACGGGGCATGCTCCCTCCTATCGCGCCAACCCGCTCCCCTCCAGCACAATGCAAACACCACCCGCACATTCCCCAGTTCACGCGCGCGCGTATCGTCCGCGGCTCAACTCTCGTTAGGCCTCATATCGTGGAAGCTGACTCCATCGCGGAAATCGGGATCGATGAGAGCGAGCGCCTGTTCGTGACACCCGCGAGTGCCACCTTTCCGTACATTTACCGTGAGGCGATGGAGGTCCACTGGGACGCTGTCCGTCGCCGCCTACACTCTCCGAAGCCGCGCGAGTGGGGTTATCTGCGCTGGTTCCAGCAGATCATAGCGGCCGCGGCGGAGCAGTCCTGCAATCTACATCTTGCGTCGTCGACTGCTTGGTTCAACATTTCCGCCGAGTTGAAAGATGAGATCGAGCGCTGGAGTGGCTCCCGTGCTGCAAAACGTCCTGAAGATCACGCGAAGGCCTAACCAATCGATGAAGCCGACGGCGAGCAAGCCTGCGATCTACGCTCTGCGTGTCTGCCATCCACGCTTTCCGCTCCGTGGATCGTCTCCAGGGCTCGCCGCAGCTTATCTCCGTCTCGTTAGGTCTCATCCGTGAGGAAGCTGATCGTATTTGTTCTGACTCCCCTCGGTGTGCTCGTCCTGTGGCTCACGATGTTCACGCTCCTAGCCGGCGATCGGCGCGCGTTCGTTATCGTGAACGAATCGGACACGTCTCTCGCAAACCTCACCCTCAAGGGGGACCGCTTCTACTACCACCGCGTGCAGGTTGCGCCGCACGAAGCATTTCGGGTGTCGTTTCCTGTAGAGTCGATAGTGCGGGTTAGCCTAGCCTTCGACGCGAGGGGTCAGCGTTACGAGTCCGCGCTCCGCACGCGGCTGTGGCCGATCGTGCATACCCGCTTGAGGTTGCTCATCGATCAGCACATGAACACTTCCCTCCGACCCACAACACTGTAGGCAGATGGCCGCAAAAGACCTAACCAGGCGATGCAGCGAACCGCTGGCCGCTCCGCGTTTTAGCTTTCGATGACTACAACCTCAAACTCGCAGCCATGCGCGCTCTCGCCAGCGGTCGCTGATCTTGAGTCTCGTTAGACCTATGCGCGTCCTCGTTGCATCGTGGCCGAAGACAATAGCGACACTTGTCGGAGGGCTTGGTGTCAGCGGTATGTTCTCCGCTTGGATGCTCTCGTTCGGCGGCCAGCGTCCAAGTATTACCTACGACTGGCGTGTCATCGCTGTGTCAGGCGCGCTCCTCATCATGAGCTTCCTGCTTGCCACGGGCCGCGAGTGGACCAGACGCATTCTTCTCATTGGCGTCATCCTGGTCGGGGCGTTTCTTCTTTTTCGCTACGGCATCCAGGCCATTGGTCCGATCTCGTTCACTGATCTATCTCCAGACCAGATGCCTACAGTGCGCCTTTGGACGCGTCTTGGCGAGTTCTCCTCGTTTTTCTTGGTCCTTGCACTGTCCGTCTTTGCGGTCCTCTTTTTGTGCCATCCGGATGTTGTCGCCAGTTTCCGAAGTGGTGTCCCGCCACGTGAAAAGGTCTAACCAATCGATGAAGCTGACGGCGGGAAGCTCTGCGATTAACTCTTGAGATGATTCGCACACTTTCTCTGCGGGCGACGCACTCTCCCTCCCGCCGCAGCTTATCTCCGTCTCGTTAGACCGTGAAGAGTTCCCATTTTTGCACCCGTTCGGTAATGGCCTTCACGACCGCTGTCGTTTTCGTTTGTGCGACGGCTGGCGCGCGGGAGCTCTCGGACGCGGAAATAAGGCAGACGTTCGTTAAGATGCCCGTTCCGACATACCCTTATGAGGCTCTCCGCGCCCGCCACGAAGGCAGCGGCGTGTTCCGCCTTTACATCCGTGAGGACGGCAAAGTCGTCGCGGTCAAGCCTCTGAAAGGCACCGGACACGGTGAGCTCGATGACGCAGCTGTAGAGGGGTTTACTCGATGGCGCGCCAAAGTAGGCTCGCGTCGAGAAGTGGACCTGCCGGTAAATTTT